>JBPCIP010000001.1:0-3219 GCA_051006195.1 Pyrinomonadaceae bacterium
ATGTAGCTTTGCGATGAACCTTTTAGTTCGCTCATCTAAACCGTCGCTGGAATTTGACATGTCTGACCTCCACTTTCGCTGCTTAGTGAAAGTCATTATCCTTGAGTCCCACTTTTAATTACACCCCAGCAGATTAGCAGATCAATTTGAAATTCAACTCAAAGAATCGGTGAGCATCACCCTTGACACTCTTTGTACATGACTCCTACACTGCGCGACAAACGCAGTTTAATCATCAGCGCAGCTGTCGTCGGGTTGTGCTTGTGGGGATGAAACGAAAAGAGGAGTGGTGAGTCTCAATCTTCCAAACACGCTGACGCTCTCGCGCATCTTCGTCGTGCCGCTCCTCGTCGCGGTGCTGCTCACGCCGTTTTCGGAAGATTGGTTCGGCGTGCCGCGCCACCTTCTCGCCGCGAGTCTCTTCCTCGCCGCCGCTTTCACAGACTATCTGGACGGGCACATCGCGCGACGCCGTCAACAAGTCTCCCGGCTCGGCCAACTGCTCGACCCCATCGCCGACAAATTGCTCATCTCCGCCGCGCTGATCTCGCTCGTCGAAAATCGACTCGCGCCTGCGTGGGCGGTCGTCATCATCATCGGGCGTGAATTGGCCGTCTCAGGCTTGCGTTCGATAGCGGCGGCAGACGGCGTGATCATCTCCGCCTCTCGGATGGGCAAATTCAAGATGGGCGCGCAGGTGCTGGCGATTACGATGCTGATCTTATCGAGCGTGCGGGGCGCGCCGCCGGTGGCAAATTTCGGGCAGGCGTTTCCTGCCATCGAAGTCTGGTCTGTGCCGGAACTGCGCGCGGCGGTGCGCCGCTTCTTAGGGGAAGGCGCGACGACGGCCACCGACTGGCAAGTTCTACTCTATACGGCGGGGCGCGCGATGCTGTGGGTGGTCGTGCTCTCCGCCTGCTTCTCGATGTACGAATACTTCCGCGCCTTTTACCAATCCGCCGTCGCCCGCGCCGCGCTCGAACGCGAAGTCGCTCGCGATAAAATTCGCGACAAGACAAATTCGCCCGTCGCAGTCGAGGCCGGAACTTCGACGCGCGGGCGAATGCCCGTTAGCTGACTTGTAAGGCGCGGCGCGCTGCTGTTGCCGAACGCCGCGTTCATCTGATGGCGATAAACCAGCAGACGCACTCGCGCATCTTCTCCCGTCAAAATCCTGCCAATTCAATCGCCGCCACGGGCAACCCGGAAATGCTAAATCGGAAGTTATAGTCGCTCGCCGGAGGGGAAGAACACGCTATTTCACTTCCACATAGTCGCCTGTGTGAATCTCTTGCGCGATGCGCGTGATGACCACGGTGGCAGTGCGTGCCTGCACGTTCAACACGACCGCCTCGCCCACGATTTTGCGCGGCACCGGAGGTCGCCGCCGCTTGACTTGCGGCGTTGTCGTCATCGGGCCGTAGACACCAGTGTTGTTCGGATTTTTGACGCGTTGCGCCTTGTTCGAGAATTTGCCTCCGCGAAAAATTTCACTCTCGAAACCATAGCTGGCCGTCGGTGTCACCTCTTCGTCACGAAAACGTGTGATATTCCCTTTGCCCGCCGGACGATAGACGGTGAGTTGGTCGCCCTGTTTGAGGTTATCTTCCGCGCCAAGGTCGATGTAGACGATCTGGTTGCGCGAAACCATCTCGCGTGCGTCGCGCGCGAGCACGATCCGACCTGCTTGCTTACCGCTTGGGTCAGCAAAACGGTTAAGGTCGCCGGATTCATCCGTCGGCGGCAAGACGCGTTGCGGCACGCTGCGCAGCAAATCGCCGAGCAAGATCAGGTCGCACTCGTTCGTAATGAGTGCCACCGACACGCGCTCCTTGACCACTGTGACGCGCAATCGTCCGATTTCCTGTGTATAGACGCCGAGCCAGCCTGATTTGCGCGTGAGTTTCGACGTGAATTGTCCGCGCGGGCGCACCACTTGAAATTCCTGGCCGACCGTAACGCCCTGCTGCGAACCACCGCTGATGAACACCAAATCGCCCACACCGTAGTTGCTTTTTTCCTGCTCCTGTTCACCTCCGACGACCTCCAGCCCGCTGTAGTTCGGCGCATGCTCAATGTAACCGGCGCAAAGAATCTCGGTTCCAGTCTCCGTCTTCAAAGGATTTGGGGAAGGCGTGCTGACTGGCATGTTCGCTGTCTTTTGCGGTGCGGGTTCAGGATTGGTCTGAGCTGTGACGGGAAGTAGGGTGAAAAAGAAGGCAAAAAGAAGGACGGCAAAGCCGCCGGAGTGCGAAAAATGTTTACGGGTATGCACGGAAATCTCCTAAAGCAAAGGAAAAAGAAAGGTGAAAAATCGGACGATGCTCAAAGCAAGTCGAAAAGACTTTGAGAAGTATCCAGGGGCGTTTAGATGAGGTGAGAGCCGTGCGGTCATCTGTGGCCGCACGACACAGGACGTTTTCAATCCTACTTGCTGATGATAGAGAGCGTCAACAAATTTCTTCAAACCGACCGTTTCAGCGCATGAAATTGAAGCAGGCGTCCTCTGTGGCTTGCGTTTTAGGAAAGCTATTGCTACTATTCGCGTTTTGTCGGAAGTGCGCGGAGCGATCCGTACTGAGCCGGCGTAGCTCAGTTGGTAGAGCATCTGATTTGTAATCAGAGGGTCGGGGGTTCGAGTCCCTTCGCCGGCTCCAACATCTTTGGCAATATTTGTGCAGGGGTGGTCGAGTGGTTAATGGCACCGGGCTGTAAACCCGGCAGGCTAACGCCTTACGTAGGTTCGAATCCTACCCCCTGCATCATGTAGAGATAGTGGAATGTGTACTTTGGATTGGATTGTTAATTCGTCTTCAACCCAAAATTCGCATTCTACAATGAACGGGCGGGAGTAGCTCAGTTGGTAGAGCATCAGCCTTCCAAGCTGAGGGTCGCGAGTTCGAGCCTCGTCTCCCGCTCCAAAAGTTTTCAGTGGTTATTACTAAGCAGTCATAAGGGCATCGGGAGACGCCCGCGTAGCTCAGGGGTAGAGCGCCTCCTTGGTAAGGAGGAGGTCATGAGTTCAAATCTCATCGCGGGCTCCATTAACTTGACGGTTAACATCTAATAATTTTTAAAGAGGCCATCGCAACATGAGCAAGGAGAAATTCGACCGGTCGAAGCCGCATGTGAACATCGGGACCATCGGGCATGTGGATCATGGGAAGACGACGTTGACGGCGGCGATCACGAAAGTTTTGGCGAAGCACAATCCGAAGA
>JBPCIP010000002.1:0-16894 GCA_051006195.1 Pyrinomonadaceae bacterium
GGGGGGTGGGGCGGGGGGGCAACACACCCAAAAAAAACAAACCCCCAAACCCCCCCCCCTGGACCTTCCCCCCCGCCATGTTGCTTATGCTACAGGCTACTCGCGTCCGCTTGGCGGCAGTTCGCGCCGTCACGTTCGGCACTGCCACCCGGCTTTTCGAGGAACGCGGGCGTGTGATGTGGAAGGAACTTACTTCCTTCGCTATGCTCTGACCATTGCGCACCGGTCTGTCGCTCAATTTTAGCGGCGCAGACCGAGGCTGCTGATCAGTTGGTGATACTGCTCAATATCCCTGCGTTTCAGGTAATCGAGCAGACTCCGTCGCTGCGAGACCATCTTGAGCAGCCCGCGCCGCGAGTGATTGTCCTTTTTGTGCGTTTTGAAGTGCTCGGTGAGCTGATTGATGCGCGCGGTGAGCAATGCGACTTGCACCTGCGGCGACCCTGTGTCGCCTTCATGCGTCCGGTACGTCCCGACGACCTGTTCTTTTGCTTCTCTATCTAACATAACTAACCACTGCCCCGGATGGCCCTCCCAGACCGCAGTTCGCCTGTAATTTCAGGCAACCGCACGAGTTAAGTAAAACCCGAACAATCTAGCACGGCGGCAGAGCGAGTGTCCAGCGGGTGCGCGGTCAGGCCACATGTTAACAGGTAAAATCGAAATGAGATTGCTTGGTACTTTTATCTCAATGTCCGGGAATCTTGAATGTGTCGGCGGGCAGTTCCTGATCGAGTTTCACTTCTTTGACTTTAAACTCGGCGTAAAAGTCGCCTTGGGGCGCGGCCAGTTTTTGCACGAAACTGGTGGGCACGAGCACACCCCCGAACTCCTTCAGGGTCTTGTGCTCGACGCTGACCGTCAGGCCGTTGTAAGGAATCTCGTAGCGGATGACGCGCCCCCTCGTCACTTCGACGAAATAGTTGGTGGCGTTCCCTTCCGCGTCCGTGATGCGAAAGGCGCGCTCTTTCTTTTTGTCGGGGAGCGCGGTGACGGTATAGCCCGGCTGGTCGAATTTTGTAAGCACAGGCAGACCGAACTTGCTCGGCGGCGGGATGTTCATGCCGCGAAACGAAGAGTAATTTTGCACGCCGTCGTAGATCAGTTGGAAGCTGACGATGGCCGATTGCACGTCTTGTCGGACTTTTTCACCAGCCACGATCATGCCAAACTTGCCGGAGAGCGACTGGGTGGAATTCGGCGAATAGAGATCGACCGTGCCGATCATCATCATGTTCTTCAAGTTGCGAAATTTCTCGCCGCCCTGAGCCGTGAATGCGGCGCGGGCTAATTCAAGCGGCGTCATCGACGCGGTGATGACGGAACTTTTGCTTCCGCTTGATGCGGCGGCTTTCGCGCCGCTGTTAGTTGCAGGGACGTTGGTTTTATCAGCAGGTTTTTCCTGCGCGCCCGCGCCGGTGTTGGCGAAAAGGAAGAGCAGGAGTGCGACGCGCGCGACCATGCAGATGTTGACTTTCATGTTGTTGCCTCCGGCGGGAGCGGAACGATTAAAGAGTTTTTGCGACTCGCGTCACCTGATAATTCGGGGAAGGTTAAGAGCAACCGAATACAAAATCTCAGGCCGGCAGGCAAAGAGTTTTTCATCATCCTTTGCCTGCCGGCGTGAATTGTTACGTGCCGCTGATTTGAAAAGTTCTCTTTAGAAGCTGAAACGTATCTGGGCTTCGATGCGGCGATTGCCGGCAGTCGCGCCTCCTCCTCCGCCTCCGCCTCCGAAACCGAAACCGCCGCCTGACTGGGTGGATTGTCCGAAAAAGCGCGAACTGAGATTACCCGTCAACGGCCCCGGATTCGTGCGGTTCAAGAGGTTGTTGAAGTTGACGCCGAACGTCACGTTGTAGCGTTTCTGCTCCGCGCCGCCGCCGCCCCCACCGAAGATGCCGCCGCCGCCGAACGGGCCGCCGCCGCCGCCTCCACCTCCGCCGCCGCCACGACCCCCACCCGCACCGCCACGACCCCCGCCACCACCGCCACCTGCTGCACGACGGCCACCGCCGCCTGCGACGCCTGCGGCAGTTTGCCCGCCGTCCGGTTGCTGGCCGTTAGCCGCCGCGCGATTCGCTCCAGGCACTGTGCCGAAGCCGAAGGTTTTATTGACGCGCAAATTGATGGTGAAGATGCCGGGGTTCTGCCCGTGGTTGCGCGGGATGACGGGCGTGCCCGGCAACGGGTTGATGTCGAAATTTCCGAAGGCCGTTTGTCTCAGATTCTCCGGGCCCGTCGCATCGGTGGCAAACGCGGGGCGGTCATTAAACAGCGTGTCGCGATTGTTGTCCAGGCCGGTCGTGATATTGAGAGGCGCGCCCGTCGAGGCGATGACGAAGGGATTGAGGCGCAGACCCCATGGCGCGGAGATCGAGCCGCCGAAGAAAAACCGATGGCGCACGTCCAGTGAAGAGCGCCCGTACTCGGTCGTCAAATCGTAGTTATCAGCCGGGAACGTGCCCGCCCCGTCCGAATCGCTATTGGCCTTGCCGAGCGTGTAGTTGGCGAAGATCGAGAACTTCGGATTGAACCGCGTGTTGGCGAAGACAATCAACTGGTTCTGGTTGAGCCTGCCGCTCGACTCGAACTGGTAAATGTTGCCCAGAGCATCGCCGAGCGGGCGCACGCCGCCCAGCGGCGCGTTGATGTTGCGCGTGCGCAGCAGGTGTAGCGTGCGCGTGTTGACGTAGCTCGTCGTCAACGTGATGCGACCGGGCAGCAGGCGCTCGACGCTCACGGTTGACTGAATAGTGTAAGGCGATTGCAGATCGGGCGCGACCTGTCGCGTCGTCTGCGGCAGGGCAAACAGGCTCAGGTCGGCCACCGTGGGCACGTTCGGGAATTGACCCAGAAGGTTGCGTGCCTGCGCCGCGCGGGGCGAGTTGTCTGCGGGCGCGGGCGCGGTGATGATGAACTGCTGCTGGTTCTCTCCGTTGAAGCGGTTGGCCTGCAACGTGAAGTTTTCGCCGAAGCGCGTGTAGAAGATGCCGAATCCGCCGCGAATGACCGTCTTTGCGGGACGCGCGCCCGCGCCGGGCGAATAGGCGAAGGCGATGCGCGGGGCGAAGTTGAGACTGCTGCTGATGTTCGTCTGCGCCTCGTAGCGCAAGCCCGCACTCAAGGTAAAATCTTTGCGCACGCGCCAGTCGTCTTGCAGAAACGCGCCGAAGTCCACTTGGCTGACGCTCGCTTCCGGGTTGCCGCCGCTCAAGTTCAACTGCGAGGGCAGAATGCCAGCCGTGCCGAGCCGGAAGAGGCGAAACTGTTCGAGCGAACTGATGGCGGGCGTCGTCCCGGTCGCGGGCAGACCGGCGAAGGTGTAGGTGCCGTTAAAATTCTGCTGCGTGGAATCGGTGATCCGGACGCCGCGCACGCGGCCACCGGCCTTGAGCGAATGCAGGCCGAGCGTGAACGAAGTATAGTTCTGCAATTCGTAGCGCGTTTCGGTGTTTCTCGTCGGACCGAACTGCGAGCCGCCACCTGTAAAAGCGTCGCGCACGGAAATGACGGGCGCGGAGATGTCGCCGCCCGATGAATTCGTCTCGCGTAGAAATTGAAAGCGCGTCTCGTTGATTACGGTCGGGCTGAGGATAGCCGTCTCCGTGAATTGTAAAGAATGGCCGGTGTTCTGGCGGGCAAACGTGCGTTCCAGATTCGGGAAGAACGGGTCAAGGTCGAGCGAAAATTCATTGACGCCCTGATTGTCTCTGTAATCACGCGCGAAGCTATAGCGAGCGACGAGCGTGTTTGTCGCGTTCAACTGGTAATCAAGGCGCGGGCTGAAACTCGTCCGGCGTTGTGGCACGACAATCGTGCGGTTGATGCGGTTGAAGTTGAAGGTGGCCGGGTCGAGGGATTGCGCGTTGATGATGGCGTTGCCATCCCGGTCGCGTCGGTCGAAATCAATGAAGAAGGAAGCCTTGCCCTTGATGATGGGGCCGCTCAAGTTGCCGCCGAAATCGCGCTGTTGAAAAGGCGCGCGACGTTCGGCGAACGGGTCGCGCGAATTGAGGCTCTCGTCGCCGAAGTTGAAGAAAGTCTGACCGCGCATTTTGTCCGTGCCGGGGCGCGTCAGAATTTCGACGCGGCCAAAACCGAGCCGGTCGAATTCGGCGGAGAAAGGATTTTGGTTGATGCGAATCTCGCGAATCGACTCTTTGGGCGGAATGCGCCCGCCCGTAAAGCCGTCGATAAAAATCTGCCCGCCCTCCGGTCCGGCGGCTGGCCCGGCAAGGGCTTGGAGCGCGGCGGCCAGATCGTCCGGATCGTCGGGCAAAGAATCGAGGTCCGTGCCTTTGATGACGAGCGCGCTCTGGTTGTTGTCGGCCTCGGTGCTGACGGGCGCATCCGCCGACACGGTCACGTCCTCTTTTTCCAGCGTCACGCTCAACTTGATGTCGAGCGACGCGCGACGACCTGCGGCGATCTGCACCGCCGAATTTTCAAAGACGCTGAACCCCGTCGTGGCGGCCCGCAACGTGTACGTGCCGGGCGCGAGATTGTTGAAGATATAAACCCCATCGTCATTTGTCGTCGCAGTCTTTTCCCCGCCGCTCGCGTCAATCAGCGTCACAACCCCGCCCACGATGATGCCGCCGAACTCATCTGCGATCTGCCCGCGCAAACTGCCCGCCCCCCCCTGCTGCTGCGGTATCGCCGATGTGACGGCAGCCGTGAGCACGAGAGCCAGGGTTAAATACCAGCCGCGTTTGATTATTTCAGAATAAGAATTCATCATTGCTTTATAAAGATTTTCCGTTTTGCTTTCCTTGCTATTTCCACACACAAATAAAAACGGGCAAAAGGTGTTTCAGGTTACACCTTGCCCGTGTTTTATTTCTGTTGTTTTAGGGAAGGCCGATGCCGAGATCGATGCCGCCGGGCAAGCCCAAATTCTGGCCGCTCGCTTGCGCCGGCCCGGCGGGTCGCGCTGGAACGGCATTGATGATCGCATCGACTCCGGCGAGCAGCGCGATGGCCGTAATGCGCGTCGGGTCTGCGCCCGTCGTGCTGGAGACGATGATCATGTCGCCCGGTTTCAACTCGGCCAGGGTGAGTTGCGGCACCCGCTCAAGCATATCCTGCGCGTCGAATCCGCCGCCGCCACCTCTCATGCCACGGCGCGCACCGCCGCCTCCGCCGCCTCCTCCTGCGCCCGCTTCGTCGCCCGCCGCTTGCGCCGGAGGACGCCCCCCTCCTTCGCCTCTCGGCCTCCCCTGACCATTAGCTCCGCCGCCCATCTGACCACCACCGCCGCCGGCAGCGCGTTGCGCCATCATTTGCGCCATCATCGGGGGCAACCGGCGCAAGTTCGAATCGCCGTTGACAATCACGGTCAGAGGCCGCTTGTCCTGCGTCGTGATCGTGATCTGATTTGTCGCCGCATCGACTTTGGTGACCGTGCCGACGAGTTGACGGAAAGAGCCGGAGACAATCTCTTCCGGGGTGAATCGCGCGTTGTCTGCGCTGCGTTCGCCGAGTGCGCGCACCTGGTCGCCCGGCTTCAGTTCGGCGAAACTGCTCGCCTTCGCATCGGCGAACTTAACGGAATCGGGCGCGTAACGGCGGTAGAAAATCTTCTCGCCTCCGGCGGCGACGACAACCGGCTGCACGCCTTCGCGCGAACGAACTGACAGCGTGATCTCTTTCGTTTCGGGATTGACCGCACTGACCGTGCCGACGATGCCGCGCCGCCTCCATTCTTCGCGGTCGCGCTCGTGCTTCTGCGCGATGTCCGCTTTCGTCGCGACGATCAAGACACGCGCCGTAACTGATTTTTGATCTTCGGCGACCCGGCCAATCACCACCACTCGATCACCGGAACCGACCTCGGAGAGCGTGATTTTGACCATATCGGCGGGCGTGATCGCGGCAGTTCCGGCGCGAGCGAGAGCGTCGGACTTGGCGCGGTAATAAGCGGTCTTGTCGTTGAACAGGACAATGACGGCACTGCCGCCGTCCGCTTTTAAAGTGATCGCACCGGCGGCTTGATCAATCGCCGCCACTTCCCCGGCGACACGGTTGGCCGACACGGTTGCCGCGCTCTTCGGCTGGCCTTCGGTAGAAGGAGACGCATTGTTCGTCGCGGGAGTTTGTCCCTGTGCGGCGCTGATGCCAATCGTACAGGCGATTGCGGCACAGGCGAAAATCAAAATTTGCTTTTTCATCTTGATGCTCTTTTCAGTCGTGTGTGATCGTTTGCGGAAGCGGCAGAGATTTTACATCTGCATGGCAACTATGTCGCCGGTTTCAGGTATTTTGCTGATTTGCGCACAATGCATCGTTAACGCACTACTGTCGACTACTTCCCGCGCGCCGTCTCGCAGTAAATCGCTATTCGTCAATAAACCTGAGAAAGTTAAGGCGTGCGCTTTCGCGGCACCAGGTTAGACGCGCGACGGCTTCATTTAGTCGCCTTTTGTTGATGAAAAGTTTGCGCGAGACGGCGAGTCCGGCAGGTTTTCGGGTCGGGCGTTCAGGCTCGCGCGGGCGACTTCCACTTCAAGCGATAACGCACCGTCAAGGCCAGTCCCAGACTCGTCACGACCAGTCCGGCGACGCCGAACGCCCAGAGATAAGGCAACGAGAGCACAATAGCCCAGAAGGTTGCGCCCAGCAGGAGGGCGATTGAGTCGGAACGCTGCTCCTCGCTGAGCAGGAGGCGTTGCAACCAGCGTCCCGTCGCCGCGTGGATCGCCACGCGTCCGAAGAGATAAGCTACGAGCAACAAGATGATCGAGAGAGCGCCGATAAAGACGCCGAGCACGGGCGGCAGGAGGTGGAGCGCAACGGGCACGCCGAACGCGAGTACGATGGTTGCGAGCAGGCCGATGGCGGCAACGCGCACGCTCGTCAACTGCAAACGCATGGCCGCGCGGCTGATCGAGCCGGGTGTGGCGGCGGTCAGTCCGAGCGAGATGATGAACCAGAACAAAATCGAGAGAACGCGCAAACCGAGCGAGGCGAGCGTCCAGTGCGGTTCGAGCAGCGATAACGGGCGGCGTCCCAGTTCGCGCAATTCCTCTTCGTAGCCCGCGATCATGATCGTCTTCATCGCCGGGTCGCGCCCCGGCGCAATCTTGCCGTGATGATACGCGCCGCCGATAACGAGCACGTCGCCGCCGATATAAGAATTTTCGCGTTGCGTGATCGAGCCGCCGATGACGCCGACATCGCCTTCCACGCGGCCTTCCACGACAACATCGCCGCCGAAGGCCATCACGCCATGCTTGACGCTGCCCCGAACGATGACCGAACGACCGAGGCCGAACACGTCCTTCGCGCTCTCGCCTTCGACAATGAGCGTCGCCGGCTCGCTCTCCGCCGCCCGCGCCGCTTCCTCCTGCGCGCACACTGCCAACGCCGCGCAGAGCAAAGCGCAGATGATCACGACGGCGCGCGCCATTGCGGCACGCCACACGAGCATCATCTTTTCAGTCAGTTGTAAGGTAAACGAAGGCACGTCTGTTGACAGCGAACAGTGGAATCGAGTCAGAGTTGTTACGTAAAAATGGAGCGGAGAGTTTTCGCGGGCGGGCGCGTTTTAGTCGGGAAGGCGAATGCGGTGATAATTGCCGATGAGACGGAAGAGCAAAATAACGGCGGCGATGAGAATCAGGTATGCGCCCGTTCTCAAGGCGCTCGGTTCATTCAACAACTGCCCGCCGAGCGCGCGCAGCATGAGCGCGATGCCTGCGCCCGCTTCCGCCGCGGTGTGCGCGGCCATGTCCAGCATCGTCGCCAACCCGCCCGCCACTGCGCGCAGGGGCGTGAACAATTCGCCCCACGCCTGCCAGCCGAGCAGGGCGAACGCGAGCGCGGCCAGCCCCGCGCACAACAGCACGGCGCGTTTGCGCTCTGAGCGTTGCCGCACGCTGCTCATGTCCGTCTGCGCCCGCGCTTTGATGATCCGAGTGAAATTCGCCGGAAGCTGAAGTTGTTGCTGCGCATCGCTGAAGGCCGCGTTGAGCACGCACAGAAGCCGCCGTTGTTCGCGCAGCGCGGTCGAGCAAGCGGCGCAGGTTTTCGTGTGCTGCTCGAAGCGCGCGGCGTGCGGGGCATCCAACTCGCCGTCGAGATACGCGGCCACGTCCATGCACAGGGCAATCTCTTCAAGCGGCGTTGTTCCCAATTGATCGCTCACGATAAAGGCTCTTTTGTTTCCTTGCTAAATCCCCGTGATGCCGCGCTCGATGAGCGGCAGTCGCATCGCTTCGCGCGCGCGAAAGATGCGATTCTTGACCGTGCCGAGCGGCAACCCGGTCACCTCCGCGATCTCGTCGTAGCTCATGTCATGCGCGTGGCGCAACACGATCAACTCGCGATAGCTCGTGGGTAGCGCGCCGATGACATCCTCGATCTCCGCCCGCCGCGCTGCCCGCACGCTCTCTTCTTCGGGCGTCGGCGCGCTGCTCGCGAAAGGCTTCTCGTAAGTGTCGCCCTCCGGCGTCGTCACTTCGAGTTCCTGCTCGCGCGTGGAATATTTGCGCAGGTGGTCAATCGCCGTATTGTGCGCGATGCGGTAAATCCAGGTGGAGAATTTGTATTCGGGGCGATAGCGGGCGAGCGAGCCGTAGACTTTAATGAAGACTTCCTGCGTCAGATCGAGCGCCGACTCGTAGTTGCCCGTCATGCGATAGACGTAGGAGACGATGGGACGTTGATAACGGCGCACGAGTTCCTCGAAACCGTCGTCGCGCCCTGCTATCGCGCGCGTCACCAGATCGCAATCGGCGACGGCGATGAACTTCTGCATGGTGGGGGAAACTGCGCTCATAATCTTCCAGTACAGCGTCTTTACGTTCGCCCAAAAGTGAAAGTTTCAGAGGTAATTAAATTTGACTCACGGCACTAATAGCAGGTACGGCCAAACCGACGGCAACCTTAATCATATCCCGCCCCGCGATAGAGCGAAGTCTGTCTTTTTCAAGACGGTAGTGGGTGAATTGGGTGGGATGGTCAATACCGCCTGCGGTCACGGGCGGGTGCTTCTCCCTGTCATAACCCGCCCGCGACCGCAGGCGGTACTGACTCGGTTGACTTTGCTACCTGTCGGCACTTATCCACCACCCAAATTCCAAGCTTTTCACAGGCTTCCTCGAAAGGGATTCCGTCTGGCCGTTCTTTAGCTTCCAGGAGGCGACGTTTCATGTTATCGCTTTTCAGCAAGTATGCCGTCTCTTTTTCGGATTCAATTTCACGCCACAACTCGATTGGAATGATCACGCCGATGGGGTTGCCACTTTCATCCGACACATATTGTATTTCCGTCATCGCACAAATCTCTCTAGCGCAAGCGATATATCGAGAATGTACCAAACCGGATATTGTTATTCAACGAATCAACAAATAGTTCGCGTAAGCGAGAATTGCTATGAGGAGAAACTGCAACTCTGCATGTTAAGCCCACGCGAGGGCGGCGAGTCCGGCGGGGGCGGCGATGTGGTCGAAGTCGAGTTCGTCGGACGGGAGCGCGAGGCGCACGTCCGAGGCGGTGATGAGCAGCGGGCGCACGGAGAGCGTCTCTTCGATGATCGCGGCGGCTTCCTCGTGCTCCAAGCCCTCGCCCGCAAGAAGCATCTGTTCGATGGTGGCTACGGGCGCGCCCCCGTCCATCGCGGGCGTTTGGACGCGGTCGCGGTAGTAGAGAAGAAAACGAAAAAGTTCGTCGCCCCTGTCTTCGGCGTCGCAGACGACGCTGCGCACGAGGAGCGGCTGGCCGCCTCTCAAGAGCACGGCGGTGAAGCCTTCGTGGTGCGCGCTGACGAGTAAGGAGTCCGTCGCCGCGCTGCTCTTCATCAACCACCACGCCTCACCCATATGGCGCGGCAGCACGAGTCCCGCTTGCCAGCCCAACGCGGCGAACACCGCTTCATACTCGGCAAGCACGGAGAGCCGCACGGCGGTCGCCAGATAACGCGGGCGTCCCTGTGCGTCGGGACGCAACTGCTCGCGCGAGACGCGCAACTCTTCGACGTTCGTGCCGAAACCGCGCTCGGTCTTCCAGCGCAACATCTCTTCCGTCTCGGAGCGCGAAGCCGTCCCACCCTCCATCGTCAGGATCGTCGTGCGCGTCGCAGCCTCCGGCAACGCCACCGACCAACGCTTTCGCTTCTGTAAATTCGTGCTCGTCGCGAGCGATTGCAACACCCCGGCCAACTCGCCCACATCGCCCACGTTGCTCTCGTCAAAACTCGGCTGCACCAATCCTTCGGCGAGAGGCACGTATCCGGCGCGTCGCACCGCGAGCGTGTCGCGCCTGCGATCCAACGAGACGATTGCCGCCCCTTCGCCCGATAACCCGATGGCGGCGGAAGGCCAGCGCGGTTTAATCAACTTGGAGAAAAGATTCATGAAAAGTGATGAGTGTTGAGTGTTGAGTGTTGAGTGAAAAGACAAAAAGTTTTATCTCATCACCTATCACTTCTATCACTGATGTAGTTACCATTCACTGTAAGGTGTGCCTTCGCTTGAGAGGTCGCCGGAGGAACTGCGCACGTCCGTGACGCCTTGCCCGCCCTCCGCCGAGTTGGGGTCCGGCCCCAGAATGACGTTCCAATCTTTTTGTCCCGTGATCGGATCGACCGGCACTTCACGCAGATAACCGGAACTGCCGAGGTCTTCGAGCGACTGCGGCAGTTGCCCCTTGTCGGCGGCATACTGGTCGAGCAACTTGCGCATCTGGACGAGGTCGTCTTTCAAAACCGATTCGCGCGCCTGCAACACCGTCTTCTGGTATTGCGGCAGCACGATGATGGCGAGAATGATGATGATCGAGATGACGATCATCAACTCCAACAGCGTGAACCCGGCGGCGCGCGACGCCGCAGCGCGCAGACGCCGAGAGGCAGCAACGCGACGGCGCAAAGCGGCAGGCAGCAAGCGATGAGCGGCTGGCAGTTTTACCTCGCGGCCTTTCGCAATCCGCAATTTGATGGTTTTACCAATCACTATACTTTTGCCCGTTGAGCGCGCTGTCTCTCGATTGTGAACGCACGTCGAAGACGTTTTCGCCGCCCCATGATCCCGCATCCGGCGAATCGTAGCAGGAGCGCAAATCCCATTCGGCCTTGCCCGTCATCGGGTCAATGGGAATTTTACGCAGGTAAACTTTTTTCTTCGTGGCGAGCACCGCGCCGCTGCCCAACTCCGGGAGACCTTTGCCGTCGGCGCCGCCGCCAAGTTGTTGCTGTCGCGCCGCGACGCTCACGCCCTCAATCAGGGTTTCCAATTTCGGCGGATAGCGATCCGGATTATCGACGCCAAAGAGCGTCTTGTCCGCGATTGCCACTTTGCTGCGCGGGTCGGGCGCAATGCCTCCCGCGTTCGCCCCGGTCTGCGGACGGCCCGCCTCGGTAAGTACCTCTCCCGGTGCCGGCGGTGGCGGTGGCGCACTCGTCGCAGGCCCGCCAGCGACGCCGGGGATTTGGTCAAGATAAGGGCTGTTGAGCGCGTCGCGGTGAAACTCCTTGATGGCTTCGCGCATCTCACGCAGCGACTCGCGCAGTTGCGACTCGCGCTGCCGCTTGACGGCGGTTTTGACCATCGGAATAACGCCCATCGAAAGCACCGCCAGCACCGTCATGGTGATGACCAACTCGATGAGCGTCCACCCGCCGGCGGACGAGCGGCGGCGCGGCGCGAGGGACAGGGCGCGCACAGGCCGCACGGCAATTCGCCGCCTCTGATCTTTCACCTGTTCCTCGTTCCCTTTCACTATGCTCTCCTGTTCTTCACCTTGCGCCATCCTTACTGTTTCACCGTCAAGCGCGTGTGTGCCAGTTGTGTCGCCACGTTCTGCCCGCTCACGGACATGAGGTGGACGCCCGCCTGATCCAGCGTGACATCGCTTTCGCCCTCAGCGAGAGCTTCGATTTCGACGAAGAGCAGAACGCCCATCCCGCTGATCGGCATGTTCACGGCGGGCGCGATGAGCGCGAGGAGCGAACCGCGCGGATCAATGGAAGGCGTGATCGAAGGCATCGCTTCCTTCGCCTCGCCGAAGAGGCTGCCCTGCGTCACGCTGCGCACGGCCATCACGCGCGGATCAAAGCGCAACGTCGCCGCCGCGAGGCCGAGCGGCGTCGCGGTTTTGACGAGCAACATCAAACGCTGCTTCTCCCCGACGCGCATCTCCTTCTGGCCTGAGAGTAGATAAAGTTGCGCGCCGCCGTTCGTCATCACCGCTGCGCTGGCAGCAGCGGCAGGGGGGGCAGGCGCGACGGGCGCATCCGTCGCCGCCGGCGTCACGGATTTCTCGACCGCCGGGACGGGCGTCTTATTAGTTATCGGCGTCGTATCTTTGGCGGCCATCGCGGAAGCGGTTGTGCCGGAATTGGAGACGGGAACGAGCGCCATCGCCGTTGCCACCGCAGTCGGCAGAGCAAGCAGGAGCGGGGCGCTTGACTTCGCATTGTTGCCGCTCTCGACGCTTGCCGGAGTCGGTCCGCCGCCGGTCACAACATTATTGTTGACGGGCGCGTTCGCCCCCGGCAGGAGAACTTTCGGCGCGGGGGCATAAGCTGTCTGTGTCTCCGCCGTCTCTGCGTTCGGCGCAACGACGGGCACTTGTAGCGATACGTCCTTCGGCAGCAGGCGCGCGGCGGCGAGTTGATCCTCGCGGTCGGCCTGCACCACCATCGCTTCGAGCGATTCCGAGACGGGCGTTTGCAACGTGCCGCTCGGACGTTCATCGATATCGCCGGGTTCGACCGTCGGCGCACGCAGCACGCGCGGCGTCACCGTGATGACGATGTCGGAGTTGGAATCGTTACGTGTCGGCGTGCTGAAGAGCCTGCCAAGCACGGGGATGAGACCGAGCAGCGGCAAGCCTCTGCGCCCGTCGGAATGTCTGTCCTGCGCGACGCTGGCGATCATCATCGTGCGGTTGTTCGGGATGCGCGCCATGCCGGTCACATTGCGCTGGCTGAAGGTCGGCGTCAGATTCGACGCGCCGCCGATCACGTCGTTCGACTCGATCTCCATCTTCACCTGCACGTCCAGATTCGGAAAAACCTGCGGCGTGAATTTCAAGATCAAGCCCGTATCCTGATACTGGATAACCGGAAAACCACTGCCGCCGAAGAGCGAAGAGGCCGCGCCCGCTTGCTGGCCGCCCGTCTGGCCGCCCGCGCCCTGAAAACTGCCGAAGGGCGACACCTGCGCCGTCTGCACCGGAACCTTCTGGCCGATGCGTGTCGTCGATGGCTCGCTATCGAAGGCATGCACCTGGGTGGAAGCCAGGAGGCGCGTGTTGTCTTTGGCTTGAAACGCGGTGATGGTCGAGGCGGGCAGCAAAAACGATCCGCCGAGCGCGTTCGTCACCAGCGACCCTACGGTGGTGCCGACTCCGCCCTTACCGCCGCCGGTCGTGTCGCCGGTCGTGCCGCCCGTGCCCGTGTTAAAGCGATCTTTGCGTTCCCCGAAAAGAAAATTGGTCGGCAGCAACCCGCCCAGATTGCCGAGCGCGGCATCGGTGCCGAGTTGATTGCCGATTTGCAGCAGACTCGTGCGCGAGACTTCGTAGATGTTCACCTCCATCACGACTTCGGCGCGATCCTTATCAATGGCTTGCAACAGTTCGGAGATGAGCCGGATGTTTTCCGGCGTGTCGCGCACGGTGATGCTGTTGGTTGCTTTGTTGGGCGTCACCTGCGGCTGGCGTCCGGCGGTCGGCGGCAGGCTGGATTGAATCAAAGAACGCGCATCGTTCGGGTCGATGTTCGACAGGTAAAACGTGCGCAACACGAGTTGTTGATACTGCCCGCGCTTGGAGTGATCGGCGACGAGGATCGTGCGGCGATCCAGTTTTTGGAAAAAGAGATTTTGCGACAGGAAGATGTGATCGAGAGCGCGCGCCGTCGTCACGTCCTTGAGATTGACGTTGACGGTGCGCCCCTTCGGGAAGTCGCGGTCAAAGAGCACGTTGAGGCTGAGTTCTTCGCCGAGTTTGCGGACGAAGCCTTCGAGGTCGCCGTTGTAGTTGATGACGCGGAGTTGCTCGGCGCGCGTCGGCGGCAAGGCCGCCGCGGGGTCTTGTCCCGCGCCCCCGGCAGCGGCAGCGTTTGCGCCCGAATAGGACGTGGGGACGATGGCGACCGCCGATGAGCCGGTGCCCGGCGTGCCGTTCTTCCGGTTCGGGCCGGGCGTCGTGCCGTTGCCATTACCGTTGCCGTTCTTGCTCAGCCCTTCCTTCTCGCGCTGCAAACGCAACATGCGCCCCATCTCGGAGGCGGCGAGTTCGTTCACCGGGTCGTAGCCCATCGCCTGCCGGAAGGCGTTGTAAGCTCCGACGAAATCGCCCTGTTCGGCGAGCGTGCGCCCCTGCTCCATGAACCGCTGCGAGGCGTTGAAGATGGAGCGGCGATAGTGCAGTTGATACTCGATGTCGGAAGGGTTGGCGGCGACGGCGAGCGCGAATTCCTGCGCGGCGCGTTCCCACTGTTGCGCGCTCTCGTGTTCCAGGCCGCGCTTGTAATTCTTCTCACCCTTCTTCGCCAGCACCGCTACGGGAGCGGCCAGCAAGCACATAATCACGACGAGTGAGGCGAAGGCACGCACACTAACTGTTAATTTCATGTCAATCCTCGAATAAGAGTTTTCAGTTTTCAGTTTTCAGCGCTGCCGGGCGAGGCTGACCACTCGAAGTGTTTACACGTTATGAATGAGAGACTGTTCCCGAAAAGCCAGCGAGAAGTTGTCAGCACTCAGCATTTAAGTGTTACTCAAAACTGAAAACTGAAAACCGAAAACTGTTTACTGGCCGTTGTTGCCGTTCAACTTGACTTCTTCGACGAAGGTGACGCGATTGATCTCGTGCAGCGTCGAGACTCCGGCGAAAACTTTCTTGAGCGCGGATTCGCGCAAAGAAGATAAGCCTTCCTGCTCCGCCGCGCGACGCACTTCCGAGCCGGGACGACGTGCGATGATCATCTCGCGGATGTTGTCCGAGAGGTTGAGCAGTTCGTGGATCGCGGTGCGCCCGCGATAGCCCGTGTGATTGCAGGCGTCGCAGCCGACGCTCATGTAGAAGAGGTGGCCGCCGTGCTCGGCGGGCTTCAAACCCGATTCCAGCAACTCGTTCTCTGAGGCGTGATAACCGCGCTTGCACACTTCGCACAGCATGCGCACGAGTCGTTGCGCGAGCACGCAGTTGAGCGACGAGACGAAATTATACGGTTCGACGCCCATATTCAGGAAACGCCCGATCACGTCGATGACGTTGTTGGCGTGGACGGTGGTGAAGACGAGGTGGCCGGTCAAAGCGGACTGGATGGCGATCTGCGCCGTTTCGTTGTCGCGGATTTCACCGACCATGATCTTGTCAGGGTCGTGGCGCAGGATCGAGCGCAGGCCGCGCGCGAACGTCAACCCCTTCTTTTCGTTGACGGGAATCTGCGTGATGCCGTGCAACTGGTATTCGACCGGGTCTTCGATGGTGATGATCTTGTCTTCTTCGTTCCTGATCTCGTTCAAAGCGGCGTACAGAGTGGTCGTCTTGCCCGACCCGGTGGGGCCGGTGACGAGCACCATCCCGTATGGTTCGGCGATGTAGCGGCGGAAGTTGCGCACATCGTCCGGGTCGAAGCCGACCACATCGAGACGCAAATCTTTAAACTCTTCGTTGATCTGTTCCTTGTCGAGAATACGAATGACGGCGTCTTCGCCGTGGACGGTCGGCATGATCGAGACGCGAAAATCCACCGTGCGCCCCTTGTAGCGGACGCGGAAACGCCCATCCTGCGGCACGCGCCGCTCGGCGATGTCGAGTTCCGACATGACCTTGATGCGCGAGATCAACGTCTGGTGAAAAGCGAGATCGATGGGGTCGACTTTCGCGTAGAGCGCGCCGTCGATGCGGAACTTGACCTGCACCTCCGTGTCGCGCGTTTCGATGTGAATGTCGGAGGCGCGCGATTCCATCGCGTTGAAGATGATGGTATCGACCAGTTTGATGATCGGCGACATGTCGCTGTCGGTCGCCAGACGATCAAGGTCTAAAACCTCCTCGCCGTTCTCGGTCTCTTTGACGAGCGAGATGCGGAAATTCGAGGTGGCCTCCTGCATGACGCGCTGCGTGGCGTCGCCTTTCCTGAGCACCACGTCAATGGCCCCGGCGGTCGCCACATGCGGCACGACGCGCGCGTGCAAGGCGCTGGCGAGTTCATCAAGGCGTTCGAGGTCGGACGGGTCGGCCATGGCGACGTGGAAGCGGCGGCCTTCGCGTCGCAGGGGCACGACCTGATAACGCAACAGGAGATCGACGGGGATTTCACTCAACAGCGCGTAATCGATGGGCGAATCGCCTTCGGGCGGCAGCAGATCGATATAAGGGAGACGGTAGCGCCGCGCGAGTTCCTGCGCGGCGCGCACTTCGGGAGGGGCGGAGGCGGAGAGCAAAGTCGTCTGCTCGTCATAATCTCCCCCCCCCGCCGGCATGGCTTCCCCCTGTGTCGGCCTTTCGTCGAGAGTCCTGTTCATTGATTTTCTTGCTGCTTTCGAGCGCTAAAACTATATAACAAGCTTCTGATGCGGGAAAAGGGCTGGAGGATTGCCCGTTTTGTCATCTACCACCGGGCCCCCCCGAGACGTTCGAGATGGATTGAATGATGGGGAGATAGATAGCCAGCAGGATCGTGACGACAATGCCGCCCATCAAGAGCAGAATCGCAGGTTCGAGGACGGTCGTCAACTGCTCCAGACGCACTTCCGATTCGGCATCGTAGAAGGTCGCCACCTCATCGAGCATCTCGCGCAAACTGCCGGAACGCTCGCCGACGCCGATCATATCCAGCCCCAATTCCGGAATCCAATTCGCCCGCTCCAGGCTCTCCGTAAACGACTGCCCTTCCCTGATCATCGGCAGAATGCCGGATGAACGCGCCCGCAA
>JBPCIP010000003.1:0-8305 GCA_051006195.1 Pyrinomonadaceae bacterium
GGATTCCGGCGCATCCTCGCGCTCAACGACACACGACATCTGACCGCTTTTGTAAGCTCTCCGGCGCGCTCATCGCTCACCGCTACTGCTGCGGCTGTCCGCGAGCGAGTCTTCCATTAACACATAAAGCGAGGTAACGTTGCGACATGGCTTTATCTTACTATCGGGTGAAACGGAGACGACCTCTCACCACTTCAATCATTGTTGTGGCGCTGCTTACTTTGACGATGTTGCTCGCCGGCTTCGCGGTCGCGCAGCGGAACAAACCACCGCCGCAACAGCAGCAACAACCGCAAACGCCGGAGCGCGGCATTCGAGAGGAATTGAAGAAGCAGCAACCGCCGGAGGTAAAAAAGCAGGCGGAGACGCGGGCGATGGGTTTGGTCAACGCCCTGCCCGGCAAGTCGAAGCGTTATGCGCTAGTCATCGGGATCGACCAGTATTCCGATTCTCAGATGATGACGCTCGGCGGCGCGACGAACGATGCGCGGATGCTCGCCGACGCTCTGGTGCGTTACGCCGGTTTTCCGCCCGACCAAGTTGTGCTTCTCGCCTCGGACCAACCCGCGGAACGGAAACCGACGCGCGGCAACATCCTGCGCCGTTTGTCGAACCTCGCGGCGGTCGTGCCGAAGGACGGGTTGCTGCTGTTCTCTTTCGCCGGGCACGGCATCGAGCGCAACCAGCAGGCGTTTCTGCTGCCCTCGGACGCACAGGTCAGCAACGATGTGAATTTACTGGAACAGACCGCCATCAACGTCTTGCAGATCAGGGATTGGATTCGCAAGACGGGGGTCGGGCAAGTCCTCCTTATGCTCGATGCTTGCCGCAACGATCCTTCGGCGGGGCGTGCCAGCGCCGACAACCCGCTCACCAAATCTTACACGCGCGGCTTCGACTTCAACGTGCGCAATCACGAGGTGACGGCGTTCGCGACCCTCTATGCCACCGAAATCGGAAATCGCGCCTACGAGTACAAAGAGCAGCGGCAGGGCTATTTCACTTGGGCGCTCGTTGAAGGTTTGAAGGGCAAAGCGGCGAACGAGAACGGCGAGGTGACGCTCTCCGCGCTGATCAAGTATTTACAGGATACAGTGCCGCGACGCGTCCTGTTCGATCTGGGACAGGGCAGGTCGCAACGCCCCTTCGCGGTGGTCGAAGGCTACAAGGCAAACGAATTGGTGCTCTCCGTCAAAGGAGTGATGACAACTTCGGCGGACTCGCCCCTCCCGGCCATCACGCCGGACGCAACCGAGCCGACGCCGACGGAAAGTACCGGAACAACTTCGTCGCCGGGCGGGCGAGAAATCGAACGACAGAACACCGGCGACCTGAGCAGCACGACCTGGACGGGCAACAGTCCCGAAGCGGGGGAGTACGCCATCGAGTTTCTCAAGGAGGGGCAACTGCGCTATCTCATCACGGTGCTCGAAAATGGCGAGCGCAAGCAGAAAGCCGTCAAAGGCACTTGGAGACAGGCGGACGACTCCGTGCAGATCGTGATCGGAAATTCTTACTCCGTCCTCCAGGGCAAAATCGACGGTGCGATAATGAGGGGCGAAGGCGAAAATCTGGAGGGCGCTAAGTGGAAGTGGGTGCTTTTGAAGAAAGCCCCATGAGTGCTCATGTCGCCGCCGCGCGACATGACAGGCACATACAGTTCAGACACATAACATTTCACGATCAGCGAAGCCCTGTGAAGTTGAAAGAGACACTTTCTCTCTCTTTCAACTTCACAGGGCTGAATGTCTTTCTGACACCGCTATTGATTGACCGTAACAACGTCTTCTTCCTCGCCAGCCGGTAACGCAGACTGCGCCGCCAACTCGTCGTCGCCTTCGAGTTGGCGCTGGCGATGGACTGTGCCGTCGGAGTCGAAGATGTAGGCGGAAGGGGCTTCGCGCATGATGATGTCTTGCAGGCGCATGAGTCCGTAGAGCAAAGCCTCTGGGCGCGGCGGGCAACCGGGAATGTAGACATCGACGGGGATGGTGCGATCCACGCCCTGCATCGTCGAGTAAGAATCGAACGGCCCGCCCGTCGAAGCGCACGCGCCCATTGCGATGACCCATTTCGGCTCCGGCATTTGGTCATAGACGCGGCGCACCACCGGCCCCATCTTCAGTGTCACGGTGCCCGCGACGATAATCAAATCGCTTTGTCTCGGGCTGGGGCGGAAGACGCCCGCGCCGAAACGGTCGATGTCGAAGCGTCCCGCGCCGGTGGCGATCATCTCGATGGCGCAGCAGGCCAGCCCGAACGTCATCGGCCACAGCGCGGACTTGCGCGCCCAGTTGACACCGAATTTGCCGAGCTTTGTATCCAGCGCGGGAGCGGCCACGTTTCGCCTGAGCGCGTTGAAGATCGCGTCAACAGTCGTCAGGACAATTCCATCAGGATGTTCAGCCATAAGAATTAAGGGATGAGGGCGGAGGGATGAGGGATGAAAGAAATAGCAATCACTTGCGCTTCATCTCAGCTATCCCTGCACTGTTTTTGTTCTTAACATTTTTGACCATGGTAACAAACATGGCCGTTAATTCCTGAGCCTCTTGTCGAAGAGGCAGGAGACGCTCCTCGCTAAAGATACTCGCCTCGCTTATTAACTCCATCCAGTAAACAGTCTCTTCAAGTTCTTGCAATCCGCCTTCAACTTTGCTGATGAAATCCGCATCCGACTTTGCGCGACACGCTTCATGATATTGCGCTCCGACTGACGTTCCTGAACGCAGAATCTGTTTACCTAGCACCTGAGCTTCGGGAGTTTTAGGGAGTGCGGTATAAAGTCTGATGATGCGAAGGGCAAAGGCTTTTGTCCGGGTTCTCAAATCCTGTCGGCTTTCCTCGTTCATCCCTCATCCCTCCGCCCTCATCCCTTCCCTCATGCCCATTCGAGCGCGCCTTTGCGCCATGCGTAATAGTAGCCGAGGACGAGGATGCCGATGAAGATGAGCATCTCGACGAGGGCGAACTTGGTGAACGAGAAATCCTCGCCCATGAAGATGACGGCCCACGGCAACAGGAAGATCGTCTCTACGTCGAAGACGAGAAAGAGCATCGCCACAATGTAGTAACGAACAGTGAAACGGTCGTGCGCCTCGGTCGTCGGGTCGATGCCGCACTCGTAAGGGCGCATCTTATCTTTTTGATAGACGCTCGGACGCAACAAACGACCCAGAACGATAGGCAGCACCGGAAAGACGACCGCGAAGGCGAAGAAGATCAGGATCGCCCAGTAAGCCGTAGCCGGGCTGCCGACTTGCGCGATGGGCGAGGAAGTTGTCGCCGTCGCATCTGTTATTGCGTTTGTCGCCTGGAGTAGGATCAAGCTCAACATGGTCTTAATTGGAATGGGAAGGCGCGTTCGAGTTTCGGGTCAGTGAACAAGCAAAATATAAGCGCGGGATGTAGGGTTGTCAATGCGCTTTTCTTCCGGCCCCGATATATCTCTCGCGCGAGGCTAACCTTTATGCCTGCTTCGCTTCCGTGTGCGATCTGCCGGCGAGGAGCGAGACGGCGTGGCCGAGAACGGGGCGAATGACAGCGAAACATTCGCGCACGGCGTTGGGCGAGCCGGGCAAATTTACGATGAGCGCGCCGGAGCGGACGCCGCACACGCCGCGCGAGATCATCGCTGTCGGTGTCTGCTTCCGGGTCTCGCTGCGCATCGCTTCGGCGAGTCCGGGCGCGTCGCGTTCGATGACGGCGCGCGTCGCTTCCGGCGTGTTGTCGCGTGGGCTGAAGCCGGTCCCGCCCGTCGTGATGATGAGATTCACGTCCGCGCGCTCGGCATAGATGCGCAACTTGTCCGCGAGCGGATTGAGATCATCCGGCAGCACTTCCGTCGCCACGATCTCTGCATTCAACTGACGCAACAATTCGACGAGCGCCGCGCCCGATTCATCCACCCGCTCGCCCCGCGCGCACGCATCGCTTACTGTCAACGCCACCGCACGAATCTGTTCACTCATAATCATAATGATGCGTGATGAATGATGAATGAAAAGCGGAAGACATTGTGTTGATTCATCACTCATCACTCATCTTTTTATCCTCGCGTGTTCCTTCAAAATGCAGCGATCCATGACGACGAGAAGACCGGCGTCGAGGGCGCGGCACGCCGCCGTTTGATCGATGACGCCCTCTTGCAGCCAGACGGCTTTCGCGCCGATGCAGATCGCTTCATCGACCACCGCTCCTGCTTCTTCGGAACGGCGAAACACGTTGACCAATTCGACTTTCTCCGGCACGTCTGCAAGCGACGCATAAGCCTTCTCGCCCAGCACTTCCGTCTCGTTCGGGTTGACGGGAATGATCCGGTAGCCCTTGCGCTGCATGTAGGCCGAGACGCTATGCGACGCGCGCCACGAGTTTGACGAAAGACCGACGACGGCAATCGCCTGGCATTCGTCGAGAATCTGCCTGATCGCCTGCGAGGAATTGATTTCCACCGTTAACCTCCGAAAACATGTTTTGAGATTCAAGTCGCAAATTTCATATTTTAAATTTGCGACTTGCAACCTTACCGCGTCGAAGCCGCAACTGCATGTAACTCTTGCAGCGAGACGGGTCCGGGTTTGCTGCCGTCGCTGCCGCCCGCGCTGCTGATGGCTTCGACGAGAGCTTGCGCGCCGGTCATGGTCGTCACGCACGGCACATTGAGTTGGAGCGCGGCGCGGCGGATGGCCTGTTCGTCGAAGTGCGAAGCGCTTCCCAATGGCGTGTTGATGACGAGCGCGATCTCGCCCTGCTTGATGTGATCGACGATGTTCGGGCGGCCTTCGTTGACCTTGAAGACCGTCTCCACCTCCAGCCCCACTTCGCGCAGACGCGCCGCCGTGCCGAAAGTCGCCATGAGCCGGAAACCGAGTCGCACGAGTTTGCGCGCGAGCACACCCGCCTGTCCTTTGTCCGTGTCGTTGACACTGATGAAAGCTGTCCCCTCTCCCGTCGGGAGTTCCAGCCCCGCGCCCATCATCGCTTTGCCATAAGCCTCGCCGAACGTGTCGCCGATGCCCATCACTTCGCCCGTCGAGTGCATCTCCGGTCCGAGGATCGGATCGACGCCGGCGAATTTCACGAACGGGAAGACCGGCGACTTGATGAAGAACCGTCCCACGCTCAAATCCGGCGGCAAGTTGAACTCTGCGAGCGGTCGCCCCGCCATCACGAGTGCGGCGATGCGCGCCAGCGGCACGCCCGTCGCCTTCGACACGAAGGGCACGGTGCGCGACGCGCGCGGGTTCACTTCCAGCACGTACACGCGGTCGTCTTTGATCGCGAACTGAAGGTTGAGCAGCCCGCGCACCTTCAATGCCTCGGCCAGCACCCGCGTGTAATGGCGCATCGTTTCGAGGTGCTCCTCGGCGATGCGCACGGGCGGCAGCACGCACGACGAATCGCCCGAATGAATCCCTGCTTCTTCGATGTGCTCCTGAATTCCGGCGATGACGCACGTCTCATCGTCGGCCAGCGCATCCACGTCAAACTCCGCCGCGCGTTCGAGAAACTTATCGATCAGAACCGGTTTCTGGGGCGAAGCTGCGACCGCTGTGCGCATGTACTGGTCAAGGCTCTTCTCATCATAGACAATCGCCATCGCCCGCCCGCCCAGCACGTATGAAGGACGCACGAGCACCGGATAGCCGATGCCTGCGGCCACGTTGATCGCTTCCTCGGAAGAGGTGGCCGTGCCGTTTTCGGGCTGCGGGATGGCGAGTGTGCTGAGGAGCGCGCCGAAGCGTTTGCGGTCTTCCGCGAGGTCAATCGAGTCGGGCGACGTGCCGATGATGTGTGCGCCTGCGGCGGCGAGGCGCATGGCTAAATTCAAAGGCGTCTGCCCGCCGAATTGCACGATGACGCCTTCGGGCCGCTCCACGTCTATGATGTTCATCACGTCCTCGAACGTGAGCGGCTCGAAATAGAGACGGTCGGCGGTGTCGTAGTCGGTCGAGACGGTTTCCGGATTGCAATTGACCATGATCGTCTCGAAATTCGCCTCGCTCAAAGCGAACGCCGCATGACAGCAGCAGTAATCGAATTCGATGCCCTGCCCGATGCGATTCGGCCCCGAACCGAGGATCATGATCTTGCGCCGGTCGGTCGGCGCGGATTCGTCTTCCTCTTCGTAAGTCGAGTAGAGATAGGGCGTGAAGGATTCAAACTCCGCGCCGCACGTATCGACGCGTTTGTAGACCGGCACGATGCCGAGACTCTTGCGCCGCGCCCGCACTTCATCCTCCGTGCGCTTCGTCAGATAGGCGACGCGGCGATCCGAGAGGCCGACTTCCTTCGCCTCGCGCAGGGCGGCGGCGGAAATCTCTTCGAGCGTCTTGCCTTCGATGCGTTGCTGGATCAGCATCACGTCCTGAAGTTGTTCGAGAAACCACGGGTCGATGCGCGAGAGGCGATTTATCTCTGCGACGGAGACACCGTGCTGCAAGGCATAGGTGATGTAGGAAAACCGCTGCGAGTTCGGGCGCGCGAGTTTGCGTTGCAACTCATCGGCGGTCACGTCGGCGAGCCGCAACGGCGTCGTCGCTTCGAGCGAGCGCAGGCCTTTGAACAACGCCTCCTTGAACGTGCGGCCAATCGCCATCACTTCGCCGACCGATTTCATCTGTGTGCCGAGCACGTCTTCGGCCCCGCGAAATTTCTCGAAGTTCCATTTCGGGATTTTCGCCACGACGTAATCAATCGTCGGCTCGAAACTGGCGGGCGTCTTCTTCGTGATGTCGTTCGGTATCTCATCAAGCGAATAGCCGACGGCGAGTTTCGCCGCGATCTTCGCGATGGGAAAGCCCGTCGCCTTCGACGCCAGCGCGGAAGAGCGCGAGACGCGCGGGTTCATCTCGATGATGCGCACGTCGCCGTTCTCAGGGTTCACCGCAAACTGGATGTTCGAGCCGCCGGTCTCAACGCCCACTTTGCGAATGACTGTGATCGCCATGTCACGAAGGCGTTGATATTCGACATCAGTTAAAGTCTGCGCGGGCGCAACCGTGATCGAGTCGCCGGTGTGGACGCCCATCGGGTCGAAGTTCTCGATGGAACAGATGATCACGACGTTGTCATGCAGATCGCGCATGACTTCCAGTTCATATTCTTTCCAACCGAGGATCGATTCTTCGATCAGGACTTCCTGAATGGGCGAAGCCGCCAAGCCCTGCCGCACGATCTCCTCATACTCTTCCGGGTTGAACGCGATGCCGCCGCCCCATCCGCCGAGCGTGAAACTCGGGCGAATGATCGCCGGGTAGCCCGTCGTCTCCACGAGTCGTTCCGCCTCACCCCACGAGCGCGCGAAGCCGCCGCGCGGCATCGGCAATCCCGCCTCGTCCATCGCCTGCTTAAACAATTGCCGGTCTTCCGCGATCTTCACGGCCTCCAACTTCGCCCCGATCATCTCCACCCCGAATTCATCAAGCACGCCCGCGTCCGCCAGCGCGACGGCGAGATTCAGCGCAGTCTGCCCGCCGACGGTCGGCAACAAGGCATCGGGTCTTTCCTTGCGGATGATTTCAGTAATTGAGGGAACAGTGAGCGGTTCGATATAAGTGTGGTCGGCGGTGTCAGGGTCGGTCATGATCGTCGCCGGGTTCGAGTTGACGAGCACGACCTCGTAACCTTCCTCGCACAACACCCGGCATGCCTGAGTGCCCGAATAATCAAACTCGGCGGCCTGCCCGATCACTATTGGCCCGGAGCCGATAATGAGAATTTTATGAATGTCCGTGCGTTTGGGCATTTATGATCATTTCTTATTTTTAAGGTTTACTGACATAGCGAAGTTGATGTTTGTAAGAGAGACATTATACATTAAGGAGAAGACCGAACATGAACAGATATGGCACTAAAGATTATTGGCAGAGAGTCATACATTGTGCATTGATGATAATTTGGATGACTTTCGTAATCCCTCAGTTACGTGCGGAAATTCAACATAGGCGCACTGCAAACAAAGCACTTATTCGTGCGCCTCCGCGCATAACTGAGGGATTACTGACTTTCCAAAAAATATATTGACATGAAATTTATTGTGGCCTAGACTGCCCTCGTCGCTAACCTAAAGTTGATCACTCTTTCTCAATTGCATAATTGGTTCCCTCGCGAGCGACAAGATGCCGCTTTCTCAGACTATCTGGCATCTTCCACTGAATTAGTAGCTACTTAACTGCGCAATGGTTCGGACACTTTTTGCATTTGAGGCTGCCTCAGAAAGCTAAGTCCAATGGAATCAACGGTTTAGCTTTTCACGATGGCGTGTGCTAACTTCTTTGTTATCAACAAGTTAGAAAAACTGTCC
>JBPCIP010000004.1:0-19187 GCA_051006195.1 Pyrinomonadaceae bacterium
CTTTGCGACCACGTCGCTTCGGCGAAGGTGTAGGAAGACGCACCGAGGGTGGCGACGAAGACCTGGGCGATTTTAACTTCGCCCGTGGCCGCGTTGATGATGGGAACGGTCTGGCCGCAGTAATCGACAAACAGCTTTTCACCGGCGCGATGAACCTGGCGCATCGAGAGCCGCTGCGTCCTGAGCCACGCGGTGTAGAGCACACAGAACTGCGTGTAGCCGTAGCCTTCAGGGTGCGCGGCGCGATACTCGTCCCACAGTAGTTGGCGGGTGACGCCCTTGCGCTTGAGTTCCTGATGAATGTACGGGAAGTCGAGCGTGAGCCGCTTGACGGGCGCGGGCTGGTAGGTGGCCCCGAAGAGCGCATGCGCCAGGTGGGCGTCGTCCCAGTCCGCAGGCCACGGGTAGGGGAGATGCGCGCTCTCGGCAGCGGAGAGGTATTTAGCGACGACGCCATTGCTCAAGCCGAGGGCGGCGGCGATCTGCCGCTGCTTGAGACCGGTGGCGTACTTGAGACGTAAGACTTCTTTGATCTTGTGCATGGAGACTCTCTGAACCGTCATCCTGTTTTCCTCCAACTCGGTAAAGTTGAAGTGGATGATGCGGTTCGTCGTTGAGTTACTCCAGCACTCGCCCTTAACTTTTCGCTGGCGTGAGCAAGGTTTTCGCCAGCGTGAGCAGGTTTTTCGGAAACCGAAGAAATCTGCTCACGCTGAAAACGAATCTTTGCTCACGCTGTCAAAATCCTTGCTCACGATAACTCCGAAAATGTTGCTCACGCTGCCCCGAAATACGCAAAAATCATAGGACTTACGCAAGAGCCATTTGTACGGACGGCGATTTGAGTTGCTCGACGAGGTAGTCAGACAACTGCCCGTACTTGATTTGATAGACCGTGCGCCCTGTTTTGTAAGCCAGTTCTTTGAACCGACACCAGACTAACATCGCACACGCGACGTGGTTGCGTTGGATGCGTGCCTTGCGGCATTGGCATGATTCCAAGCCGGTCAATTGCTTGGCCTCGCGGTGAAACTGCTCAATCTTCCAACGAACGGCACACACCTTTTGTGTGTCGGCAGTCGAAGCTTGAGTCGGGTCGTTCGTCACGACATAGTCCGTGCGCTCGGTCGAGAGCACTAACCGGAACAGTCTCACCTGATGACCCGCGGGAAAATCCTTGATGTGGACGAACTTGCCGGCTTGCGCTTCCTGCTCGTTCCAGACGAGCGCATCCGCCCGCCGGTATCGGTACTTGGCGGCGGTCGCGTCCGGCTCGGCGACTTGCCGGTTGTCTTTGAGCGGGCAGTAGTAAATCTTGCCCGCGCGTTCGATGTGCAGCATCAATGCCCGCGTCGCGTACCACGCGTCCATCAGGACGCACCGAAACGGGAGGCGTTTATATTGCATCGTGTGGTCGAGCATCTCGCGCACATGGTCGAGTTTGGTCTTGCCGTCTCGGTCAGGGTCGAAGATGCGATAGTCCACGACCCAGAACTGCGCGGTCTCAGGATTGACATAGACGCAGGTGACGATCCCGATGCCGCGAATCACGGCTTTGGCGTTGCCGCTATATTGACGACGCACCACCTCGATCTCGCGTGAGTAGTTTTTGTCGGCGATGGTGTCGTCAAAGAGCAGGTAGCCATCAGGCGACGTGACGACCGAGCCTTTGACCTGTTCCCACACGAGGCGCGGCGTTAACTTGTCGTCACGCAAGTAACGGTTGAGTTGATCGTGACTGTACTGCTGGCTATGGTCAGCAAAATGGGTGAGCGTATAGTTGACTTGGCTACTGAGTAAGAACTGACAGTAATCAAGCCGTGTCGCTCGTTTTCTGGCAGAAATCATCCTGCCATTATCTACGAATTAGCTTTTTGCGTAAGTCCTAAACTGGTTCGACCCTCACCTGTGTGACTCTTACCGATTCTTGTCCGTTAATACCTTTTTGAGTTTCTCTACATTCTTACGCGTCAAGGACGCAAACTCGCCTTTGGGCGCCAGGCGCAGATACTCTTCATATTCCACGAGGGCATTTTCGGGACGCGCCGCGCGGACAAAGATGTTGCCCGCAAGCAGGTGAGCTTCAGCCAGCGCAGGGTTCAATCGCAGAGTGTGCGCGGTGTGCTTTCCCGCCCCGGCCAGGTCGTTTGTCTCCCAATAGACACGGGCGAGCGTGTAGTGTCCCTGCCATACGTCATCGTTGAGTTTCAACACTGCTTGGAGAGCCTTCTCCGCATCCTTGTAACGCTTCTGCCGACGATGCACTTCACCTAAATCAATGAGCACGATCACCATCTCTGGTTTGATTCGTAACGCATGCGTGAACGATTGCTCGGCCTGATCCCACTGCTGCACTTCCATATAAGCCATGCCGAGCAACACTTGCGCCGCGAGGAATTCGGGATGAAGACTGATGGCCTTTTCCAGTGCGGTAATCGCCTTCTCCGTCTTTTTGTCGTTGTAGGCGCTACGACCACGCTCGTACTCTTTCTGCGCTCCAGTCGGCACGCGCGCATCAAGAAGACGATCGGCATCGAGCAGGTTGGGGGCAGTCTTGACAGCGCTCGTGGGTATTAGTTGAAGGAAGACATAGGCGCGGCGCACCAGCCGTTCATCGACATCAGCCTGCTGCGGTTCAACACTGTAGTTCGGGTTGTAAATAGAGATGATATAGCGGCCACGCCTCATTCCATAAAATCGAAAGTTGCCGCGACTGTCAGAGGTCGTTTGATCCACTAACCCGCCGCCAAAGCTGCTCAGACGGATCAATACTCTTTCTGCCGGGGCTTGCCCGTTGGCGAAACGTAGCTGACCGGTGATCTCAAGTGAGTTGGCCGGGATGATATCTTGCCCCTGTGCAGGAGCGAGGCTGATGAAACTAAAAATGAGTAACAGTAGCAGTGTGCCGAATGAAACTTTCAACATGATACCGTTCTCCGGTGACTTAAGCTGCGAGAGCAGGCAGAGGCGCAGACTGATCACATGTCAGGTGAAGGTGAGGCGGGTTTCAACTTGCTGCCCAGGTTGGCCGCACCGCTTTCCGGTCGGATCATTCTGTATTCGTGTTTCATGACGAGGCGGGAGTAAGCTTGTCAGTCGAAGCGGAAAAATTGAGAGGTGCTCGTGATGAGCACCTCTCTCAGTGAACGTGCGTTCGCAAGCGTTAGAAGTTCAATTTGAGCGCGAACTGGATTGTACGGGGGCGATTGGCAGTGGCGAGAATGGAAGTATCGCCAGTGCTGATATCAACGATACCGTAATTCCCGAGAGAGCCGCCTTGGGCCTGCGGGCTTTGGAACGCCGGATGATTGAAGACGTTGAAGGCTTCGGCCCGGAATTCGACGTTGACCGTCTCGGTGATGAATGTCTTCTTCACCAGAGACATATCGTGGTTCGTCTGGAATGGACCTCGGAAGACATTGCGTCCGATGCCGCCATTAGCTGTAAAGCCTGTGCAACTTGGGCTGTCAAAGGACACGATCTGATTCTGATTGTTCACGCAACGGCCTCCCAAGACGAAGGCGTTGAGGTTGACGTAATTGTCGAGGCGGTCTCTGGTATTGCCGCTCGTCAAAATCGATTGTCCATTGCCAGCCAGAGTGGCTCTGTTGACACCGTTGATGAACTGAGTGTCCTGAAGCGTGAAAGCGCTGCCGTCAAGGATCAGGAACGGCGTGCCCGACTGGAAAGTACTCACACCGTTAATTGACCAGCCATAGACGAACTTGCCGATCCCACGATCTTCAACGCCCAACAACCTGCCAAAAGGTATTTCGTAGTTGTAGCTGATCACTAGACGGTGCTTGCGGTCGAAGTCCGATAGGCCGCGATTACCGCGCTCGTCGAACAGATCGCCGCTTTGCAGCAGGCCGTTTAGCTCGTCAGTGAACGTGGAGCCGGAACTGTTGTCAATCGACCTTGCGAACGTGTAGGCCACCTGGAGATAGAGGTTATCGCTGAAGCGGCGGTTCAACGAAGTTTGCAGCGAGTGGTATATCGAACTGCCTACCTGCTCCTGGGCAAAGAGGCGGCTGGTTGCGAGGCCGAGAAACTGCGTCGGAGATCGCGCATTAATGTTATCCGCCGTGCTCTGTGTGATTGTGATGCTGCCGTCTGCGTTCCTGACCGTCCCCGGCGCGAGTTGGCCTGCCGGTGCGGTCACACCCGATGCGAGAGATGCAGGGATGACGCATGGTGACGCTACGGTGCAAATCCGTCCGGGATTGAGCGGACGCCCCGTCCCGAGCAACCTGTTGCCGCGCGTCCCAACATATCCAATTTCCGCGACGAACTTGTTCGGGAGCTCACGCTGCACAGTCACGTTGAACTGTTGCGAGTACGGTGGTACGAAATCGCGTCTCGGGAAGAAACGGAATCCCCCGAAAGGCGCACCGTTAGCGCTGTTGAAAATGGGCGCACCGGTCGTCGAATTAAACCCGGAGAGCCGCGGGATGGTCGGAACCGTAGCCAGCGGGAAGTCTGACTGTGGCCGTTGACCCGGAAACGGATTCGCCGTCGTCACCGAGAAGGGCGCGGCGCTAAAATCCTCTGAGAACGGCGGGCCGCCGGAGGTTTGCAGCAACGGCTGGTTCGAAGTCCTCTGGAAGTAAACGCCGTAGCCGCCGCGCAGCACGGTCTTCTGATCACCGAACACGTCGAAGGCAAAGCCGACGCGCGGGGCGTAGTTCCACGTAAAGCACTGAAGTAACGTGCAACGGCTCACGCCGGGAGTGCCTACCACGGGCGTTTCTTCCGGATTGATGATTCGGACTGGTGGCGACGCACCGTCGCCCAACCCCTGAAAGTTCGAGAGGAAGTTAAACTTCTCGTTGGCGACGCTCAAGCCCTCAAATCGTATTCCGAGATTGAGTGTCAATCGCTGATTGAATTTCCAATCATCTTGGGCATAGAACGCAACGTCGGTGGCCCGGAAGTAGAAGGTGGAGAAGCCAGCTCGGCCCTGCGTGCTCGTGATACGACCCAGCAAGAAGTTCTGGAGTCCGACCAGAGCGGGAATGCCCGCGCCTCCGGCACCTGCTGCTGTATTGCCGAAGGCCACGCTGCCCCGGCTGGCAAAATTGTTGAAGCGATTGAGTTGGTAATGGCTGCCCTCGCCGCCGAAACGGAGTTGGTGACTACCAAGGCTGTAAGACACGTCATCACCGAGCACGAAGGTGTTGAATGCGCCACCACGGTCATCATTCACGCCGGTGCCGAGCGCGAACGCGCCGGTGACGGCAATCCGGAAGGCAGCCGGGAACTGACCCGCGTTGCCGCGGCTAGCGCCAATGTCAGCCAGACTGACTGGCTCGGCGGGAGAGAGGGCGAAGGTGTAGCGATTGAAGCCCGCCCGGAAGTCGTTGACGAGTTTGGACGAGAGCACGCTGGTCAGGCCGAGTTTCAAGAACCGATTCGTGCCCGGCGTGTTTCTCGCAAAGGGTAGAGCTGAACCGCCCGCGAACGGCTGAAGCGTTTCGTTCACGGAATTGAAGTAACGGCCTGTTACCTTATTATTAGTTGTGACTTGCGAGTCGATGCTGATGACGAACTGATCATCCCTATAAGTTCCCAGACCTGCCCGGTTAAGGCTCGCTAGTCTTAAACTGCCTGTCGAGGTCAAGCCAGGAGTTCCCGGTAACGACGGGATGCAGAACTGGTCGCCGAAACCTGGGCACCTATTGCCTGGCAGGTTCAGGAATGAGAGCGCGACCGGGTCTAATCTGGTGAATCCTGGAGGCAGACCATTGGGGAAGAAAGTGCTGATTAGGTTAGCCTCAGAGCGGTTGGTCGGCAGTATCGGGATATTAGTGGCAAAGTTAGTTCCCGCAGAGGTGCCGGACGCAGCGCGTGTCCCCTGAAAGTTGAAGAAGAAGAAGTGCCGGTTCTTACCGCTGTGGATGCTATCGCCGCCTTCGCCAAAGTTCGGCAGATAAATCGGCCCGCCGATGGAGCCGCCGTACTGGTTCTGGCGATTCACCGGGCGCGGCTGCCCGTTGCGGTTGCGGAAGAAGTCGTTGGCGTTGAGCACGTTGTTGCGGAAGAACTCAAACAGATCGCCGTGAAAGTCGTTTGAGCCGGATTTTAACGCGACCTGGATGTTGCCGCCGCCATTGCGCCCGGACGAAGCATCGTAAAGAGAGGTCTGCGTTTTAAACTCCTGCACCGTCTGCGGATTGGGCAATGGCACATTGTCGAGCGTCGGCAGGTTAATATCATTGGCGTTAATGCCTTCAAGCTGGTAGTTATTGTTCGTCGGGCGTTGGCCGTTCACATTGATGCTCACGGCGCCGCGCCCCAAAGCGTCCGATTGAAATAGTTCGGTGTTCGCGCCAGTTGAGAGCGTAAGCAGCGTGAGGAAGTTGCGCGTGGAGAGCGGCAGTGTGCTAACGGTCTGTGAGCCGAGCGTTTGCCCGGTGGTCGGCGAGTTAAGCTGCACAGCGGTCGCGGCATCAATGATAGTCACAGTCTCGCTGACTTCGCCGATCTCCATTGTGACTGCCACGCTTGTCGTCTCCGTCACGCTCACATTGACATCCGGAGCTGACGCCTTTTTGAACCCGCCACTCGTGATCTCCAGACGGTACATTCCGACCGGAAGCGGCGTTGCAGTAAATTGACCGTTTTCTCTAGTGGTAACGGTGCGTTCAGTCACTCCTGTCTGTTGACTGATGATATTTACCTGAGCGCCAACTACAGCCGCGCCGCTTGGGTCTTTAACCGTACCGTTGATGGCGCCCTGCGCGCCGCTTTGCGCGAAGCCCTGCACGGCGAATCCCAGCAAGAGGCAGATTCCCAATAACAAAGTTGCCCATTTTGACTTTCTTTGTGAGCAAGTTTTTTTTCCGTCCATTTTGACTCCTCAAAGTGAAGATTGAACCGTTTAGAAACCATTCCGGCTGAGCAGTCAGCTGGGATTATAAAGCCACTAGGAATGTTATTAAAGCATTTGAGACATATCTGTCAGATGCTTTTAAGCAAGACTGATGCCAGTCAGGACAAAGAGTGTAGAATTCAGATAAAGCTGCTTTTTGCGCCTTGCTCTTAGACGATAATCTTCAAGATTTTGGGGCATCCTCCAAAATTTCGGATTTAACCTCCCTATGCAAAACACCTCTATTCCTCCCGCCTTTATCCAGCCATGCAGGTGTAAACCGAGCGGGTAGGGGAAGATCGTTGGTGCGCGACCACAGATAGGCGGCAGGATAGATTGTTGCTGGATGAAGGCGCGCAAGTTAGCGTTCCGGCAGATTTTCGATAGCCACAGGCTCCACGTCTACATCTAGCGCGAAGCCGAAAACGCGCGAGTAGAAATAGAGTTCGCCGTCGAGAGCGCGCTTGATGTTTTCGGCGCGGCGGAAACCGTGCTGCTCGCCCTCGAAGGCGACGTAGGCCACCGGCAGACGCTTCGCGCGCAGGGCTTCCACCATCATCTCCGCTTGGTTGGGCGGCACCACTTTATCCTCCAGTCCTTGAAAGAAGATGACGGGGCAGGAGAGTTGGTGCGTAAAGTTGACGGGCGAGCGTTCGTGATAGATGTCGGCGCGTTCCGGGTAAGGGCCGATCAGATTATCGAGATAGCGCGACTCGAATTTGTGCGTGTCGCGCACGAGCGCGCCGAGGTCGCTGACGCCGTAGTGGCTCGCCCCGGCTTTGAAGACATCGCGGAAGGTGAGCGCGCTCAGAGTGGTGTAGCCGCCTGCGCTGCCGCCGCTGATGACGCAGCGTTCGCCGTCGGCGAGGCCGAGCGCGGCGAGGTAACGCGCGCCGCTACAGCAATCGTCGATGTCGGTGATGCCCCATGTGCCGTTGAGCCGCCGCCGGTAGTCGCGCCCGTAGCCGGTGCTCCCGCCGTAGTTCACGTCGAGCACGCTAAAGCCCCGACTCGTCCAGTATTGAATGTTCAAATTGAGCGTGGCGGAAGCGGCGGAGGTCGGCCCGCCATGACTTTTGACCAGCAGCGGCGGGCGTTCGCCGGCGAGTGAGACGAAGTCGCGGTTGCGCGGCGGATAGTAGAAGGCGTGCGCGGTCTGCCCGTTCGTCGTCGGGAATTCGACGGGTTGCGCGATGGATAGATACCCTTCGTCGAGCTTGAGGGTGTTTGCGCGGCGCAGAATATCGAATTGTCCCGTGGCGAGATCGAGCGCGACGATGGCGGCGGGCTGTTGCGGCGCACCCGCGCGAAAGACCGCGCGATTGCCTGCGGCTTGAAGATACTGGATATCGGCGTAAGGACTTTCGATGAATTGATGTTCTGCGGTCGTCGCGTCGAGCCGCGCGAGCCGCGACATGCCGCGTTCGGTGCAGGCGCAGATGATTTCCTCTTCTGTGGCGAAGGCATAAGTCGACATGCCGAAAATCCATTGCGGCTGTCCTGACTCGGCCTCCATCTCGCAGACGGGGACAAACTCATCAAGTTCGTCCGCTTCGCGGTAGAGATTCCACCAGCCGTTTCTGTCCGAGACGAAATAGAGACGACCGGCAGGCGACCATTCAGGTTGAAAGATCGACTCGTCGCGCCCGCCCGCCACACGTCGCGCGTCGGCAATCGTGCCGTCCGCCTGAAATTCTCCGACCCACAACTCCGTCCCGTCCCACGGCATGTTCGGATGGTTCCAACACAGCCACGCCAAACGCCGCCCATCGGGACTCAGACGCGGCGAAGCGTAAAAATCGTAACCGGAGACGAGCACCTGCCCGGCATCCACACCCGCAGTCGCGCCCGCTGCGAGGCTGAGCGCGACGAGCGCGTTCACCGGTTCGCGCTTTCCTTCCGTATGGTCTTCGCGCACGGCGATCAAACGTTGGCGGCTGTTGTTGGCGATCATGTCGGCGTAGCGCAGTTCGCTGTTCGCGTCGGGCGTGAGCGGTTGCGGGTGAGGAGTTTCGGCTGTTTGGCGGTAGAGGCGTTGATCTGAAAAGTTGGAGAAATAGATCGCGCCTTCATGGACGAGGAAGTCGCCGCCGCCATATTCGTGCACGCGCGTGCGGGCGTTGAAAGGCGGGGGCGTCATATCGCACATGGTTCCGTCCGCCGCGCGTTTGACGATGCAGCAGCGTCCGCTCTCCGACGGGCGCAGTTCGATCCAGTAAATGTCCGCGCCGTCCACTTTGATCAGCCCCAGGCCGACCGAACCCTGCACGATCAGGTCAGCGGTGATCGGCGATTTCCACGAGCCGTAAGGCGCAATTTGAGGTTCAGCCATCTTGATTATCTTCCTTTGCTGTTCGTTGCGGTTGATGAGGCGCTCGCAAGCGTTTGCCATCCGTGGCGGTGATGAGGATGCGCGTGCTCGCCCGACTCATCCCTCGGTTAAAGCTATTCATTTCGGTTTATATAATCGCCTAGAAATCGGCACAAAGCCAAGTCTCTCGGCAGTATCATGAGCATAAGCCTGCTTAAATTTAACTCGTATTTAAACTCCCGCTCCGCAGTTTCGTTAAACATCTCAAGAATTTCTCAAGTCCGTTGCGGCATAGTCCAATCGTGCCGAGAGCGCACCCGCAGGCCGCCGGGGACGGGGAAAACTGCAGAAATTGTAAAGCTGGCTTTGCCAAAAACTCTCACACGCGCCCTCAACATTCGCGCGTTTGACAGTCGCTCATGGATGCAGAGAGTCGAGACGAGAGACGATGGGATTGATCTTTAATAAAATTACGCTGCCCGCAGAAACGCCGCGCATCTCGCGTGGGCGGCTGCTCGAGGTGTTGGACGAAAGTATAAATTGCTGCACCTCCACGGTCATCCACGGGCGGACGGGCGCGGGCAAGACCATGTTGGCCGCGGATTTTGCCCGACGCGGCGTGCGTCGCGTCGTGTGGTACAAAGTGGACGCGCCCGAAGTTGCTCTGCCGACGTTTATGCACTACCTGATCGCCGGCGTGCGCAAGCAACATCCGGGCTTCGGGCGCAAGACGCTCGCGCTTCTAGCTCCGGGCGTCTTGGTTCCAGACGCAACGCTCCTCGCCGCCTCATTCGTCTACGAGATGACGATGCTCGAAAGCGAAGGACAACCTTTGCTCATCGTCATCGACGACCTGCACCTGTTATATGATGCCCCGTGGCTCGTCCCGTTTTTCACGCGCGTTCTGCCGCTTCTGCCGGAGGAAGCGCACATGATCCTGATCGGGCGCACGCTGCCGCCCGCGCCGCTCTGGCGGATGCGCTCGAAGCAAACGCTACGCGTGATGGACGAGTCCGCGCTCGCCTTTACGCTCCCGGAAGCGGCAGAGTTGTTCGCCAGTTATGGCTTAGACCGGGACGCGGCAGCACAGGCGTTGGCGGAAACGTGGGGTCGCGCCGCCGCGCTCCACCAGTCGGCGCAAGCCCGCACGGAAGCCACGAGCGAAGATACAGTGCGCCACAGCAGCAGCAGCAGCAGCAGCGCGACGGCAATCAACGTCGGCGCGCAACACGCGCGGCTGGCTCTCGATTGCAGCTCGTGAAAAGCGATATCCCGGAGTCTTCTGTCGGTGCAATATGAGGCGCAGGGCAGGAGTCGCCGGCACATTTCAGCCTCACCTGAGTCGTGCGACACTTGCGCCCGCTGGTTCAAACAGGGTAAGACTAGGTTAACCGGCGTAGCCGTCTGTAGCTGCGCGCAGGCAGGGACGGCTGCCACCCCGTATAGCCAGACCTACTTTCTTAATTTCGTGCGGAGACGGTTCGCCAAACCGGAGGCGCGAAAGGCTGATGAGCAACAGGCCGCATCGTCAGGGCAACTTACAAACTTCTCCTCTGCCGCCGCTCACCGGAGCGGGCGTCTCAGCCGCGCCTGCCTTTTTCCTGCGCACCAAACTACTGCCGCCGCGCCCCGCGCCCGCCTTGCTCCAACGCCCGCGCCTGATGGAGCGGCTGCTCGCGAATCTCGCACACCCCGTCACGCTTGTCGCCGCCAACGCCGGTTCGGGCAAGACCACGCTCGTCGCCGACTTCGTCCGCACTCACGCGCGTCCTTTCGTCTGGTATCAACTCGACCGCACCGATGCCGACCCGTTTGTCTTCCTCGGCTATCTCGCGCACGGCCTCAAACAACTCGTCCCCGACTTCGGCGCGGCCACGCTCGCTTACCTGCAAGAGTCGGCGGCGGAACTCGCCACCCAACCCGAACGCGCCGTTGATGTCTTCCTCAACGAAGTGCTCGACCTCGTCGATCAGCAACTCATCCTTGTGCTCGACGACTACCATCATCTCGGCACGGACACGGCGGTGCATCGCGTCGTTGATCGTTTGATCGCTTACCTGCCGGATGTGCTGCACATCATCATCACTTCGCGCGATGTGCCGCCGCTCTCGCTCGCGCGCCTGCACGCGCACAACGAACTCACCATTATCGACCGCGCCGAACTTCTCTTCACCGACGCCGAGACACAGGAGCTTTTTCGCAAAGTCTTTGATCTCGAATTGACGCCCGCGCAACTGGCCGAATACCGCGAACGCACGCACGGCTGGATCACCGCGCTGCAACTCGTCCGGCAGGTCGCGCAGCGTCAGGCGCTCGCGCGCGGCACGCGCGAAGGAGAGGCGGACGCTCCGCCCGACCTCGTGGACATTTTGCGCCAGTCCGAACGCGACATCTTCGACTATTTCGCAGAAGAGGTTTTTGCGGATGAGGCGGAAGAGGCGAAACAATTGCTCCTGCGCATCTCGCTCCTGGATCGCGTGGAGATGGATGTGTGCAGTCGTCTCTATCCGGGCGCGGGATCGTCGGCGCTGCTGCCCGCCCTCGTCCGGCGCAACGTCTTCATGACCGTGGCCGGTAGCGACGGGGGCGGCGAAGAGTATCGCTTGCACCCGCTGTTCAAAGATTTTCTGCAACGCCGTCTGCGCGCCGAAATCGGGCAGGCCGGGGTGGCGCGCGAGCACATGCGCTACGCCGATTTCTTCGTCGAGCGCAAGCAGTGGGAGCAGGCCATCCGCCACCTGCTCGCGGCGGAAGAGTTCACGCGCGCCGCCATCATCATCGCCCACAAAGGGCAGGAGTGGATCGCGACGGGTGCGTTCACCTCGCTTATCACTTTCGTCGAGGCCATCCCCATAGCGTCCATCGAAGCGCACCCGCGCACCCTCTTTCATCGCGCCGAAGTCGCACGTCTGCGCGGCGAATATGAAACCTCGCAGACGCTCTTTCGCCGCGCTGCCACGCTGTTGCATGAACGCGGCGACGCGGAAGGCGAGGCCGAAGCTTTGCACTCGCTCGCCACGATTGCGCGTCGTCGCGGCGATTGCGCGAATGCGTTCGCCTATCTTGATCGCGCTCTGGAATTGGTCGGCGAAGACTCCAGCGTCCGCATCAAGTGCGGCAACACGCGGGGCTTGTGCTATTTCGCATTGGCCCAGTGGGCTGCCGCCGAGGGAGAGTTTCGCGCTGCGCTCCAACTCGCCGAAGAACAGAACGATACGCACTATGCGCACCTCATCGCGCACAATCTCGGTCTTCCGGCGATGATTCGCGGCGACTTCGGCGAGGCGATGCGCTGGCTGCGCCGGTTGGTGCGCGAAAACCGCAACGCGCCGCCCATGCCGCAGGAAGCATGGGCATATCTGAACCTCGCGCGCTGTCATCTCTATCGCGGCGACCTCGCGGCCTGCGAACAACATCTTGACTCCGCCCTCGAACGCTGCCAACTCTTCAATCTCATCGCGCAACGCGCCGAAGCCTTCGAGACTTACGGCAATCTTCATCGCGAACGCGGTGACGCCGCCCGCGCCACGGAGTTTTACGGTTACGCCGCACGCGCTTACGAAGAGGGCGGAGTTGATCTCGCGCGTTGCGAGTTATGGGAGGAAGAGGCGCTACTCAACTTGCAAATGGGCAACACGGCGGCGGCGCGCAACTTGCTCGAACGCCTCATCGAGGCGCGCGCCGCCGTCAAAGATGAAATGGCCTTACAGACGGCCACACTCGCGCACGCGCGTGTGCTGGGCGCGCAGGGCGCACACGCCGCCGCGCGCATCGAACTCGAAGCTGCGCTGCAATATTTTCACGCGAACGGCCTTTATTACTATGAAGCGCAAGCCTGCCTCGCGCTCGCCGCCTGCGCCCTGGCCGCAGATCAAGAGAACGAATTGCTCGAACGCCTGCGCCGCACACTCGATCTGGCCGCGCGCTACGACTACGACTACTGGCTGCGCCGCGAAGTCGCACATCAGCCGCATCTTTTCGCCGCGCCCGAAGCCGCCGCGTTGCTCCCGCCGGACATCCGCGAGCAACTGGCGAACGCCATCGGGCAAGCCGCCGCGCATAAGGCGCGTGAGGCGCGCGGCGTCGAAATAGAGCAGGCGGCAATCATCCGGTTCGTCCCGCCGAAGCCTGCCGCCGATCTCTCGATCAACCTGCTCGGCCCCGTCGAAATCTTTCGCGACCCGGCCAAGCCGCTCGCCGCCGACGCGTGGACGACGAAACGGGCGCGCGACATCCTGTGCTTCATCGCTTCGCGCCGCCACCGCCGCGCCTCCAAAGACACGATCATCGACACCTTCTGGGGCGAGGCTGATTTCGAGGCCGTCGAAAAGAATTTTCACCCGACCGTCTCGCACATTCGCAAGGCTCTCAACAGCAAGCAGCCCGTCAAGCAAAACTTTTTGCTCTACCGCGATAGCGATTATTTACTCAATCAGGAATTTTCTTATCGCATCGACATGGAAGAATTCGACCGTCTCGTCGCTGATGGCGAGGCGGCGCGGCGCGCGGGCGATCACGCGCGCTGCACGAGTTCTTACGAGGATGCGCTCGCGCTCTATCGCGGCGACTTTATGCAGGGCAGCTACGACGACTGGGTCGAAGAGCAGCGTTCGTACTACCGCGAACAATACCTGCGCATGCTGGAAGCGCTCGTGGTCGCGGCGCAAAAGAATGAAGATTGGCCGCGTTCGCTCCAACTCGCGCAACGAATTTTGAGCGACGATCAATTTCGCGAAGACGTGCATTGCATGATCATGCGCGCCCATGCCGCGCTCGGTAATCGCGCGGCGGTCAAGGAGCAATATGAGTTGTTGCGGCGTGTGTTGCGTAAGGAACTCGGAGTCGAACCGGCGGCGGAGACGCAGAAGATGTTCAAGAATTTGATGGGCTAGACGCCGCCGCCGGGGTCACAGAAGTCGCACCGCAAAGATTTCCAGCGTTATTGAGGCGTAATTGCGCGCTCTAACAAAGCGAAAGCAGCGGGAGGGCGGCAGATGCTCGCTGTAAACACAATGAAAATGTAACAATTCGAATTGCGTATCTATGTTAATCTGTTTGTCCCCCGACTCTTTCGTTCCTACCTCGTCGTGCGCCTGGCCCCATACGCGAGCAGGGCTATCGGCTACCATTCGTCAAATCCGAAATCGACAGTTGGCTTTTGTTTCTCCGTCATATGAAGAATATAGCGTTGAAGAAAATACGGCAGGCGGCAGCCGTTTTCCTGATCCTTCTGCTCTCTCTAAACTCCGTCAACGCCGGGATCACCGTCTCGACCGCCGACGGCATCACCGTCTCCACCGCCGATGGCATTAACTATATCGGGGCGAACGGCATCACTGCTTCCGGCGCGGACAGCGTTCTTACTTTCGGCGTCAACGGCATCACGGCATCGGGAGCAGATGGCATCACTGCCTCCGGCGCGGATGGCGTCTCGCACTCGTCCCTGAACAGCGTCGTCGCCACCGAGCCAAACGGGATCACCGTCTCGACCGCCGATGGCATCACCGCTTCCGGCGCGGACGGCATCACCATCTCCACCGCCGACGGCACGCAGCATCGCGCCGATTCAATTATCATCAATCGACCGAACGGCATCACCGTCTCGACCGCTGACGCTCTGACTGCCATCGGCACGAACGGCATCACTGCTTCCGGCGCGGACGGCATCACTATTTCGACCGCCGATGGCATCACCGCTTCCGGCGCGGACGGCATCACGGTCTCCACCGCCGACGGCGTTATTCTCAGAAGAGCGGACGGGAAGTTTTTCTCCGTCTCGCCAAACGGCATCACTATTTCGACCGCCGACGGCATCACCGCTTCCGGCGCGGACGGCATCACCATCTCCACCGCCGACGGCATCACCGTCTCCACCGCCGACACGGTCGCGCCCGCAAGCAATGAGGCGCGGCATCACGGCCTGCAAAGCGTCGATCCCGAACTCGCACTGCTCATCAATCAGGCGAACCAATTGACGGACGACAGCCACATCAATGCCGTCATCGTCTATCATCAACTTCCGTCCGCAGGCGATTTCTCCGATTTGCAACGCCTCGGCATCCTCGGCGGCACGCGCTTCCACGTCCTGCCCGCCGTCTACGTCTCGGCCACGCCCGATCAACTTCTCGCCGTCTCGCGCTTCCCGAACGTCCGCTCGCTCTACGGCAATCGCACGCTCCGACTGACCGCCGATCCCGCGCAAGGCACCACGGGAGTCGAACGCGCGCGGCGCGACGCAGACTTGACGCGCCACAACGTGGGGCTCCCCGTCAGCGGGCGCGGCGTGACCGTCGCCGTGCTCGACACCGGCCTGGATGCAACCCACGGCGACCTTGCCGGACGCGTCGCCCAAAACGTCAAACTCGCAGATACGCAGAGCGCAAGCATCGGTTTCAACTATCCGGCGAACGTCGAGAATTCACCGAACACGGATCAGGCTTACGGCCACGGCACGTTCGTCGCAGGCATCATCGGCGGCAGTGGGCTGCGCTCCGGCGCGCAGTACACGGGCGTCGCGCCGGGCGCGCGGCTCGTCGGCATGAGCGCGGGCGATCTAAATCTGCTGTTCGTCCTCAACGGTTTCGATTATTTGTTGGAGCGCGGCGCGGCTCTCGGTGTGCGCGTCGTCAATTGCAGTTTCTCCGCCGACACGATTTTCGATCTCAACGACCCGGTCAACGTCGCCACCAAAATGCTCACGGAGCGCGGCGTCAATGTCGTCTTCTCGGCGGGCAACACTGGGTCGGGTTGGCACACGCTCAATCCTTACGCGGCTGCACCCTGGGTCGTCAGCGTCGGCGCGACGGACTTCAAAGGACGCCTCGCCAACTTCTCCTCACGCGGCGATTTCGCGAGCCCGATGTTTCGCCCGACTCTCGTCGCGCCCGGCGTCGGCGTCGTGAGTTTGCGGGCGAGCGGCGTCAGCGTGACGGGCGCAGAGGGCATCGGCTTCAATGGCGACACAGGGATCGCGCCGGGCCTCGTGCCTTTCTACACGACGGCGAGCGGTACGAGTTTTTCCGCGCCGCAGGTGGCCGGAGCTATCGCCCTGATGCTCGAAGCGAATCCGCGTTTGACGCCCGCCGAAGTGCGCGATATTTTGCAACGCACGGCGACGCCGCTACCGCCTTATTACTCGCACGAAGTCGGCGCAGGCGCGCTGAACACGCACGCGGCGGTGCTCGAAGCGGCCTTTCCCGAACGCAAACTCGGCAACTTCCGCGCGACCTTGAATCGCGGGCAGGTGCGCTTCGTGAGCGACCCGATGCAGGAGATAACCGGCAAGGTCAATCCGGGCGCGAACTTTGAGACGACCGTGCAGATTCCCGCCGGTGCGCTGATGGCTTCGATGCAGATCGGTTGGAGCGCCTTGAGTGTCAACGATCTCGGCATGGCGATGTATGATGCAAACGGCGTGAAGCAGACGGATGTGAACACGATCAATCTGCCGGGTTTGAACGGCAAACGCGAGCGCAGCGTGCTCAATGCCCCGTCGCCCGGTACATGGCGCGTGCAGGTCAGAAATACGCTCGGCGGTTTGGCCGCGACGCCGCAGGACGTGGTCGGGGTGCTTGAAGTCGGGCGTGCTGAGTATGCGCCGCTGCGCGACATCTCAGAGTTGAGTGCAAGCGCACGCGCGGAGATTTATCAAACTATCCGCACGTTCGTGATGTCGCCGACGGGCGGCAAATTCCGTCCGGCTTTGCCCGTCACGCGCGGCGAACTGGCGCAGGCGTTGGTGCTCGGCGGGCGCGTGCCGCAGTACGTTCCGGCTGAGGCTAGCTATCGCGATGTGCGCGACGCGGCGACGCTGCTCTTCGTCGAAAGCGTGCAACGCGCGCCGCAGGGCGCGGTCTTCACGGACGTGCAGACGGGCGGCTCATTTTCGCCGCACGCCACGGTGAATCGTTTGACGGCGGCTATCGTCCTCGTCCGCGCCGCGGGGTTGCAAGCAGAAGCTGATGCCTCTTCAAACCTGCCCTTGAAAGTGCTCGACGCGAGTGCGATCCCCGCCGCCGCGCGCGGCTACGTTTCCGTTGCCCTCGCGCGCGGATTGCTCGCCGACGACCATGCATACTTCCGCCCGCAAGCCTCGTTCACGCGCCTCGATCTCGCGCATGCGATGGTCTCAATGCAAAAGCTGTTCACGCAGTAGGGTAAAAGACAGGATTCAGAGAATGATCTTGGAATAACTTAGGCAACAAGGAAACCGCCCGTCAGTCTGTGACGACTGACGGGCGGTTTTGTCATGCGGTCTCTGTTACTGTTTACTGTCGCACGAACAACTCTTCGGCGTTCCACAGGGAGAAGGGCGGGAGCGGGCTGGGGCGATAGTTGCCGAGACGCGTGTTGGCGGCGACGGCGATGTGGCGCGTGACGACGGGGAGCATCGGCAAGTGTTCGGCCATCAGCAGTTGGGCATCGCGGAAGATGGCGCGGCGGCGTTCGCGGTCAACCTCATGGGCTTGTTGCGCGGTCAGTTCGTCGAGGCGCGCCTCCCAATCGGTGGCGGGCTGCGCCTGTTTGGGATTCCAGAAGTGCTGCGGGCTGCTGCTGCGCAGCACATCCGTGTAAGAGGAAGGGTCGGGTTCGGAAGCGGAAGTGCCGAAGAAGATCGCTTCGTAATCGTAAGATTGATTGACGCGCGTAATCACCTGCGCGTTCTCAATCGGCGCGACCTGCACACTCATCCCTAGTTTCTTCAAGTCTTCCTGAATGACGATTGCGCTCTTGAGCCGCGCTTCGTTGGTGGCCTGCGCGATGATGGTGAACTCGACGCGATTGCCCTTAGAGTCCACTAATTCCGGTTCGTTCTCCGTGCCGCGAAAAGTGAATCCGGCCTCGCGCAACAACGCCCGCGCCTGCTCCAGATCATAATCGGTGCGCGGCACATCCGCCGCCACCCACGCGCGATTGCCGCTCGAAACAAAGTTGAAGAGCGGCGTCGCGAGTCCCTGCCAGACGTTCGCGGCGATTGCTTCGCGGTCAATGGCATGCGAGACGGCGCGACGAAAACGCGCATCGTTGAACCATGCCAGTTTCACAGGATCGACAATGAATTTACCGTCGTCGCGTTTGCCCGAATTCTGGTTGAACCAGAAATTATCGGCATAGAGGCCGGGGCCGAGATCGTGTGCGCGGGCGTTGCCCTGACCGGAACGAAGTCCGGCGAAGTCCGATGGGCGCAGGCGGTCGATGATGTCGAGCGTGCCCTGACCGAGCCGCGTGAGCGCATTGTTCTCGTCGGCGACGACTTCAACTACGATGCGGTCGAGGTAAGGCAATTGATTGCCCGCCGCGTCTTTCTTCCAGTAGTGCGCGTTGCGCTTGAGCGTGACGCGCTCGCCCGGCGTGGAGGACTCAATCGAGAAAGCCCCGGCGGTGACGATGCCCCCCGGATCGCCCGTGATGCCATAGACGTTATTGAACGCGCCTTTATTCAGTTCCGCTTCGAGCACATGGCGCGGCAGGACGTTCAAATTCGACATGTAATTTTCCGGCACGGCGATGGCTTCGGGAAAGGTGAGCCGCAGGCGGCGCGCGTCCGCGACCGAGACTTCGATGGATTTGCCGCCGATGAGCATCGCATCGCGATAGATGGGCGACGTGACGCGTTCGTCGTAGAGCACGCGAAAGGTGAAAGCGACATCCTCGGCGGTGAGCGCGTGGCCGTCCGAGAACTTGAGGCCATCGCGCAAGACGACCTCGACGCTGCGCGCGTCGTCGGAGAGTTTCCAGCTTTCGGCCAGCGCGGGGACGTAAGTTTGCCGGTCGTGATCCAATTCGACGAGGCGACTCCCCGTCAAAAAGAAAGCGACGGCGATAGATGGCTCATCGGCAGCGAGGACATAGTTGAAAGTTTTCGGTGGCGAGATGATGCGATACGTCAGGGAACCGCCCCGCGCGCCCGTCACGCGCTCGCCGGACAGTTGCCCTTGCTCCGTCGCGACGTTGGTAGTGTTTGGCGCGGGCGCAGTCTGGCACGCGCTCACTGCAAGCAGCGCG
>JBPCIP010000005.1:0-29816 GCA_051006195.1 Pyrinomonadaceae bacterium
TTCGTGCGAGCGAGTAAGGTAGCGTCAGTGAGACGTAAGAAACAAAAAAAGATTCAACCACGAAAACACAGGAAACAACACGAAGAAGCAATCTCTTTTCGTGCTGTTTCGCGTTGTTTCGTGGTTAAGTTTTCTTCTGTCATCATCATGGCGGCTTACCTCGAACTGACGTTAAGGTAAGTGTTAGCCTGTGTGAGATGGAGCGGCAAGCGTGCGGCGGCGGCGGTCGCTTTAAGGTTTGTTCACTTTCTTATCGGGAATGAGATCGCCCGTGAAGAGTTCGACGACGTTTTTGACGACGCCGACGCCGGGCGTGATGTCGAGGCCGACTTGGATGAGGCCGTTGCGCCAGCCTTTCTTCTTGATCTCGTAGCCCGCAAGGCCGAGCGCAAGGGCAGTGCCGATGACCGGAATCGGTTTGATCAGCCGTTTCGCCAAACTCATCCCCCCGGCGCGCGCCGCCCGGCGCGTCAACCCGCTTCGTCTGCCGTCCTGCCCCGTGTATGTCGTCATTGTTTTTGTCATCTTAGCTATAGACCGAGTTCAGCGCGCAGTTTGCGTTCGTCGTAGGGCGAGAGGTTGAAGGCGCGCCCGTCAATTTCAAAGGTCGGGACTTTGCGTTTGCCGTCATTGATCTTCATGACGTGCTCCGCCGCCCCGTCCTGTTCTTCGATGTTGATCTCTTCGTAGGCGATGCCGTGCTCGTGCAAAAAGCGTTTCGCATGGCGGCAGTCGGAACACCATGTGGTCGTATACATTTTGAGATTTCCCATCGCGCGCGTTTTCTCTCCCGAATAGTTGATGCCGTCATTGTAACGGACGACCGGAGGGCAGGCCAAACGAGAGAGCGGAAGCAATCGCATGTGGAATTTCAGGCAGCGAACGATTGACAGGCGGATGCCTAATAAATTCCGGGAAGCAGGCGCTTCGTCCGGCGCGCGTAGTCGTCGTATTCAGTCCCGAAAGTTTGCCGGAGCATCTGTTCTTCGACGCGGATGCGATAAAGGATCGCGGCGAGGGTTGGCAGCATAATGATGAGAAGGCTCGCCCAGTTTGCGAGCGCGAGCGAGAGGCCGAGATAGACGAGCAGATAGCCGGTGTAAGAGGGATGGCGCAGGCGGCGGTACAGACCGCGCCGCACGATCCGGTGGTCGGCTATGAGGGTAACTCTGGACGTGAAAAACTTACGCAGCGTCAGGATTGCCGTCCAGCGAAGGGCGACGCCGACGAGCAACAACGAAATCCCCGTCCAAACAAGCCACCCACCCGCACTATCAAAGCGACCCGCGCGCGTAAAACCCACCGCCAGACCCGGCCATGCTCCCAACACTACTGCCGTCCTGACCAGATTGAAAGAAGACCTGTCGCGCTCAAGACCGGCGGCACTTCGCTCATGATAGGCAAAATAGAATCGTTCGCTTGTGAGCCAGAGGAAGTAAAGCAGCGCGACGTGGGCCGGACTTGGCATGTGTCGATTTTCCCGTCTCACCAGGATACACAGCTTGGCTGCGAGATTTTATCCGCCCTGGCTGCGGCCCTGCGGCAGCATAATTTCACGCGATGCTCATGTCGTTTTTGCATGCGTCGGCAATCGAGGCATGAAGGCCGGCGCGCAGCAGTTGTTCGGTCGCGGCGGCGTCTTGCGGGCGGGCGAAGAGATAGCCTTGTCCGTAGGTGCATTGAAGCGAGCGCAGGTGCGCGAGTTGCTCGGCGGTTTCGATGCCTTCGGCCACCACGTCCTTGCCCATGTTCCTGGCGAGCAACACGATGGTGCGCACGATCTCCGCATTCTCGCTGTCGTCGCCGCCCATACTGACGAACGAGCGGTCGATCTTCAAAGTGTGGATCGGTTTGAGGCGCGAGAGATAACTCAAGCTGGAATAGCCCGTGCCGAAATCGTCAATTGCCAGTTCGACGCCGAGTTCGCGCAGGCGACCCAAAAGCGGCACGATGGTCTGCGCGTTCTCCATCAGGATGCTCTCCGTGATCTCAAGTTGCAGCGTGGCGGGGTCGAGTTCGGTCTCACGCAGTATCTCGACGATGAGTTCGTAGAGATCAGGTTGCAGGAAATGGCGGCTGGAAAGGTTGACGCTGATTTTGAGTTGGCGATGCGGGGGCGAGATAAACTGCCACTCGCGCATCTGCCGGCACGCTTCGCGCAACACCCACTGGCCGAGTTCGACGATGACCCCGGTCTCTTCGGCGACGGGGATGAAATCCCCGTAGACCCACATCGGGTTCGGGTTATTTTCAAACAGGAGACGATACTGCTCCTCGGAACGGGCGAGCATTTCCTCGGCGCATTTTTGCGTGGTGATATCTTCGACGCTGCCTTCGTAATACAGGAGCGCGCCCGATGTAATACAGGAGCGCGCCCGATATGTCGCGCACGGCATAAATATTCTCGCGCGTCCAGATAATGCGGCGGTCCCGGCAGAAGACCTGCACCTCGAAGCCCTGCACCGTACCGTGCGCCGCGAGCAGACTTTGGAGTCGCTCTCGCGCTCCGGCCTGTGCGTAAAAATCGCGGGCGATGTCGGTGCAATTGGCGATCAACTCCGCCGGTGAGAAGTAGCCGAGCATCCCCGCCAACGCCGGGTTGACGGCGAGAAACTTCCCGTCGGGCGTCGAACGGTAGATGCCGTGGACGGCATGCTCGAAGATCGAGCGATACTTCAACTCCGTTTCGCGTAACGACTGTTCCGCCTGGATGCGGTCCGTGATATCCGTCACAAAGCCTTCGACGGCGAGCAGTTCGCCGCCGGGAGAAAAGATTCCGTGCCCCTGTTCCCACACCCACTTCTCGCCCTGCGCGGCGGTCTGCAAACGATAAGTGAGACGAAAACGCTTTTTCGCGGCCAGCGCGGATTGCACCTCATCCCACACCGCCTGCCGGCTGTCGGCATGAATCAGATCGGCATAAGAAATTTTGTGATTGCCGGTCAAGTCGGCGGGCGCATAGCCGGTTAACTCCTGCGCCCCTTCGCTCACGAAGAGCATCGTCCAGGCTTCATCGTTACGACAGCAATAGGCCATGCCGGGCAAATTGCCCATCAGCGTGAGGAGCGTCCGCTGGGCCTCGGCGTAGCTTCCCTCGTCGCGCGCCTGAGTTACGTCCGCAGCGCACAAGCTCTGGAAGACGGCGAGATCGATGGAGGGCTGGATTGGATTCATTGTCTTCACGGAAATCGTGCCGACGGCGAACGTGAGATTGTCTCTCTGCTTAAGCCCGCATGATGTTTGAGAATAACGCAGGATGAATGTGCCTCGAAGACTTGCTGGAACTGGTCGGGAAGAAGCGCCGCTAAGAGGGTGAGGCAACCTCGCTATGGAGCCGGGCAACCTCATTCAGACTACTTGATAATACATCTCGTGGCAAGGAGTTATTCAGCGGCGGAGATGAAGGATGTAGATCGTACCCCGTGGCTTGCGGCTTATTGCTCAAGCGTCGTGCGGGCGCGTTGGAGAAAGGTGCGCATCATCTCGCTGACGCCCTTCTGCATCTCTGCGCTGAGGCGACTTTCGCCGACCAGCCCGGCGAGCATGTGTAGTTCCGTCGCCTTCTGGCGGCGCAACTCGACGCGCTGCACGATACGAATCAGCACACGCGTCCCGCGCTCTTCAAACTGCGCGGCGTATCGCAGCAGATTGTTGCGCTCCTCGGCAGCAGGCGACCACTCGATGCTCTGCGGGTGATTGAGCGTCTGCTCGACGGTGAACGCCTGCCGGATCGCGCCGATGACCGGCACTTCCGCGCGGATCAGCCAGCGCATCACGCCCCCCGCTTCTTCCCTGATGCTTTCAACGCCGGGCATCAAATTCACGAAATTGCCCACGTCGCCGAAGAACGCCCGCGCCCGCTCAATCGTGGTCTTGATTTCAAGTTTTTCCTCGAAAGCCGCTTTGATTTGAAACACAATAACTCCTAGTGACAGGTAACAGGTAACAGGTAACAGGTAACAGGATAAGTTTTTCTCTTGTCACTTGTCACCCGTCACCTGTCACATTCCTAAAACGTCGGTTGAAAAAGAAACGAATTGAAGAACAGCCTCGTCGTGGCACGCCAGAAGCCACGGTAGTTCGGGTCTTCGGCGAACAGCACGACGTGGCCGCGCCCGGTCGGTTCTTCGATGATGTGCGCCGTACCGCGCAGCAACCGCTCGGTGTTATTGGGCCAGATGAATCCGGCGAGGCGGAGCGGTTGATTGTTTTCGCTCGTGAAGACGACGGCGTTCGTGCCCTCTTTCGACGGGCGAAAGAAATAGGCCGAGTCCACGAGGACGGGAAGCTGTGCGTCTTCGTAACCGTAGGTGAGCGGCGTCGAGCGGTCGAGGGTGGCGCGGAAGATCGCGCCGGGGACGGCTTCGGGCACGCGCCCCGGTCGCGCCGAAGGCGACGCGATGGGCGGCAAATCGGGCGGCGCGCCTTCGAGTTTTTCGCTTTTGTCCTGCGCGTCGCGTTGCTGCTCGGTGGCCGTCTGCGTCGTTTGCCGGCGCGTGCGCGCCGCTGTTGCTGTTTGTTCGCGCGCGTTGGCAGCCTCCTGCGTCGCGGGCGAAGGCGCAGGTGTCGGCGTCGGTGATGCTTTGGCATCCGCGGCATCGTCCGTTTTCTGCTCGCGCTGCTCGTCGTCGTCGCTCCCGACGAGACGCGAAGAAGTCAGGTTCACCTCCTTCAATGCCGCGAAGACCGCCGCGCCTTTGATGCAGACGAGCGTGCCGCCGCGCTGCGCCCACGCGCGCAAGGTGTTCACGCCGCTCGTGCCGAACGCGCTCAGGTATCGCCCCGCCGCGCCGTCGGGCATGATGATGACGTTGTAGCTGTCAAGATTCGCGCGCCTGATGTTGTCGATGGTCATCGGCGTGAAATCGACGCCGTAGCGCTCAAGCGTCCACCACATCGCACCGTAACTCGTCTGGCTGACCGGTTCGTCGGCGACGATGATGATGCGCGGTCGTTTCAAAGAGATGACGTTCTCCGAGCCAATGCTCGTATCGCCCGTTTCGATGAAACCCGAATTAATCGCCGTCACTTCGACATTCGACTCGTTTGCCAGCCGCCCTATCGCTTCATGCAGCGTGTCGGGGTTGCGCGAGACGCGCACGACCATGGTTCCGCGCGGCCAATCGCGCCCGCCCGCGTTGAGGGTGCGCGTGGCGACGGCGAGTTTGAAATTCTCGCGTTGCAGTCGATACGCGAGCGAGGCCGCGCCGTTCGTCTCATAAGGGATGATGTAGGCGACTTGTGCGCGCCCGGAGACGCCCATGCGCCGCGAGAGCAGTTTTTCCCCAGAGGCGTGCAGGGCATCCTTCGCTGACTGTGCCGGAGGCGACTGGCGCAGTTGCACCGAGGCGACCGCGCCCGTGTCTTCCGTCCAGTAGGCTTCGACGCCGAAGACGAGCGGCAGCGACCACGCCGTGACATCGTAAAAACCGTACTCCTCTTTCGCCGCGTTGCCCCCGCGCCGCTGGTTTCTGGCGAAGCGCGCGAGTTGGTCGCGCACGAAAACGGGGTCGAGTTCCGTCTCCGGCTCAAGCAGTGCTTTGGCGAGACGCTTTTGCGGCTGCGCGAGATCGATGATGTAAGAGCCAGCCGGGAAGGTGCGCGGCGTTCCCGCTGCCACTGCCGCCGTCGTGGTCCCGCCGCTCGCCGCGTAAGCGTGCGCCTTCGTCGCGCGAAATTCTTCGCTCGCCACGCTCACTTCGATGCCCGCACGCAGCAGCACGTCCGCCAACTCCGCCGCCCGCGCCGGGTCGCGACCGGCGACGAGCACGATGCGCCGCAAACGCTCGCGCCGCCCTTCGTCGAGCGCGCTGCGTTTGAATTCGTAGAAGTCTTTGAGGCGCGCTTCGCGGTTGCGCGCCGCCGTCTCAAGCGTCGTGAGCGAAGCGATGAAGTGTTTGGCGATGGCCGAACGCAAGGTGACGATGGTGTCATCATCGCGTTTCCAGTTGTAGCCTTTCGTGCCGCCGCCGTCCGTCTCGTAGGTCATCCCCGTCGCGCCGTTTAAAGCGGGCCAGGAGTCCCAGAAGAAAGGGCCGAAGAGATCGAACACGTCGCGCACGTAGTAGTCCCAGTTGCGCGCGTCGAACTGCGCGGCGTTGGCGCGACCGAACTCCGTGAGCCAGCGCGCGGTCTGCGCGGGCGGCAGATTCGGGTTGACGGGCAGCGCGGCGGGCGGGAAGAAGTATTGCGACGGCTGCCCGTGATGATCGACGAGCACCTGCGGATTCCAATCGAGATAGGCGCGCTGCAAGTTGCGCGTCTCTACCTGTGTGGCCGCGAGGTTGTCGCGGTTGAGATCGAAGCGGTAATGATTGGCGCGCCCCCAGACGGACCACGGCTCGCGGTGCTCGCCCGCGAGCGGCTCGGCGTTGCCCGTCCCGAAAGAGTTGTACCACGTCACGAAACGCTCGTGGCCGTCGGGGTTCGAGCAGACGTTGATGAGGACGACGCAGTTCTTGAGGATGTCGAGCGTCGCCGGTTCGTTCGAGGCGGCGAGTTGATAGACGACCTGCATCATCGCTTCGAACGACGCCGACTCGTTGCCGTGAATCGTGTAGCTCATGAAATTGATGAGCGGCATTTCGGCGGCGATGCGCGCGGCGTCCCCAGCCGGTGTGGTGCGCGGGTCGGCGAGGCGTGCGACGCCCGCTTTGATGTGATCGATGCGCTGCAAGTTTTCCGGCGCGGTGATGACGACGAGGTGCATCATGCGGTGCTCGTTCGTCTCGCCGATGTCGGTGATGCGGACGCGGTCGGGCGCGGCGGCGGCGATGCGTTCGATGACGCGCTCCATCGTCGCGTAGTTCGTGTGAAAGTCGCCCACGTCGAAACGCGTCGTAGTTTGCGGTCGCGGCACGTTCTCGCGATAGGGGCCGCGGGCATAGAAATCGAAACGCGCATCGTCGCGCTGCGCCGGTGCGTTCGAGAAGCAGAGGAGAAGGAAAAGAGAGGCGAGCAGCGGCGCGAAGGAACGACCGTTCTTGATCATCTGGCAGGTAGCTTTCTGTTCGTCCGGGAGTTTACTAAAGACGATAACGATATTACCTTGTCTACGTCGCGACACTCAAACGGGAGCGGCGGTTGCCGCACTTCGGCGAGGGAAAGATCGTGCTTGATAACCTGACGAATGAACGCAGGATTGACCGCTGCCCCAACTGCGGCACGCAGCGGCTACGCAGGTGGAGCGAACTCGACGAAGAGGAGCGTGAGGTCGTGCGCCGTCTGCCTGCGTCCGCCGACTTTTCGTTTAAGGAACGAGTCGCGCGGCGTCTGTGGTGCGTGCGCTGCTGGCATGAAGAGACGAGCAGCGCGCAGATTGAGGCATAATGTCGAAGCAAGAGTTAATTCAACATCAGTTCGATGTAAGCCGTCGTTACCATGCCAATGAAAAACTTAACCACGCGCAGCACACGAAACAGCACGAAGAAGAACCGTCTTTTCGTGCTGTTTCGTGTGATGCGCGTGGTTGAATCTTTTTCTGTTTCTTACGTCGAACTGACGTTAATTCACCTCTCTCAACGAAAATCCCTGGAGCGTTCACATGAAAAACCTTTGCCCCTGTTTACTCGCCGTCATCTTCTTCGCCGGAAGTTACCCGTCGCCCGCACAGCAGCAGCAGCAGCAGGGCGGTAGAGAAGGCGCGAAGCCGAAGCGTGCCATCGTCATCAAAGCCGCGCGCATCTTCGACGGCCAGAACGAACGCCTCACCACGCCCGGCGTAATCGTCGTCGTTGACGGCAAAATTCACTCGCTCGGCGTGAACGCGCAAATACCGGCGGGCGCGGAGGTGATCGACCTCGGCGACGCGACGCTGCTGCCCGGCTTCATGGACGCGCACACGCACCTCACGGGCGAGGCCAGCGACGACTGGAAGCAGGATGAACTCGACAGCTTCAAAAAGACCGTCCCCGAACAGGCGCTCGATGCCACCGTCTACGCGCGCAAGACCTTGATGATCGGCTTCACCACCGTCCGCGATGTCGGCGCCAACGATCTCATCGACATCGGACTGCGCAACGCCATCGGCAACGGCAAAGTCGCGGGGCCGCGCATGCTCGTCGCCGTGCGCGCCATCGGCGCAACCGGCGGCCACTGCGACCCGACGGGCGGTTATCGCCCCGGCGTGTTCGACCTGAGCACGGGCATTGAAGAGGCCGTCGCCAACGGCGCGGACGCCGTGCGCGCCGCCGTGCGCATGAACATCAAGCGCGGCGCAGACGTGATCAAAGTCTGCGCTACGGGCGGCGTGCTCTCGCTCACAGGCGATGTCAACTCGCCGCAACTGACGCAGGCCGAACTCGATGCGCTCGTCGATGAAGCGCACGCGCTCCGGCGTAAGACCGCCGCCCACGCGCACGGAGCCGAAGGAGCCAAACGCGCCATCCGCGCCGGCATCGACTCCATCGAACACGGTTCGTTTCTCGACGACGAGGCGCTCGACCTGATGAAGGCGAAAGGCACATTCCTTGTCGCAACTCTCATGGCCCCGCAGGGCTTGCGCGAGAAACTGGATCGCGGCCTCTACATGCCCCCGAACGTCGAAGCCAAAGCCCGCGCCGCCATCGCCAGCATCCAGAGCATGTTTCGCAAGGCCGTCACAAAGGGCGTCCGCATCGCCTTCGGCACCGATGCCGCCGTCTACCCGCACGGGCGCAACGCCGAAGAATTTCGCCTCATGGTCGAACTCGGCATGCGCCCCGTCGACGCGCTGCGCGCCGCCACCTCCGTCAACGCCGAACTCTTCGGCGTCTCGGACCAACTCGGCACGCTCGCCCCCGGCAAACTCGCCGACATCATCGCCGTCCCCGGCGACCCCACGCGCGACATCCGCGAAACCGAAAAAGTTTTCTTCGTCATGAAAGAGGGCGTGATCTACAAAAACGACAGGCGAAAGTGAAGCCTCCTTGCGTGACCAAACGGAATGGGTCTTGGTAACACGACCATTCAGCGTACTATCTGGAAGCATTCAGCTTAATCAGAAGTTGGGATGTTGCACGCGGCTTTGTTGTTCCTATAGGGGTTTGCACTTGCATTGCCCCTATGAAAATTAGGGACGGTTGAAGTAACCCCGAAAATCAATACCCCGTGAAGTAAGAAACTTTGTGACAGGGGCAGTGCAAGTGCAAACCGCTATAAAGGCAATTATTCGTAAAATGATGCACGGTTTGATTTCTTACATGGAGGCTGGAAATGGCTCAGAAAACTTTTATTTCTTTTCGTGGCGAGGATGAGTTCAAGGTTTGGGCGTTGCGTGGTTTGGCAGAGTTCAAGAGCGTCGAGTTCGAAATGGACGACGTGTCTTTGCGTGAAGCAATCAACAGTAAAGATGATGCGTACATTAAAAGCGTTATCCGTCCAAAAATCAAAGCCTGCAAATTTTGCCTTTGCTTGATTGGTGAAAACACCCATCGCAACCGCAAATGGGTTCCGTGGGAAATTAACTTGGCGGCGGAAGAAAGTAAGCAAATTATCGCAATGCGGTTCAAGAATATGTCTTCTGCCACCACGCCGAACGTCTTAATACAGCATGGCGTTGTTCCTTTCGATTGGGATGTCGATAAGCTGTTTAAGAAGCTCAGTGGCTAACTGATTACCAATGAGTGAAGACCAAAGCGTTACAATTGACGACCAAGATATGCCAGCGATGTTTCGCTCGGCAGACCGTGCATCGGCAGAATCTCAACGTGATTTTCTGCGTTGCATGGCGACTGATTTAACGCTTATCGTTGCATCTTCGGTGATTGGTGCATTTTCCTTCAGTAGTGATACAGCAAAATCAGCACTTGCTCTTGTTTCCGCAGGACTTATGAGCGCAGGTCTTCTGCTCACACTTTATATACGCAGCCAAAAGTTTGAGCAGAGTTGGTATGACGGAAGGGCTGTAGCCGAATCAGTAAAAACTCGCGCATGGCGTTTTATGACTTGCAGTGAGCCTTACAGAGAAACTCTTACTGAGGCAGAAGCCAGTAGCCTCTTTCTCAAGACACTCCAAGGAGTCATGCAAGAGCGCAAGGCTTTCTCTGCCTCATTGGGTGGTGACGACACAAGTTTAACGCCACAAATTTCCCCTAAAATGTTGGCCGTCCGACAGATGCCACTTCCTGAAAGAAAATCAATTTACTTATCTCAAAGGATAAACGACCAAAGGAAGTGGTATAGCAGTAAATCTAATATGAATAAGAAATCCGCACGGTTCTGGTTCAACGCGGTTATACTTTCGCAAGCCTTTGCTCTATTTTCCTCGCTTGCCCTTATTCGGTGGCCCAACTTACCTGTCAACGTATCAACTTTCTTTGCGGCGGCGGCGGCAGCTTCTATCGCTTGGGTGCAACTCAAAAGACATCAAGAGTTATCGAACTCTTATGGTTTGGCAGCACAAGAATTAGGATTGATAGCTGAACAGGCTCAAAATATTACTGCTCCAGATAAGTTATCGGACTTTATTTTGGATGCAGAAAATGCTATCTCTCGTGAGCATACTTTGTGGATAGCACGCCGAGATAATTGCTAAAACCGACAAACAAAAACCCAACGAGGCGCTGCATCTCAAAATCAAACGCTATTTAGGTTGAAGGTTATGAAGCGCAGAAAATCAGAGCCGCGATTTGTGATCTGTATTAGAAATGAAGATTGTGAGGATTTAGAGCCGCGCAAGGTGTATCAGGTGCTCCCTGACGAAGCGGCGGCTGTGGATGATTATCTTCGGGTGATTGATGAATCGGGCGAGGATTATCTTTATCCTCAAGATTATTTTGTTCCTATCGAGTTGCCCCAGGCTGCCGAGAAAGCCTTGTTGTCGGCGGCTTAGACGTTAGCACTCCGCCCGACGCATCATTTACCGCACGGATCACTCTTGGTTCTAAAGGAGACACCGACATGAACAGATATGTAGCTGAATTCGTGGGCACCTTTGTACTTGTTTTCGCCAGTTGTGGGAGTGCAGTTCTGGCTGGAGATAAAATTGGCTTTCTCGGTGTCTCTCTGGCTTTTGGCCTGTCTCTGCTGGCAATGGTTTATGCCATCGGCCCCATTTCGGGCTGCCATATCAACCCGGCTGTGACTGTCGGAATACTCATCAGCAAGAAGATGGATGCGCGGTATGCCGTCGGCTATATAGTGGCCCAGATTCTAGGCGCCATTCTGGCGGCGGCGCTGCTGTTGCTCATCGTCAAAGGCGCACCGGGCGGTTATGATCCATCCGTGGCAGGTTTCGCCGCCAACGGTTATGGCGCACACTCGCCGGGGCGTTACAACTTGCTTTCAGCCTTCCTGGTTGAAATAGTGCTGACTTTTTTTCTGGTGTTTACCGTCTTGGGAGCCACTGACATCAAAGCGCCTGTCGGCTTTGCCGGTATCGCCATCGGGCTTGTACTCACCCTTATCCACTTGGTTGGTATCCCCGTGACCAACACCTCGGTCAACCCGGCGCGCAGCATTGGGCCAGCCGTCTTTGTAGGCGGATGGGCCTTAAGCCAGCTCTGGTTGTTTATTGTTGCGCCTCTGATCGGTGCAGCTATCGCAGCGGCAGTTTATATGGCGACACACAAACCGACTGAGGTGATTAGTGTCAAAGTAGCGGAGCGGGCATTGGAGAGCGAACAGGCCGAGAGACGGCCATAGTAAAAAACCATCGGCTATTCATGTTACCGCTTGACGCGAGAATGACGATGACAAGCGTGTCGGGAGCCATCGCCTGATGATCGCAAGCAACGGAGCGCGCGAACCGAGTCTCGTATGGTTGCACCGGCACGACCCGCGCGACCTCTGATGCGGAGTGTTAGCCCTCGCCCTCGACGCCGGTGATCCGGTCGTAGGCTGTGCGAATACTCCTCATGTGGGTGCGCAGGCTCTCGGTGAGTGAGGCGGCGGCGGCGTGGCCGGTGGAGCGGGCGAGGTCTCGCAGGACGGGATGATCGGGGGCGGCGGGCAGGCGCGACGAGCGTCCGGCGAGCAGGCGCAGGTGGTGATCGAGCGTGCGCAAAATGGCGTAGCCTGCGGCGAGCGTTTGATAGTTTGCGGCGTCGAGCGATCCGGCATCGCGCAGGCGCGAGAGCGTCGTCTGGGTCGAACGATCCGCGCCGTCGTCGCGCACGTCGTCGCGCAGTTGCAGGTAGCGCACGGCGAAGTACACATCGAGCATGCCGCCTGCGCCGAACTTGATGTCAATGGCTCGCGTCGCAGGCCCGGCGCGCTCCTGTTCCAGCCGCTCGCGCACGCGCCGCGTGGCCGTGCGCAACTCTTCCCCGTCATGTTGCCGCGCCCGCTCGTGAACCGCACGGCGCGCGTCGCGTTCCACGAGCCTTCCCAGTTCGAGGTCGCCTCCTACCGCGCGCAGTTTCACATAGGCCAGCCACTCCCAGACATCGGTGCGCTCCCTGAGATATGCGATGAACGACCCTGAGCCGCGCACGAGCGCGCCGTTTTTGCCGTCGGGACGCAGACGCAGATCGACTCGGTAGAGGTAGCCCGCGCGCGTCAGACTCGACAGCGCGGCGACCAGCAACTCGCCCAGGCGCGTGTATGCCTCGTCATGCGTGAGCGCGGCGACGGGTGAAGGCACTCGCGGGTCGTAGACGAGCACGAGGTCGAGGTCGGAGCCGTAATCCATCCCGCCGCTCCCCAGGCGACCGAGGCCGAGCACACTGATGCGCGGCCCCGCGTCCAGACGCCCGAAGCGGCGCGCCATCTCGCGCCGCGCGATGAAGTAGGCTGCGTTGATGCTCGCCGTGGCGAGCGCGGTCTGCAAGTCGTTCGACTCGCCGGGCGCTATCTCGCCGCCCACCTCGCGCGCTCCGATCTCGACGAGCAACTGCGACCACGCGCGCCGTAACGCGACCAACTCCGAACCGAAACTTTTTTCGCGATCTATCTCCGCCCGCAAGAGAGCGCGATAGTCGCGCCCCGTAACGATTTCGCGGCTCGCGAGCAACGCGGGAATAAGCGCGGGGTTGCTCGCGATCATCTCACCAAAAAATTCCGACGCGCCGCAGATGTGGACCAGCGCACACAGGGATGTTTCGGAGAGTTCCACGTTCGTATTCGATTTATCGAGCGAGGCGGCGATGCGGGAGACGAATGATAGGGCGCGTTGCGGGTTGAGCGATTCTTCAGCGGCGGCGCGCAAAAGACGCGCGACGTTTTTTACGCTCACCGCGCTCCCCGCTTCAGTTGAGGCTGTAGACATCGGCTCGCGCAAAGCCATCTCGCTTGTGTCGGCGGCGAGTCGCGGTGCAAAGACAACAGCGGCGGCGAGCATCGCGGAAGTTTCGGCATCCGTGTCGGCTGAACCATCGAGGGACGTTTGCTCAGGCGGGGCGGCGAGCGCACTCACCGCTGCTTCGTCGTGTTCGGTGGCGATGGTCGCGTCGTTTTTCGTCTCTGCCGGAGAAACCGCTTCCTGAGGCCGTCCAAAGACGCGCTCGTAAGCGGCGCGCACGCGCGCGGTGTGCGCCTCAAGCGCATGATTGAAAGCAGCGAGCGCGTTCGGTTCCACAAAATTCAAACGGCGGGCGACGAGCGTGCGCCGCGATTCCCCTTCAGGAACGGTGTGCGTTTGCAGGCCGTGCTCCATCTGCAAGCGGTGTTCGAGGGCGCGCAGAAAAGCGTAAGCGTCGGAGAGTTCGGCTCGTTCGCGCTCGGTGATGAGGCGGCGGTCGGCGAGGCGACCGAGGCTGATCAATGTGTGCGGGGCGTGCAGCCAATGGTCGTGCGCGCCGTGGGCGAGTTGCAGGGCTTGCGCGATGAATTCGATTTCACGGATGCCGCCGCGCCCGAGCTTGACGTTGTAACCGCGCGCATCCTCGCCGTGCTGCCGGTCGATCTTCTGCTTGGCGAGACGCACGTTGCGAAGCGCCGCTTCGACCGTGGCGGCGTGCGTGTAGACGCGCTCGCGCACTTCTTCGGCGAAGCGCGCGTAAAGCGGGGCGGCTCCGGCAGCGGCGCGCGATCTGATCAAGGTTTGCAGTTCCCACGCCTGCGCGCTCGTCCGGTAATAACGCAGGGCTTGCGCCAGCGAACAACTGAGCGCGCCGACGCGCCCGTGCGGGCGCAGGCGCAAATCGACGCGATAGGCCGCGCCCTCGCCCGTCTGCTGCCCCACCAGCCGCGCGATCTTTTCCGCGAGCCGGTTGAAGTATTCGCGATTGGTCGTCGCCGTCGCAGCGCCGTTTTCGCCTGTGCCTGCCGTCTCGCCGTCGTCGGAATAGAGAAAGAGCAGGTCGATGTCGGAAGCGTAGTTGAGCTCGCGCGAGCCGAGTTTGCCGAGCGCAACGACGCAGAAACTCGCCGTGCTCTTGCGCCCGCGCTCATCTGTCGAGAGCGGCGCGCCGTAGCGGTTGTCGAGTTCCTGCCGCGCGAGGTTGAGCGCGTGGGCGAGAATGGCATCGGCTAGATTGGAGAGTTCTTCCGTGGTCTCGACGATGGCGTTCGCGCGGCGCAGATCGTGGAGATAGATGCGCAGCAGTTCGCGGCGGCGAAAGCGCGCGAGCAATACTTGCGCTTCGATTTGCGAATGTGTCAGGGCGAAGCGCGCCAGCGATTCATTCAACTCTTCAGTCGTCCGAACATGCGTGTCAAGGCGTTCGCGCGCGAGCCAGTTCAAGTAATCGGGATGCTGGCCGAGCGTCGTCGCGAGCAGCGGACTCCACGCCGCGAGCGCGAGCGCGTCGGAGAGCAAGCCTTCGTCGCGTATGAGTTTTTGCGCCGCACGCGGATGCTCCGCCGCGAGCCGTTCATAAAAACCGCGTGCGCCTTCCGCATCGGGCAAATCGCGCATGAGCGCTTCGATTTTTTCGTTGTGTTTCAACAAGGCGACACGATTGTAACGCGAAGCGCGGCGCGTTGCTGAGCGACGTATGGCTATAAGGTGTAATAAAAAGAGAAATGGATAGGTTCAGGCTTGCTGTATAATAGCTGCTCACAAATAGATTGTTTGAGGAGGGCACGATCATGCGAAATGATAAACACGAGGAGATATATTGCTTTTGAGCGTTCGAGCAAACGGCGCAAGGGTTATCCGTCGGAGACGCATGTGAAGCGGGGTCAGAGAGTTGTGCGGGGCGAGAAGGAGTTGATGGAGAAACTTGGCCGAAATGATTTGTGCCCATGCGGTTCAGGGCATAGGTTTCAAGAAGTGTTGTTTGCGTGAAGGCAATTTTGAAGGGTCGCTCCGCGATTACTACTTTTAGGGAGTGAAGATTGGAGTTGAAGGCGCGTTCCGGTTAGAGAGCGCGCCTTCAACTGCAACGGAGAGACAGCCGGGCAAAGGAGAGAAGTTGAACATCATTCGGAAAATATTCCTGGCGGGCTACTCGGCGATTATTCTCCTGTTTTTCTGCTGCGCTCTTTCTTTGATCGTCTTCGCCGTGCTCGAATTGTGGCACGGGATCAACCCCGCATCGGGCTTGCCATTGAGAGAGCGATTCAACTCGGTGCTGGAATGCGTCGGGCTTCTGACCATCGCGGTGGCCGCGCTCGAACTGGGCCAAACCATCCTTGAAGAGGAAGTGGTGCGCGAGGCGCAGATGAGCGCGCCGACGCGGGTGCGGCGTTTCCTGTCGCGCTTCATGGTCGTCGTCATCGTGTCGCTCTCCATCGAGTCGCTGGTGGCAGTGTTCCAGTTCCTGCACGACAACCCGGCACAGTTACCGCAAGCCTCTGCCATTGCCGTCGCAGCAGCCGCGCTGCTGGCGGCGTGGGGCGTCTTCATCAAGTTGAACAAGAGCGCGGAAGAGTTGGAACCGGAAGCGATGCAAGACGCCAAGAGCGAAGATAAACTGGTCGAGGAGGATTAGGGCGTTCGATGAACGAGGAGAAACGGAATGACTGAGATTGAACGGCTCGCGGATCAACTGCAACGCGCTTTCTACGCGGACGCATGGTGCGGCCCTTCGCTGCTCGAAGCGTTGGCGAATGTGACCGCCGCACAGGCGGCGGCGCGTCCACTCGCACGGGCGCATAGCATCTGGGAGATCGTCGCGCACCTGAGCGGTTGGAAGCGCGTTGTTCACCGTCGCTTGGAAGGGAAACCCGTCAGCCTCCCAAAAGAAGGCGATTGGCCGCCAGTGACGGACACCGGTGAGCAGAGTTGGCAGCAGACGCTCGCGCGCTTGCAGGCGCGCCACGATGCGTTGTTGGCGGCGGTGCGCGGTCTCGATGACGCGCGTCTGGAAGACGTGCTCATCACTGAAAGCAGCCGCGAGACGGGCGGCGGCGTGTCGTGCTACGTGACGCTCCACGGCGCGGCGCAGCACGATCTCTATCACGGCGGGCAGATTTCTCTGTTAAAGAAAGGCTGACGCGTAAAGAAAGGCTGACGCGCTGCTGCAACGTAAAATCAAGCCGAAGATGTTAACCGGGAAGTCTTACGCCGAGGGGCTTCGGTCGTTAGCCGGGTGCGACCGAGACCTCGCGCGCGTCCACGCCGAGTTAGGCACGCCGCCGACGTGGTTTCGCGAGCCGGGGTTCCCGACGCTCATCCACATCATCCTTGAGCAACAGGTGTCGCTCGCTTCCGCCCGTGCCGCCTTCGCGCGCCTGCTCTCGCTCGCCGCGCCGCTGACGCCTGAGCGTTTCCTTGCACTCGACGACGCGCAACTCAAAGGGGCGGGCTTCAGCCGACAGAAGACCGCTTACGGAAGACATCTGGCCGGGGCCATCGCTGACGGCAAGTTGAACCTCGCAGCGTTCGCTGAGATGGACGATGCGGAAGTGAAAGCCGAGTTAGTGAAGGTTAAAGGGATCGGCTCGTGGACGGCGGATATTTATTTAATGATGTCGCTGCGACGATCGGACGCCTGGCCGGTTGGCGACCTGGCGTTGGCCGTGGCGATGCAGGAGGTCAAACGCCTCCCCGTTCGTCCTTCGCCAATTGAACTCACAAGCCTTGCCGAATCGTGGCGCCCGTGGCGCGCGGTCGGGGCGCGGCTGTTGTGGCATTACTATTTGAACCGGCGGGCGATGGCGGAAAGTTCTTGAAGCGGGCTCGTGCGCTACTTTTTCGAGACCTTGAGGAGGGCCGACAATGAAGGTGAAATTAACGCTGTGTCTGATCGCGCAAATTCTGTGTGTGACAAATCTGTCCGCCCAGAAGAAGACGATGCAGCCTGCTGCTGCCGACTGGCCTTCGTTTCGCGGCAAGGATGCGTCGGGCGTCGCCGAGAGACAGAATTTGCCTCAGAGTTGGGATGCGTCGAAGAACACCAATATCAAATGGAAGACGAGAATTCCGGGGCTGGCTCATTCGAGCCCCATCGTCTGGGGCGGGCGCGTCTTCGTCACCACCGCCGTCAGCAGTGCGCGCGGCGACGGCGCTTTCCGCCACGGTCTCTACGGCGACGGCGACGCCTCGGACGATAAATCCAGCCACCAGTGGAAGCTCTACGCGCTCGACCGGAAGAGCGGCAAAATTCTGTGGGAGCGGACGGCTTACGAGGGCGCGCCGCGCGAGAAAAGACACGTCAAGGCTACTTACGCCAATGCGACGCCCGCGACCGACGGGCGTTACGTGGTGGCCTTCTTCGGCTCGCAGGGCTTGTACGCGTTCGACATGAAGGGTCGCCTCGTCTGGAAGAAAGACCTCGGAGTGCTCAACGCGGGCGCGTATGATCTTCCCGACTACGAATGGGGCACGGCCAGTTCGCCCGTCATTTACAAAGACGCGGTGCTGGTTCAATGCGACACGCAGACGGGATCGTTTTTGCTCGCGTCCGACATCAAAACCGGCAGGACGCTCTGGAAAACTCCGCGCGAAGAACTTCCCTCATGGGGCACGCCGACCGTCTATTCCGGCGCGGGTCGCACAGAGATCATTACCAACGCTTCAAACTTCATTCGCGGCTATGACCCGGCGACGGGCAGAGAGTTATGGCGTCTGGGCGGCAGTTCAAAGATCACCGCGCCGACACCCGTTTTTTTCGATAATTTGATCGTCGTTGCGAGCGGGCGGCGACCGGAAGCTCCGATCTTCGTCATCCGCGCGGGCGCGTCGGGCGACATCACGCTGGCAAAGGGACAGTCAACGAACAGTTCGGTGGCGTGGAGCAAACAGGGGCGCGGCTCTTATATGCCGACGCCGCTCATCTATCGCGGGCATCTCTACGTGCTGGCGAATCAGGGCGTGTTCGATTGTTATGATTTGCAGACGGGCGCGGAAATTTATCGTGAACGCATCCCGCATCATGGCGGCGGCTTCAGCGCATCCCCGGTGGCCGCCGACGGCCATCTCTATTTGCCGAGCGAGGACGGCGAGATGTTCGTTGTCAGGGCGGGGCCGAAGTTCGAGTTGCTCTCGCGAAATCCGATGGGCGAACTCCTCATGGCGACTCCAGCGATCTCTGCGGGGATGATGTTCGTGCGGACGCAACACCACTTGTTTGCCGTTGGGAATTGAGAGCGGAGCGAGATGGGAAGGCATTCAGCGCGCCGAGCAGGGCTGTATGCCTTCAGAGAGCCGTCTCCTCAGCCGTTCACGATCTTGCGATATGACGCGTATACGTCGGACAGACGATCCGCGGCGGCGGGGTCGCTGCGCGCGAGCAGGGTGATGATCTCATCGCGCCCGGCGAACAACGCTTGCGCGGCCTCTCGTTGCGCGGGCGTGAGAGTTGCTGCATCGCCTTTGTCAATGTCTGCTTGCAGGGAAGTATAAAACTGGCTGGCCGCCTGTCGCGCCGGTTCATAATCGCCTTTGCGCGCGTCGAGCGCCGCCGAGGCGAGCGCGTTCTGCAACCGGGCGAGACTGAGCGTGCGCTCCATCGCCGCGAGATTGTTGCCGCTCTCCCGCGCCCTGAGCCACATCGGGACGAAGCCGACGAGAAAGGCGACGAGCATGAGCGCGGCATAGATGCCAACGCGCTGAAGCACATTACTTGATCTCGCCGGTGTGGGTTGGACATCTTCACTCATCATCAACTCCTGACTGTGGCCGTCGCGTTCGCGAAATATTTACCCGGCACAATATCAGATGTCGCTCGTAAACGTTGAACGCGGAATGACGAGTGAGAAACAGACAATTCTCATTCATCATTCCGCGTTCGTCATTCATCACTGTCTTTAGATGTCGTAGTACATCGAGAACTCCAGCGGGTGCGGGCGCATTCGCAGGGGCGCGATCTCGTGCTCGCGTTTGTAACTGATCCAGCGGTCGATCAACTGCGGCGTAAACACGTCGCCTTTGAGCAGGAAGTCGTGGTCGGCTTCAAGTGCATTCAACGCTTCGTCGAGCGAACCCGGGAGCGAAGGCACGTCTTTGAGTTGCTCAGGGCTAAGATCGTAGATGTCTTTGTCGAGCGGTTCGCCCGGATCGATGCGATTCTGGATGCCGTCGAGACCGGCGAGGAGCATCGCCGAGAAGGCGAGATAAGGATTGCACGACGGGTCGGGCGGACGAAACTCCAGCCGCTTCAACTTCGGATTCTGCGAAAACATCGGGATGCGGATCGCCGCCGAGCGGTTGCGCGCCGAGTAAGCGAGATTGACCGGGGCTTCAAAGCCGGGGACGAGTCGCTTGTAGCTGTTCGTCGTCGGCGCGGCGAAGGCGACGACCGCCGCCGCGTGTTTGAGCAGCCCGCCGATGTAGAAGCGCGCCATCTCGGAGAGACCGGCGTAGCCGTCGCCCGCGAACAACGGCTTCTCGTCTTTCCACAAAGACTGGTGACAGTGCATGCCGGAGCCGTTGTCGCCGTAGAGCGGTTTCGGCATGAAGGTCGCGCTCTTGCCGTATTGATAAGCCGTGTTGCGCACGACGTATTTGAAGAGTTGCAGATTGTCAGCCGTGCCGAGCATGGTGGAGTAGCGGATGTCGATCTCGCATTGTCCGGCGGTGGCGACTTCGTGATGATGGCACTCGACCGTGATGCCGCACCGCTCCAGGATCAGAGACATCTCGGCGCGCAAATCGCTGAGGGAATCGGTCGGCGGAACTGGCACGTAACCCTCTTTGGGGCGGATGCGATAGCCTTGATTGGTGCCGCTCAAGTCGTTCGCCGCGCGATTGCTCGCCCAGTGGCCTTCGTCGGATTCGAGGGTGTAGCCGGCGCTGAACTGGTCGTTATTGAAGCGGACGCCGTCGAAGACGAAAAACTCCGCTTCAGGCCCGAAATAAACGGTGTCGGCTAAGCCGGTGAAGCGCAGGTAGCTTTCGGCGCGCTCGGCGACGGAGCGCGGGTCGAGGCCGTAGCCCTCTTTCGTGATCGGATCGACGGCGTTGGCAATGAGGCACAGCGTCGTCTCTTCGGCGAACGGGTCGATCCACATCCGCACCGGGTCGGGCACGAGCAGCATGTCGGATTCGTGAATCGAAGCCCAGCCGCGCAAGGATGAAGCGTCGAAGCCGAAGCCGTCCTCGAACGAGCCTTCACTGAGTTCGTGGATGGGATAACTTAAATGATGCCATGCGCCGACGAGGTCGGTGAATCTGAGGGAAAGAAACTTCGCCCCTTGATCCTCGGCATACTTCAAGGCCGTTTTTGCGTTCATGATGTCTCCTGAGCGGTAGCAAAAGTGTCGGGATGACAGGCCGCCAACACGACGTTAGATTAGATGATAGAAGAGTTTGGCAAATACTTCAAAGCGGTCATCATGCTCTCTTTAGGCAAGGGACGCATAAAAAAGTCCGCATTATAGAGCCGCCCGTGCTGGTGTCAAGGTGTCACATGGAAAAGTTTGTCATGGGCTTTGCCCAAGAGCCACACCCGCCGGCTTAAACCTTTTCGGAGCGTCAAGTTAACTCCTATCCGTGTCGCTTTTGCGTCGAAAATAGTTATTGTCGCACTCCGGTTTTTCTGTTACATTGCGAGTCTTAGTGTTCCAACCATGAAATTCCTAACTAAGACAGCGCGTGTGATGGGCACACGCCCACGCGACGCCCACACACGAACATGCGGGAGGCAGGAGACCGGACGTTGACCACGGCCATTGAACAGACGCTCGAAACCTACGGCATCGAAAACTGGGGAGCCGGTTACTTCGGCATCAACCGCAAAGGCAACTTAATCGTTCACCCTTCGGACTCAGACACCAAAGCCTCCGCTGACCTCAAAGAGATCATCGACGACCTCGAACGACGCGGCATCTCCACGCCCGTCCTCCTGCGCTTCCCCCAACTTGTGACTGCGCAGGTGCGTAAACTCCAGCGAGCTTTTCGCAATTCGATCCGCGAATTTGAATATCAGGGGGCGCACATGTGCGTTTACCCGATGAAGGTCAACCAGCAGCGCGCCGTCGTCGAAGAATATCTGCGCGAAGGCGCGCGCTACGATTTCGGACTCGAAGCCGGGTCGAAGGCCGAACTCTACGCCGCCATCGGGCTGGAACAACCCTCCGACAGTTTGCTCGTCCTGAACGGCTTCAAGGACGAAGAATTCATCGAACTCGCCTTCGTCAGCGCGCGCGCCGGCAAACGCGTCGTCATCGTCATTGAGAAGATGAGCGAACTCGACCACATCCTGCGTCTCGCTGAACGCTTCGAGGAGGGACACGAAACGAGCCTCCCGATGGTGGGTTTGCGCGTCAAACTCTATTCGAAGGGATCGGGGCGGTGGGAGAAGTCGGGCGGCGAAGCGGCGAAATTCGGGTTGACGACGACGGAGATGCTGGAAGTCATCCGCCGCTTGCAGGAAGCGCAGCGCATCGACTCGCTGCGCCTGTTGCACTTTCACATCGGCTCGCAACTGACTGACATCAAGCGCATCAAGAACGCGATGAAAGAGGCGGCGCGCGTCTACGCCAAGATTTACCAGATGAAAGTGCCCATCGAGTTCTTAGACGTGGGCGGCGGCATGGCCGTCGATTACGACGGCTCGAAAACCGCCTTCGATTCCTCGGCCAACTACAACGCGCAGGAATTCGCCAACGACGTGATCTACACGATCAAGCAGGTCTGCGACGACGAGAACGTGGCGCACCCGACGGTCATTCAGGAATCAGGTCGTTACCTGAGCGCGTATCACTCGATCCTCGTCACCAATGTGGTCGAAGAGATCGAAACGGTCGTCGAGGACATCACGCCGATTGAGATCGACGCGGACGACCCGCAGGTCATCACCGAACTCGGCGATTTGCGCCAGAATATCAGCATCAAGAATTACCGCGAGTACTATCACGACGCGCTCGAACATCGCGACGAGATGTTCACGCTCTTCAACCTCGGCTTGATCTCGCTGGAAGACCGCGCGAAGGGCGAAGTGCTCTTCTGGGACGTGTGCGAGCGCGCCGATAAGTACGCGCAGCAAGCCGAATACGTTTCCGAGGAATTCGACGAACTGCGCCGCCTGTCGCGCGCCAAGTATCTGACGAACTTCTCGGTGTTTCGCTCCGCGCCGGATCACTGGGCGCTCGATCAATTGTTCCCCATCGTTCCGATTCACCGGCTCAACAAACCGCCGACCGCCTACGCCACGCTCTGCGACATCACCTGTGATTCGGACGGAGTGGTTGATAAATTCGTCGATCTTCATGACGTGAAGCAGGTGCTCGAACTGCATCCTTTGACGAGCGAACCGTATTACCTCGCCTTTTTGCTCGTCGGCGCGTATCAAGAAGCGATGGGCAACAATCACAATCTCTTCGGCCTGCCGAACGAGGCGCACATCCATATCGACGAAGACGGCTACTTGATCAAGAAGGTCTTGCGCGGCACGACCGTGGGCGACGCGGTCGAGAGCGCACGCTACGAACGCGGCCAACTGCACGACGGGTTTCGTCGCCAGATCAGGCAGCGAGTCAAGCACGGCGAACTGACCGAAGCGGAAGGCACGGAACTCGTCGAATTCTACGAATCTCGCATCGGCGCATACACCTATCTCGCGGTTAATGGAAAAGAGAGGAAGTGATAGGTGATAAGTGATGAGTGATTGAGTAAAAGACAAGGCTGTTGTTTTGACTCATCACTCATTACTCATCACTCATCACTTAAAAAACTATGGTAACTCAACGCAAGCCGAGACCCTCGAAGTATCTGACGGTGCCGACGCGGCCCGTGCAGGTGGACCGCGACCGCTCGGTGGCCGGACTGTTGGAGAAGATGGAGGGCACGGGCTTCGGCGCGCGGCAGTTGGCCGAAGCGCATCGCATCTGGCTCGACATGCTCGGCGACAACACGACGATCTTCGTCGCCGCCTCCGGCGCGCTCATCCCCGCGGGGATGCGGCGGCTCCTGGCCTACGTCATCAAGAACCGCTTCGTCGATGTGCTCGTCTGTTCCGGCGCAATGCTCTTTCACGATCTGCACGAAACGCTCGGTCGCCAGCATTTCCAGTCGCACCCGCAGATGACGGACGCGGAACTTGAGTCGGCGCAGATCAGCCGGATGCTCGACGTGATCGCCAGCGAAGAGGAGTATCGCGAGGCGGAGGAATGGGTCGGCGGTTTCACGAATCAACTCGACCAGACGCGCCCCTATGCGACGCGCGAATTTCTCCACCTGCTGGGACGCGAACTGGCCGAGATCGCCACAGATGACGGCGTGCTCACCTCCGCTTACAAAGCGCGCGTGCCCATCTTCTGCCCGACCATCGCCGATTCTTCGATCAGCATCGGCATCGCCAACGCACGATTCGAGAAGAAGAACAACTTTCAGTTTGACCTCGTTCAGGATGTGCTCGACTTGACGCAGATCGCGGCGCGGGCGCGCGTCTCCGGTGTGATCAATCTGGGCGGCGGCACTTCCCGCAGTTTCCTCCATCAGATGGAAGTCTCGACCAACATCGTCAAGACTCCGGCGCGCGGCCACAAGTATGCGATTCAGATTTCGACGGACGCGCCGCATCCGGGCGGACGCTCGGCGGGCACGGTCGGTGACGAGTCGCTCATCTACGGCAAACTCGCGCGCGGCGCGACTTCAGCCTACGTCAACTGCGATGCCACTATCGCGCTCCCCATTCTTGTCACTTCCCTTTCGCAAACCGCCGCCAAGTATATGAAAGGCCGCAAACGCCCCAACTTCGTCTTCGCGCGCGAATTGACCATCGAAGTGCCGTAAAACAAATGCGGATTGGGGATTGCGGAATGCGGATTGTAAAAACAGTTGTTTTTACAATCCGCATTTCCCAGTCCTGCCTTTTCTTTCCCCGTCTTCCTATGTTAGTTTTCCTTTTACCCGACGCAAGCATTCGTAGATATAAAGCGGTTTGCACTTGCATCTGCACTGCCAAGTCGCATCAACAAGCGTAAGACAAGTCCGATTGCCTGATGATTTGCATGGTTTCGCTTTCACTTTAGTGCAAATGCAAGTGCAAACCGCTGTAACTCACGCAGAGCGTCAGTCTTCACATTACCGTTTTTCAGACTCAGCAACAGTCAGGAGCAGAGAAAAGAGCATGGTGAACCGCAAAGGGGTTTTCATTGGGGCCTATGTGCCGAACGATCTGAAAGAAACTCTGCGCCGCCGCGCCGCCGCCGAGCACCGTACACTCTCACAAGAGATCACGCGCATCCTGACCGAAGCCGTCCACGGGCGCACATTGCCTCCCGGCGCGATTGATCGCCGGAGCACCCCCGCGTCACTACCGCGCCGCCGCGCCACCGATCCGCCCGAACGCCGCCGCCGCGACGACGTGCCGCACGATTCCTCCGGCAATAGCGGCGGGAAGACTTCCGACTAAACATACCGCGCCGCTAAATCACCCTGCTGATGACCCCGCGTCCGACGCGAGAGCGCAAGCGCGTCGCCAATCGTCGCGCGGTCTGATAAACTCCCGGGCAGATTCGTTCCCCGTCTACCCGTACGCGATTCACTGTGAACACGCACAAGCTTCTTTATGCATTTGCCGGACTCCTTGCGGGATGTCTCGTCGGTTTCTTCTTCGCCAATTCGGTGAATCGCAAAGAACTGGAAGCGTTGCGCGGCGAGGTGGCGCGCACGCGCGCCGCTTCGGGTGGGCAGAAGAGCGAAAGCGCGAACGCAGGTGCGAGCGGCGGCGGCGGCGGCGATGCCGGCGCAGCAGTGATGCCCTCAGAAGCGGAGATGCGCGAACTGATCGCGAAAGCCGATGCGAATAAGAGCGATGTCGAGTATCAACGCAAGGTCGGGCAGGGCATTTACCTGTACGCCCTGAGTACGGGCAAACCCGCGTTGCTGCCCGACGCCGTGCGACTTTTGAAACGCGCGCATGAAGTTGACTCGAAGAATTACGAAACGAACTTACTCGTCGGCAACTCGCTCTTCGCGCTCGGACAGGCGGGCGATGCGGCGAAGTACGAAGAGGCGCGTGTCTACTACAACAAGGCGGTGGAGACGAAGCCGGACGACCCGAACATCCACGCTCTGCTCGGCATGACTTACTTTTTCGGGGATCGTTCCGACCCTCAGCGCGCGATCAAAGAGTATCGCAAATCCCTGAACGCCGATTCGCGCCACGAGATGGCTTTACAGAGCCTCGCCTCAGCCCTGATTGCGACGGGCGCAATTGAAGAAGCCGCGCGGCGCATCGAAGAATTGCAGACCGTCAACGCGCAGAACTCTGCGCTCGCAAATCTGCGCGGGCAACTCGCACAGGCCAGAAACGCCGCGAAGGAGAAAGATTGAAGTACCTGCTGATCCTTGCCGTTTTAGGGATTCTCCTGACGTTGCTCTACCTGCGCCTGCGTCCATACATCAACTTCGCGCGGCGCGTGTTCGGCGTCGTCCGCCAAGCGCGCGGCGTCGGCGCGGGAGGACAACCGATGCCTTCGCCCGCTGCGCGTCAGACCGACCGGAGCGGCGAGGCTCTGGTGCGCTGCGCCGTCTGCGGCACATGGCTGCCCGCCTCGCGCGCCTTAACGCTTGGTTCCGCCTCATCCACCTTCTGCTCGCACGCCTGCATGGAACGCTCCGCCGGAGAAGAGAGCAGGCCGAAGACCGCGAGCCGGACACAGTAGTTGGTGGTTGCAAATGACGTTGCAGAAGTTGCCCTCGGAAGATATTCGTTCTCCCCTGCCGGGGCTTTTTGAGACGTTTTAGCTTTAAGAAGATGATTTCGCGGCTTGTTCAGGCGGTGTATTGCCTGCGTCGCGGATGGCTTTGTCGGTGTCGGTGAGGGCGAGGATGATGAGACCGACGACGAAGAAGACGATCAAGGAAAGAATGGCTTGTCGGTAGGAGTCAGTTGCGCCGACGACCGCGCCGAAGACGAGCGGCCCCAACCATGAAGTGCCGCGCTCCGAGATTTCATAGATGCCGAAGAACGACGCTTCGCGCCCCGCCGGAATCATGCGCGAAAAGAGCGAACGCGAGAGCGCCTGCGAGCCGCCGAGCACAATCGCGATCATCGCAGCCATCGCCCACGCCTGATTGGTCGTTTGTAAAAAGCCGTAAGCGTAGATCACGATCCCGGCCCAAATGATGAGCGACAACATGATCGCCTGTTTCGTGCCGAGCCAATTGGCGATGCGCTCAAACAGCAACGCGCCGAAGAAGGCGAGAAACTGGACCAGCAAAAAGATGCCGATGAGAAACGTCTCGCTCGCCTCTTGTCCGCGTGAGACGAACAATTCTTGCGCGAGAAAAATGCCCGCCATGCTGATCACGGTTTGAATCCCGTCGTTGAAAAAGAGGTAGCCGATCAGATAACGAAGCGTCTGCCGGAGCCGGTTGAGTTCGCGAAAAGTTGTTCCGAGTTGACTAAAACCGATGGTCAGATAGCTTTGTCCCGGCGGTAAAGCGCGTTCCGCCGTGCGTGTTTTCAAGCGCGAGAAGGCGAACAGCGCGAAGCCGCCCCACCAGATTCCGGCGGAGAGCAGCGAAAGCCGCACGGCCATCCCCGTCGAGATGCCGAGCGCGGGCGCGGCCTGCACTAAGAGCAGGTTCAGGGCGAGCAACAACCCGCCGCCGAGATAGCCGAGCGCGAAGCCGCGACTCGATACTTTATCGCGCTGGTCCTCCGTGGTGATCTCCGGCAGGAAGGCGTTGTAGAAAACGAGCGCCGCGCCGAAACTGAGGTTGGCGACGATGAAGAGTACGCCGCCCGCGAGATAGAGATCGCCGGTCACGGCGAACATCAAACAGGTGGCGGCGACGCCCAGATAGCAGAACAACGCGAGCATGCGCTTCTTCAGGTTCGAGTAGTCGGCAATCGAGCCGAGAATCGGCAGCAGGAAGACCTGGAGGAGGACGGAGACAGAGACGCAAAAGGGAAAAAACGATTTAGCCGTGACCGCGCCGAGCGGGCCAAAACTGATGAGCGTGCCGTTCTCACCGAGCGACACTTGCGCGAGGCGCGTCACATACTGGCCGAGCATAACTCCGGCGACTGTGGTCGAAAAGGCGGAGTTTGCCCAGTCGTACATCATCCAGCCGAAAACCTCGCGCCGATCATTTTTCCCTCCGTGATGCGGGTGGTGTTCGTGATCGATGGCTATAACTCGCTCGGTTTCGCTCATGCGTGGATGGCCTCTGTGGCTGTTAAAGTTTCGATGATCGCGGGTGTGATGTCCGCGAGGGTGCGGACGCGACTTCGGACGTGTTCGCGCCGTGCGCCCCAAACGAGCGTGGGCACGAAGTTGCGCGTGTGGTTGCGCAAACTCAAATCTTCGATGTTGCCGTGGTCGCTCGTGAGGATGACGGTCGTTTCGGTCAAATCTATCTCGGCGAGCGCACAGCGCACGAAGCGTGCGAGGTCGGAGAGAATACACAGCGCGGCTTCCATGTCCTGCGCGTGGCCGACGCGGTCGGTGATGAAATATTCGTAAAGGGTGAAACGGTGCGCGGCGACGAGCGCGGCCAACACTTTTGCCGCCTGTGCGGGCGTGCGCAGTTCAACGTCAAATCCGGCTTCGATCACGAGGCGGTTGGTAAAGTCCTGATAGACGGCCTGACCGCGTTGCAGATCATCGAGTTCGCGAAAACGCAGGCCGGCGGCCTCAACCGCAACGGTCGTGGCCGATACCCATCGTGGGCGCTCCGTAAAGAAGCGCGGCGTGTAAGCGTTGGCGAAGGCGTTCGGTTCGACGCGGGCGCGTTGAAGTTGGAGAAAGATGGAATGCTTGCGGATGATCTCGCGCATGGCTTCGTTGGGAAAGCCCTGCTTGTGATAGCCGAGCAGGGCGGGCGCATTAATCCCCGTCAGAATCGTCGTCTGCCCCGACGCGCTCTGCGGTCGTCCTTCAATGCCGAGGCAGGCAGCGGTCGGCACGAGCAACCCGTCGTGTGGCAACTGTGGTTTTTCATCCTCGAAGACGGCGAGCGGCGCGGCCATGTCGCCAAGTCGGGCGAGCGGGTTGTGCGCCCCGCGCGTGCCGATGCCGAGACCGTCCACGAAGATCAGTAGGGTTCGCATCGGCGAGATAGTAGCACGCTTGTAAACCTCAATTCGCGGGGGTAACTAAAGTCTGCTTGAAACTCCACAGCCCGCAATTCCGTTTCATAATGGCGCACATCACACATTGAAACTGCCGCTCTGCATAAAATATCGCTCTATGGTCGGAGGATCGAATGACTTTTTTGAGAAAACTCTGCGCGCACACGCTCGCGCTCTCGCTTGTCGTCGCGCTCAGCTTCAAGACTTCACCTGCGCAGGAGGGGCAGGTGAACAAGGCCGCGACACAAGTTGTTGCGTCGCCCGCCATCCCTTATTTTACCGAACCGTCCATCTCGCCGGATCGGGCGGAGATCGCTTTCGTCTCCGGCGGCGACATCTGGACCGTGCCCGCGGCGGGCGGCGAAGCGCGGCTGCTCGTCTCGCACGCGGCAAACGAGTCGCGCCCCGTCTACGCGCCCGACGGTCGGCAGTTGGCTTTTACCTCCAATCGCACGGGCAACGGCGACATCTACGTGCTCACCTTCGACACGGGCGAAGTGCGGCGCGTGACCTTCGATGATGCCAACGATCAACTCGACGCATGGTCGCCGGACGGGCGCTGGCTCTATTTCTCTTCGACGAGTCGCGACATCGCCGGGATGAACGACATCTTCCGGGTCAACGTGCAAGGCGGCACGCCCATGGGGGTGAGCGCGGATCGCTACACGAACGAATTTTTCGCCGCGCCCGCGCCCGACAACTCTGCGCTGGCGTTCGCGGCGCGCGGCATCGCCTCAGGGCAGTGGTGGCGCAAGGGCCGCAGCCACATCGACGAAGCGGAAATCTGGGTGATGCGCAACGTGAATGGCGGCGCGGCGGCGCCCGCCTACGAGCAGATCACGACGCGCGGCGCGAAAGAAATGTGGCCGATGTGGGGCGCGGACGGGCGCAGGATTTTTTACGTCTCCGACCGCAGCGGCGCGCAGAATATCTGGGCGAGGGCGTTCGATAAAGCTAACATTCCGGCGCAGCAGATCACGAAGTTCACGGATGGCCGCGTGCTCTGGCCCAGTATCTCTAACGACGGTAAAAGCATCGTCTTCGAGCGCAACTTCCGTATCTGGCAACTCGACACGTCAAACAATCAAACGAACGAAATGGCGATCACGCGGCGCGGCGCGGTGGTTGAACCGGGTATCGAACACTTGCGCCTGACGGATCGGATCGACGAATTCGCGCTCTCGCCCGACGGCAAAAAAGTAGCCTTCGTCGTGCGCGGCGAAGTCTTCGCCGCTTCCGCCGCGGACGGCGGCGACGCGGCGCGCATCACCGTGAGTTCCGCAAATGAGTCGCAAGTCGCCTGGTCGCCCGACAGCCGCCGTCTCGTCTACGTCTCCGACCGCGACGCGTCGCCGCATCTTTTCAGTTACGATTTCGGCAGCAACACCGAGACGCAGTTAACCCAAACGGCACAGGCCGACTACACGCCGCGCTTTTCGCCCGACGGGCGGATGCTCGCCTTCGAGCGCGCGGGCCGGGAACTGCGCGTGCTGAACGTCGAGACGAAGGCGGAGCGCGTGTTGGCGACGGGGAGCTTCGACC
>JBPCIP010000006.1:0-3082 GCA_051006195.1 Pyrinomonadaceae bacterium
GGGTAGTCAAAACGATGCGGCTAAAAACCCTTGAAATACGGGCTTAAATGCCTTTTCTTAACTTCCCACAAAATTTTGTGGTCGGCTAAGTTCTTTATTTTCAACAACGGGCTTTAGCAACCACAAAATCCGGTGGAATCAGGCGAGTTTAATGACAGTCTGCGCGAGTTGACCGGTTGGACGCGGGACGTGCGGACGCTTGTCAAAGGGTTGAAGAGTGTTGGCACTACTACGACGGAAGGAACTGAGCAGAAACCGAAGTCTGAGGGACACACTGCCTTCTATGACGCCTGCGTCGGCGCACTTGAGAGAATGGCGCGGGGAGCGCACTCGAAGCGTCTTTTATTTTTCACCAACGTCCACACCGTAAACGAAGGCCGCCAGCGCAAGATCAAGTCAAATTCACGGTTGCTTGGCGATGTCTTCGCCCACGGCGTGGAGCGTCATTGAACTCGATAGCCCCAGCCCCGACAGCCGCCCGGCCATCAGGACGACGATCTGTCCCTGCTGCACCACGCCCGCTTCGAGCAGCGTGCGGTCGCCCGCCGTGATCATGTCTTCAGTCGTCGCACTCGGTAGGTGAAGGTAAGGCTCAACCGCCCAGATCAGTGCCAGTTCGTTCAGCACTTCGCGTGAATGCGTGAGGGCGGCGATGCGCTGGCCGGGGCGCAACGCGGAGAGACGACGCGCCATCAGCCCTGATTCGGTGAAGACGGCGATCACCTGCGCGCTCATCTCTTCCGCCGCGAAGGCCGCCGCCTCGCAGATCGCGCGGCTGACGCGTCCCGATTGCTTGCCGACCCATTTACTTATCGCACTCGACCCGGTACTGCGTCCTGTCTCCGCCGATTCGATGATGCGCGCCATCGTCGCCACCGTCGCCACCGGATATTGCCCGGTCGCCGTTTCAGCCGACAGCATCAAGGCGTCCGATCCGTCCCAGACGGCGTTCGCCACGTCCGAAGCTTCGGCGCGCGTCGGGCGCGGCTCCGTGATCATCGACTGCAACATCTGTGTGGCCGTGATGACGAACTTGCCCGCGCGGTTCGCTTCTTCGATGATCCGTTTTTGATAGACGGGCACGAGTTCGACGCTCGTCTCCACGCCGAGGTCGCCGCGCGCCACCATGATGCCGTCGGCGGCTTCGATGATCTCATCCAGATGGTCGATGGCTTCCGCCTTCTCGATCTTTGCGACGAGCGGAGCGTTACCGCCTGCCGCTTTGATGAGCGATTTGGCTTCGAGACAATCTTCGGCTCGGCGCACAAAGGAGAGCGCGATATAGTCCGCGCCCTCACGGACTGCGAATTGCAGATCGCGACGGTCTTTGTCGGTGAGAGAAGGAATCGGCAAGATGATGCCCGGCAGATTGATCCCCTTGCGCTCGTTCAAGACGCCGCCGTTGATGACGCGGCAGACCACATCGGTTTCGGTCGTGTGTTCGACGCTCAATGCGATGGCGCCGTCGTCGAGCAGGATGCGCGCGCCGGGATGCACGTCGCGGGCGATGCCCGGATAGTTGGTTGAAACTTCGCGCGCCGAGCCGGTGACGGCCCGCGTGGTCAGGGTGAACAAGGCGTTCTCTTCCAGCGTGACGGGCTGCCCGCTCTGCAACACGCCGGTTCTAATCTTCGGGCCGGAGAGATCGACGAGGATGGCGAGCGGTCGCCGCATGCGTTCAGCGGCGGCGCGGGCGCGACGAATCGTCTCGGCGTGCTCCTCCTGCGTCCCGTGAGACATATTGATGCGCATGGCGTTGGCTCCCGCCGCGAGCAGTGCTTCCAGTGTCGCCGGTTCGCGCGATGCAGGCCCCAGTGTGGCAAGGATTTTGGCTCTTCTCATTATTTTTAGTGACAAGTGACGAGTGACAGGTGACGAGGGTCGAGCAAAGACAAGTTCTTGGTTTTAACTTGTCACTCGTCACTTGTCACTGGTTTATCAGCTAATGCCGCCTGGACGACGCGTTCGATTTCGGCGGGCGTCGTTTTGCTGTCAAAGCCGACGAAGCGTTTGGCGAGACGCCCTTTGCGATCATAAACGTAGGTCTGCGGAATCGCGCTGTTGTCGGCGAAAAAGAGTTCGGACATGGCATCATCCGGGTAGCCGAGTGCGTACTGAATGCCGAACTCTTCGATGAAGGCAGGCACTTTGGGGCGGTCTTCATCGCCGCCAACATTTAACCCCACCACTTCTAAGCCGCGCGCGCCGTAGCGACGTTGCAGGTCGATCAGGTGCGGCACTTCGTCTCGACACGGTGGGCAATAAGTCGCCCAGAAATCAAGCACCAGCACTTTGCCCTGAAAATCCGCACCCTTCCCGCGCCGCCCGTCGAGCATCGTCCAGGTCGAAGCATTCACGGTTGCCACGCCGGTCGAGCTTGCGCTCGAACCGTGAGCCGTCGCCACCGGCGGCATCGGGAGCGCGGTGCGGGGCATTCTCGTGCCTTGGGGCGTGTCGGATGTAGTTTGCGGAGAAGTTGACGACGCGGAGTAATCGGTGTTGCCGCACGCGAGCAACACCGAGAGGGCGAGCGCGCTACATAGCAACGCCGGCCAACGCTGCCCAGGTCGCCTGATCGAAGAAGCACAAGATGACATGCTGACTTACAACTCCTGTATGGCGGAAGGTCGCCGTATTCTACACGACCGGGTGGAAAGGATGAAGGATGAGGGATCAATTAGGAAAACAATTCAATCTCTTGAATGCTTCCTCTCATCCTTCATCCCTCATCTCTTCACGATTCTGTTCTACTTCTTCGAGAGAAGGGCGTTCTTCGTGTGAAGGGATGCAGTAGTCTTCATCGGCCCAATGGCCGAAGTCGAGCAGTTTGCAGCGTTCGGAGCAGAAAGGTCGGTGCGGATTGTCTTGCCACGTCACGGGCTGTTTGCAGTTCGGACACTTCATAAAGCAGCGCAGAAGAGGCGGGGAAAATGGCGAAAGGGGAAAGACCACATGCAGTCACCTGACCCCATTGATAAATCAAGGGGCTTGTCCCTGTACTTAACCTTGAAAGGGATCAAGATTGTTCCGAGACCCTGAGCCATGCAAGCCGGGTTATTCCCATCAAACCCGGAGGCTGTTT
>JBPCIP010000007.1:0-15758 GCA_051006195.1 Pyrinomonadaceae bacterium
ACATTCACCACGCCGACACGCTTCGCTTCCTTCAAAGCCTTCTTGCCCCAACTGCCCGTGATGAGGTAATCAGCCGTCGCGCCCGCAGGCAGCAGGTTCATCGGGATCATCGAAAATTGCAAACTCGCGCCGCCCTGCAAAAACAGCACCTTGTAATTTGCGGGGATGCCCATCAACTCGCGCAAGCCCTGTTCGGCCCCGTGGATGATCTCGTCAAAAGTTTTTGAGCGGTGGCTGATCTCCATGACGGACATGCCGACGCCGTGAAGCGACAGCATGTCGCGCTGCGCTTCTTCGAGGACGGGCACGGGCAGCACCGCAGGCCCCGCGCTGAAGTTGTAGATTCTCTCGGTCATTGTTCTCTTCCTGAATAATTTTGTAGGTGCAGGGCTTGTCCCTGCCCGTTGTTTTATTTTGAGTTGACTCTACTTTGTGCCGGCAGGGACAAGCCCTGTCCCTACAGTCTTGTTAGTCGGTCTTGATGTTCAAACCAGAACGCATCCCTTTACCCGCGATGCGCGTGACGATGGAGCGCGGCATGAGCCGTTCGGCCTGTGTCTGCACGTAGTTGAGCCAGCCGGAGATGATATGGCCTTTGCCTCTATCGAGTCCACGCAAGGCCGTCCCGACCACGTCTTCCGCCGTCTCCGCAACGCGAAAGGGCGGCTTCTTGACGCCCGCCGCGTCGAAAAAATTTGTCTCCGTCGCGCCCGGACAGAGAGCCATCACACGGATGTTGTAGTGGCGGTTCTCGTCCCACAAGGCCTCCGTGAAAGAGAGCACGAAGGCTTTCGTCGCAGCATAGGTTGCCATGTAGGGCACGGGCTGGAAGGCTGCGGTCGAGGCGACGTTGATGATTTGGCCGTGCCTGCGTTTGCGCATCGGCGCGAGATAGAGATAGGTGAGTTCGACGAGCGACTTGACGTTCAAGTCAATCATATTCAACTCGCGCCCCACGTCGAGCGACATAAAATCGCCCATTGAACCGAAGCCCGCGTTATTGATGAGCGTGTCAACTTCCAGTCCCCGCCGCTCCGTCTCTTCAAACAGACGCCGCGCCGCGCCCGCTTCCGACAAGTCCAACGCAACAGTCTGACAGGTGATGCCGCTCGCTCGCCCCAACTCGTTGCACAGCGCGTTCAACTTCTCCTCCGAACGCGCCACGAGCACAAGGTTTTCCTTGCGCTCGGCCAGCCGCCGCGCGAACACCTCGCCGATCCCGCTCGACGCGCCCGTGATGAGAGTGGTTTTCATCGTAACCTTCGATACATTCCCGCGCACTTAACTCCAATTCATCGTGCGAATGTGATTGAAATTGATCACATCAATCCCCTGTTTTTCTAACTGACCAGCCAATCGGAAATCGTCAGTCAGAACAAGATACTGCCCTTGAGCCAGATTTAAAATTCCAGAGTCGGTCAGTCCTAGTTTAAGGAAATGCGGGGTTGAAGATATTTTTGAGCTTTCCATATAGTGCTCATCCAAAACGGCGAGATGATCTGCAAACTTTGGGTAGAACGCAATCTTGATTTTATCCGGCAGTTGATTTGTGAGGCTGTTAACCTCTGTGAGGATGTTAGGAGTTGTTACAATCTTGCTGAAATAGTTGAAAAACCCTAATAGGGTAAAGAAATCTTCTGTGGCAAATATCATAGTGCGTTTGAATCTTGGTATGCGCTGGGGGTCATACATACCGACGAAATACAAGAGGAGCAAATTTGTATCTATAAGAACTCCTTTGCTCTTGTATCGTGTTAGCAGGTGATCAAGCTGCTGCATTTTGTAGTTCTCTAATTTTCATGGATACGACTTCTCCAGTATCTGTATCAACTTTAAATATCTTGTATCGTCTCCCCCCGCTGCTAAATAACAAACTGACAGAACTTGAAGGCGCAGAAAAACTTAGAGTTATTAGCCAGTACTTCCCATCCTCTGACAACTCGACCTCTTCTAACATTGAATTCGAAATCACCTCAGTGGAGTAAAGTCCACTAATAAAATTAGTGGCCGATTGAGTTGCTTGTTTCACATCAATCATCTTAGACACCTCCAAGTCAGGATAGCGATTAAGTTCTCATTTTAACTTCTTAACTCCAACAAATCGAGTTCGATGATGTCCGCATTCTCCGCGCGCAACCGTTCGAGCGTGTCGGCGGGCGGCGCGGCTTCGAGGTTGATGCGGGCGACGGCGGCCTCCGCACCTTCAAAGACGATGTTCTCCATCTCCTGCACATTGATATGGGCGGCGCGGATGGCGTCCAGAACTTGCGCGAGCACGCCGGGGCGGTCGCGGTGGCGCACGACTAAGAGATGCGTGGCCGGGGTGCGCGCGGCGAGATTGACGACGTTCGGCACTTTGCCCGTCTCCTTGAACGTGCGGATGATGCGGACGGTTTCCGTGGCGATGGCTTCCTGCGCCTGATCGGTCGATGCGCCGATGTGATGCGTGCCGTAGAGATTCGCTTCCCGCGCGATCTCGTCGGCGAACTCGCCCGTCGCGCTCGTTGGTTCGGCGGCGTACACGTCAAGCCCCGCGCGGATGCCGCGTGCGCGCATGGCGGCGACGAGCGCGCTTTGATCGACGATTTCGCCGCGCGCGGTGTTGATGAAGTAAGCGCCTTCGCGCATGGCGTTGAAGAAGTCCGCGCCGATAAGTGCGCGCGTGTCGGGTTTCAAAGCGACGTGGACGCTCACGATGTCCGCCGAGCGCGCCACATCCGCCAGACTTGCCACACGCTCGATGCCGAGTTCCGCTGCCCGCTCATCATTCAAACTCCGGCTCCACGCCACGACCGGCATCCCGAAGGCTTGCGCGCGTTTGATTACTTCCTGCCCGATCTGCCCCGTGCCGACGAGTCCGAGCGTGCGCCCGTAGAGGCCGCGCGCCTTAGAAAATTCTTTTTTGTTCCACTGCCCTTGCCGCAAGCTGATGACGTTATCGGCGATGCGCCGGTCTAAAGCGAGGATGAGCGCGAAGGTCAACTCCGCGCCGGCGACGGAATTTTTGCCGGGACAATTCGAGACGTAGATGCCGCGCCGCGAGGCCGCCGCCACGTCAATCGTGTTGTAGCCCGCGCCCGCGCGCACGATCAACTTCAACGCGCCCGCGTCCATCATTGCCTCCGTCACTTTCGTCGAACGCACAACCACGGCGTCTGGTGCGTAAGCCTTGATCGCCGTCACGAGGCTCTCGTCTTTCACGTCCGGCTGATAGGAATAATCACACCCGGCGGCTTCAAGGCCGTCGCGCCCCGTTTGCTCGAATTTGTCTGCAATTAAAATTTTCATCCCTCTTCGCCTCTCTTGTTCGCGGAATGATGCAATTGGTAGAACGAATCGCGCGGCTCGAACTCGTCGCGCGAAATCGCGTAGTACACGCATTCGCTCCCGTAGTGCTGCCGGGTCGTCTCATACTTCATGCCGAGCTTTTCCATGACGTGCCAGGAGCTTTTGTTTTCCGGCGACGCGACGGCGACGATGCGCGTGAGTTTCGCTTCCTCGAAGCCGTAACGCAGCCACGCCGCAGCGACCTCGGTGGCGTAGCCCCGGCCCCAGTGCGCAGTGTCGAAACCGTAACCCACTTCGATCTCAGCGTCATCGCTCGCAGGCTTGAGTTCGCCCCAGCCGAACTCCAAAGGCTGAAGTCCACCCCAACCGATCAATTCATCGCCCGGCTTCGCCGTGTTCGCCGCCATGCCGAAGTTATGTCGCCGGTAACATTCGAGGTAGAGGCGTAGGCGTTCCGCAACGAACTCCGGGGTTTGCAGCGCAGACGTGCCGAGATAGCGGGAGACTTCCTCTTTGGCGCGCATCAAGACGAGCGCGGGCAAGTCGGCGGGCGTGAACGGGCGCAGCAGCAGTCTTGCGGTTTCGATGATGAAATTCATGTGTCGTCGGCGCGCTCCATGATCGCGCTCAAATTTGGTGGATGAACAACCCGTCGCGCAGTTTCGGCTCAAACCAGGTGGACTTGGGCGGCATGATGCCGTTGGCGTCCGAGACGCGCAGGAGGTCTTCGATGGTCGTCGGCGAGAGCGAGAAGGCGATTGCCGCGCGGCCCTCGTTGACGAGCTTTTCGAGTTCCGCCGTGCCGCGGATGCCGCCGACGAAGTCGATGCGCTTGTCGGTGCGCACGTCTTTGATGCCGAGGACGGGGTCGAGCAAGTTGTCTTGCAGCAGGCTCACGTCGAGCGTCGCTGTCGGGTCATCGTCGCCCTCCGACGTGGGCGCGGCTTCGAGTAAGGTCAAATTGTACCAATGCTGCCGCAAGTACATCCGCCACTGTCCGCGCGCCGGCACAGCCGCTGAAGAATTTACTTCGACGCGAAACTTCTTTTCGACCGCCGCGAGAAATTCTTCTGGCGTCAGGCCGTTTAAATCTTTGACGATGCGATTATAGGGAAGTATCTGCATTTGATCTGACGGGAAGATGACGGCGAGGAAGCGATTGTACTCTTCGTCGCCCGTGTGCTCAGGATTACGGTCGCGCAGAGCGGCGCGCGAACGGCTGGCGCTGGCCGCGCGATGATGCCCGTCGGCGATATAGAGCAGCGGCACTTCATAGAAGGCGCGCACAAGCTGCTCGGACATCGGCGCACGCCAGAGGGTGTGGCGGATACCGTCGGGCGCAGTGAAATCATAGAGGTGTTCACCCACTGTTTCCCCGGCGACGAGCGCATCGATGCGGCGGTCGGCGCGATAAGTTAAGAAGACGACGCCCGTCTGCGCTCGAAGTTGGAGCATGTGGCGCGTGCGGTCGTCCTCTTTGTCGGGGCGCGTGCGCTCGTGCTTGCGAACCAGCCCCTCGTCATACTCGTCCACCGAACAGCACGCGGCGATCCCCGTCTGCACATGCTCGCCCATCACGAGGCGATAGAGATAAAGACCCGGCTCGTCGTCCGTCTGAAGCGGGCACGTCTCGATCAGTTTACGGAAGTTCTCGCCGGCCTTCTCATAGACGGCGTCGCTATGAATGTCCGTGCCTTCGGGGAGATCGATTTCGGGGCGCGTCACATGCAGTAAGCTCAACGGATTATCGGCGGCGAGCGCACGCGCTTCCTCCGTATTCACCACATCGTAAGGCACGCTCGCCACCTGCTCGACCTTCGAGACCGGCGGGCGCAAAGCGCGGAAAGGATAAATGACAGCCATGGGCGTTCCTTCTCCCTGCAACTGAAGATAAAAGTGCTGGTTTGCCGAACCCTAAGACTATCCGCACCGACGCCCGTTTGCCAAGCCGCGAACGCGACTTGACGGCTACCGTCAGCATGTTGCATAAAGCGGGGCATAATATCAGAAGCGGGGAGGAAAGAAATTTCTATGCGCCGGATCAACCTGTCGATCATCGTGTTGCTCGCGTTCGGTTCTGTAGTGGCCGCGCAAGAGTCGGAGCGGAGCAATTATGCGGGACAGAAACGGCATGCGATCAAGGCTCTAACGCCGGAAGAAATTGAACAACTTCTGGGCGGGCAAGGCATGGGTTTGGCGAAGGCGGCGGAGTTAAACCACTATCCCGGCCCGCGCCATGTGCTCGACCTGGCCGCGCAGCTTCAACTGACAAAGGAGCAGCGCGAGCGCACACAACAAGCATTTGATCAGATGCGCGCGCAGGCCGTGCGGCTCGGCCAGCAGATCGTGGAGCGCGAGCGCGAACTCGACGCGGAGTTTGCCGGTGGCAGGATCGATTCACGCAAGCTGCACGCGGCCACGGCGGAGATCGCGAAGTTGCAAGGAGCTTTGCGCGCCGCGCACCTGCAAGCCCATCTTGAGATGCGCCATCTACTCTCGCCCGAACAGACCAAAAAATATGACGACCTGCGCGGCTATGCGACGACGGGCAAGCAGGCACCCAAACCGCCCGATCATGGTCACGGCAAACATTGAAGCGGCGAATGTCCGCGCCGGCGAAATGCTGATGAGAAATTCTCGGTAGGAGCACGTAAAAAATGGGAGACTTAGCGAACCGCCAATGTGTGCCGTGTCATGGCGGCGTGCCGCGACTGGCGGGCGCGGAGATCGAGAAGTTCATGGGCGAGTTGCGAAATTGGGAAGTCGTGGACGAGCATCATTTGCAGAAGAGTTATGCGTTCCCGAATTTTCAACAGTCGCTCGCGCTCGTCAACCGGATCGGCGCGGTGGCCGAAGGCGAAGGCCACCACCCGGACATCTGCTTCGGCTGGGGACGCGTCGAAGTGACGATCTACACGCACGCCATCGACGGTCTCAGCGAAAGCGACTTCATCCTCGCCGCCAAACTCGACCGGCTCTGAACCGGGCGCACTCATCCGGGCAGATGACCGATCACCCGCGCTTTTGTTTTTCTTTGGGGGGTTATCAGTTAGAATTATCACTCCAGTTTGATAAGTCAAGGAGATTGATTTCTATGAAACCTCAACGCAGTTTAACTTTTCTCGTCGCCGTCCTGCTCGCTTTGAGCACTCTGGCAAGCGCGCGCTTCGCGGGTCCGGCGATGCAGGATGCCGGAGACGGCGGGCGCATCTCGCTCGTGGACTTCAAAGCGTTGCTCGCGAGCAACCAACCCGTCCTGATCCTCGACGTGCGCAGCGACGACAATCAGAAGATCAAAGGCGCGCGGCACATCCCGCTCGCCGAACTCGAAGCGCGCCTCAATGAGTTGCCGCGCGACCGCGAGATCGTCACCTACTGCGCTTGACCGAGCGAACATACGAGCGCCCGTGCGGCGCAGATTCTCAAAGCCAACGGATTCAAAAATCCGCGCGCCCTCGTCGGCGGATGGGACGCATGGCTATCGGCGGGCGGCGCGACTGAGCCGATGAAAGGCGCGGCGACAAATTCGGAGGCGACCGTCACAAAGCCGGCGAACGAGCCGACGACGCAACCGGCGAAGCCCGCGAACAAACGCAAGGCTTCCCGCAAACGTGCGAAACGCACCGCCAAAAACGATTAACCCCGAACCGATTTCGAGCTGACGCCGAACTAAATTGATGCCCGCCGGATGTGATGCGCGAACGCTCATCCGGCGGGCATTAAGTTTTGCTCCGCGCCGCCGCGATCAATCGTCTATCTCACGCGGCTTTTCTTTCGCTTGAGGAAATCGATCAGGACGAATTGGGAGAGGTTGCCGGGCGTGGCGAAGTAGGCTTTGCCATTCGTCATCTGCGACATCTGTTTGACGAATTCGACGAGGTAATAGTCTGAAGCCAGCATGAATGTGTTGATCATGATGCCCGCCTTGCGGCACGCCTGCACTTCGTTGAAGGTCGCGTCCATCACAATCGGATCAAGCCCCATCGAATTTTTGTAGAGCCGCCGCCCCGACGAAGTATTTTGCCCGCTGCTATTGAGCGTGCGATACGCGCCCTTCTTCTTCAGAGACGCGGATACCTGCTCGCGGCTTTCCAGAAAACACGCGGTCGGCTTGCCGTCCGTCACCATCACGATCTGTTTCATCTCTTTGCGTTGCGCTTGCAGGAGACGGCGCGCGAGTTTCAAGCCCTCTGCGGTGTTCGTGTGATAGGGACCGACCTGCGTGGTCGCCAGCCGCGCGAGCGGCAACTCTTCCGCATCGTCGTGGAAGAGCACGATCTTGAGCGAGTCGCCCGCGTACTGCGTGCGGATCAGATGCGCGAGCGCGAGCGCAACTTTCTTGGCCGGCGTGAAACGATCCTCGCCGTAGAGAATCATCGAGTGCGAACAATCGAGCATCACCACCGTCGCGCACGACGATTGATAATCGCATTGATGCACGAAGAGATCGCGGTATTCGAGATTGAGCGGCACGCCCAAGCCCTCGCGCTTGATCGCCGACATCAACGTTGCGTTCACATCCAGATTGATCGTGTCCCCGAACTCGTACAACTTCGACGCCTGCGCCGCCTCAATGCCCGTCGATAAATGCGGCGTGTCGTGTCGCCCGGCGGAACTCTTGCCCATGCTGCCGAGCAGATTCCTCAGCGTCTTGTAACCGAGAAAATCCAGACCCTTCTCCGTCACTTCAAACTTCACGTTGCGCGGCAGCGGCTCGTCCACGCGCCCCTGTCCTCCCTGCCCGCGCATCCGTCTCTGTTGCTGCGGCGGTGGCTCCTCGCGCAGATTCAAAAAGCCCTCTTCCACCAGACGCTCGATCAACTGGTTCAACAACTCTTCAAGCTGCGACCCCTTGAACCGCCCCTCGTTCTCCGCGAGCATCTCCGCGATCTGTTGCTCATCTAGCTCGCCCGCGTCCACGAGCGCCTGCAACAAAGCCTGCCGCAACGCATCGAGCGACGTATCCTGCGGCCTGCGCTGTCTGGTCCAGTAATAATCGTCGTCGAAGCCGGATTGCAGCAAACTATCCTGCAACGCCTCCATCAAGTCGCCCAGATTGACGCCCGACACATCGAAGCCTTTGAATTTTGAATAGCGGATGAACTTCATTACTTCTTCCCCGTTGGCTCTGGAACTTGCAGGTCACGGCAAATTTTTCGCGCCAAAAGATCGTTGATTTCCCGGTGGCGCGGAATAGCCGAGGCTTTCTGCGACACCCGATTCACATAAACAGTATGATTGCCGCCCTCACGCATGAACTCGCAGCCATGTTTTTCCAAGTGACGAATCAAGTCAATTCGCTTCATGTTTAGCTACATAACACAAATAATATCTTCTGTGTGCAGCTTCCCTGCTGATTGAACAAAGGTCTGATACTTCTCGACACTTCCTGATACATGGGGAGACGAACAACTGAAAATTTTACTTTTTTGACACAATTAACTCTTCGCGGATAACCGATTGTCCCTTCAATAATTCTTTAGCCAACTCACGATTAGCTTCCATCACTAACTCAACTGCCTCCTCCAAATTCGCGCGCGCCTCTTCGAGAGTCGCGCCTTGAGAATTCGCGCCGGGAAGTTCTTCGACAAACGCGATGTAACCTTCAGGTACTTCTTGATAGACAGCCGTTAAAGTTATACTCATGTCTCACATTCCTTAGCTGAATCGCCAATCTTAAACCATGAACGGCGAAGGCGTGTTTCGATTACTCGCGAGTTGTCACAGAGATCAATTCGCGGATGACCTCTTCGCCGTCAGTCACGATCAGCGTGAGCGCGCGGTTGGCTTCGAGCACCGTCTCGACCGCGTCTCGCAAATTGTGCCGCGCCTCATCTAAGTCCGCGCCCTGCGTGCTGACGCCGGGCAACTCTTCGACGAAGCCGACGTAGCCTTCCGGCACTTTGAGGTAGACGGCGTTGAATGTTCTCTCCATCGTGTCTCTTTAGCTGAAGCGTCCCGTCTCCGTCAGGTCGTCGTAGATCATGCCGCGCCGATCTTTTTTGGCTTTGGTGGCGGCGGTGTAGCCGCCTTCTTCGTTGCGGCTGATCTTGTTCTGGGCGTAGAGACCTTCGAGGGCGAATTCGCAGGCGGCGATGAGTTGGGCTTCGTCGGTGCGTTTGAAGTCGAAGGGGATGAGAACGGTGTCGATGAGTTCGGGCACGGCTTCGAGGAGCGCAACGCACTGCGCGGCGGAGGCCGTCTCGGCGAGGCGGAGGTTGTGGCCTGCGTCGAACCACCCGACAGCGGGGGCGAAGTCGATGCCGACGAAGTAGCCTTCGTAAATTTCCCCGGCGGCGCGTTTGATCAAGTCTTTGGCGATGCGGGATGCGCCGATCTGCTCGCCTTCGTATTCGAGTTCCATCTTGCCGGTCATCGAGGGCGCGGCGGCGTAAACATCCGAGATGCGCGGAACGATCTCCTCTTCGCCGGTGAGGAGCGCGCGGCGTTCGGCGTTCGAGACGACGGACTCCATCGCGGTGATCGGGAGACGCTGCGAGACGCCGGAGCGTTTGTCGATGCGTTGATCGTCGCGGGCTTCAAAAGCGATCTGCTCGACGAGTTCACGGATAAAGTCGGGCACGCGCACAGCGCCCTCGAAGCCTTCGCGCTTCGTCCACGCTTCCTGTGTTGTGATCTCGACGCCGAGTTGGAGATCGGTCGGGTAATGAGTTGTGACTTCCGCGCCGATGCGATCCTTGAGGGGCGTGATGATCTTGCCGCGCGCCGTGTAGTCTTCGGGGTTGGCGGAGAAGACGAGCATCACGTCGAGTTGGAGGCGCACTGGGTAGCCTTTGATCTGCACGTCGCCCTCCTGCATGATGTTGAAGAGGCCGACCTGAATCTTGCCCGCCAGATCGGGCAGTTCGTTGATGGCGAAGATGCCGCGATTGGCGCGCGGCAGCAGGCCATAGTGGATCGTCAATTCGTCGCTCAAGAGATGCCCGCCCTTCGCGGCCTTGATCGGGTCAACGTCGCCGATGATGTCGGCGATAGTCACGTCGGGCGTGGCGAGTTTTTCGACGAAGCGCGCGTCGCGTTCGACCCACACGATGGGCGTCTCGTCGCCTCTCTCTTCGATCAACCCGCGACCATATGCGCTGATGGGGCGAAAAGGATCATCGTTGACTTCCGAACCGGCGATTGCCGGAATCCGCTCGTCGAGCAAGGCGGTAAGTTGACGAATGATGCGACTCTTGGCCTGACCGCGCAGGCCGAGCAGAATCAAGTTGTGCCGCGAGAGAACGGCGTTCGTGATCTGCGGCACCACTGTCTCGTCGTAGCCGACGACGCCGGGGAAAATTCGCTCGCCCGCACGCAATTTGTCGATGAGGTTGGCGCGCAGTTCGTCTTTGACCCCGCGCACCTGATAGTTCTGTCGCTTCAATTCGCCTAAAGTTTTTGCTTGTGTCATCACTTAATTTCGTTTTCGCAATTTGAGTTTTGTCTTCCGGTTGATTTCCATACTTTCCGCTCCGAATCCTGAATCGTATTTGTACCACCGGCAACGTAACGATTTTCGCCCGCGCAGGTAACGAGATTGTCCGCTTCGAGTTTTTCCAGATGCGCCAGCACCGCGCGTTCGGCCATCTGGTGCGCCTTTGGATTTACATCCGTATACACCCGCGCGACGATCTCCGCCGGCACGCTCGCACCCGCGCGCACGGCCTGTAAGATGTTCGCCTCGCGTGAGAGACGATGCGCGATGTATTCCTCGATCTTCCGGCGCGGATTGGCGACCGCCGGGCCGTGGCCGCCGAAAAGGACTGTGATGTTCGGCAGCAGGGTGCGGTAGCGTTCGAGCGATGCGAGATAGTCGCGCATGTTCCCTTCGGGCGGGTCGATCAGGACAGAACCGAGGCCGACGATGTTATCGCCCGTGACGAGCGCGCCCGTGTGCGCTTCGTAAAAACTGAGATGGCCGCGCGTGTGTCCCGGCGTGTGCAGCGCGCGGAGCGAGAGCGACGGATCGCCCGCGAGTTCGATCACTTCGTCGTCTTCGATAAAGCGATTTACCTCGACGTGCCCGCGCAAGTTCTCCGCCGTCAACCTGTGCGCGGCGACGGTGACGCGACCGCCGAGAGATTCGACGAGGGCGGAAACGCCCGCGACGTGATCGGGATGATGATGCGTCAGGATGATCTCGCGCAGGGTGCGGCCTGCCGAGAGAAGTTCCTGGAGGCACGCGGCGAGCGCGGCCTGCTCTTCTTCGTAAGGCGACGCGGGGTCGAGAACGACGATTTCCTGATGGCCGATGATGTAAGCGTTCGTGTGCGTGGCGGGCGGCTTCGTCGGCGTGCGCACCGGGAAGCAGATGTAGCCGGGCATGAACTCGATGCGGCGCACGGGCTGTCCCTGTGCCTGCGGCACGCGCAACAGCCGCTCGATGAGATCATCAGTCAGGCCGCCGCATAAAACTTTCAAAGCGTGCAGCACGGGCGGCGCGACGAGCGCCTTCGCCTCCTCCCAACGCTTGACGGCAGCGGGCGCGCTCGTCCACTCGCCCGACTCGAATTCCGCTGTGAGCACGCGCGGCTCCTGCTTGCGCGGGCAGCGCGCGAGGAAGAACCATGTGTCGAAGCGGCGCGGGCTAAAGGGCGGCGTCACCCAACGCCCCGCAGGGGTGAAATCATTCGCATCGAGATGCAGCCCGTAATGCGCGAGCAGTTGGGCGAAGGTCATGCGTCCTGAAACGAGGTCGTCGCGGACAGAGGCGAGTTGGCCTTTCGTCAGAGCGTCCGCGCCGCGCGCGACGAGCACACCGAGTTCTTCAAACAACTCGCGCGCGGCGCAACTGATCATCGCGCCAGTCTCCGCGTCCGCGCAATTCTCAACGCGCGTCTCCGCATCTTCCGCATCGCGTTGCCCGCCCGGAAAAGCGTAGAAGCCGCCGAGAAAAGCCATTCGTTCACTGCGCCGTGCCCAGAAAACCTGCGGCTCGCGCTCGCCTTCTGTCTCGCGCAAGAGGATCACGGCGGCGGCGTCTTTCGGCACGGCATCGCGCTTGCGCGCCGCGTCGTTAGTCATAATTTGCAAGTCATTCGCCGACATCTTTTAAGTGAAAATTTGCCTTCGCGCGAGGCGTTAATCGCGCCGCAAAACTTGTCGTCTGTAAATTCACGGGAGTGAGAGCAGTATAGCTATTAAAGCAAAAAGGCAAAAGTGAAGAGAACAGCGCGAGCGCGGCTGATCTTCACTTTTGCCTTTAGCCCTTTTACTTTCGTCGCTTCCTTACGCTTTGGGTTTGACGGTGAGAAAGCTCGTCGTGCCGCGACGATTAATGAGCAGCAGTGCGGGACGCGTGGCGTTGCGCCCGATGGCGGCGGTCAAATCCGCCGTTGAACGAACCGGCTGCCGGTTAACCTGCACGATCACGTCGCCGCGTTGGATGCCGGCAACGGCGGCGGGGCCATCGGGGTCAACGTCCGCCACGACCACGCCTTGCGCGCCGCTCTGCAACTGCAACTCGGCGGCGAGTTCGGGCGTCAGCGACTGCGCGCGGATGCCGAGTTTGCCGGCGCTCTCACCGCCCGCCGCGCCGTCGCCCGAACCGGAATTGTCTTCGCCGCGTTGCGCCGTCTGGGTGAACTCGCCGAGCGTGGCCTTCACCTGTTGCTCGCGCCCGTCGCGCACGATGGTCAGCATTACGTCCGCGCCCGGCGCGGCGCTCGCGACGCGGTTGCGCAATCCGTTGACATCGTTGACCGGCGCGTTGTCGAGAGCAGTGATGACATCACCCTGCTTCAACCCGGCGCGTTCGCCTGCGCTGCCCGGCGTAACCGCGCTGATGATGACGCCGCGTATCTCCTTCAAGTCGAGATTCGCCGCGATGTCGGACGTGACATCCTGTATCTGCACGCCGAGCTGGCCGCGCCGAACTTTACCGTTTTTCACTAACTGTTCCATCACTCCCTTCGCCATGTTCGACGGAATGGCGAAGCCGATGCCGATGCTGCCGCCCGAAGGCGAGAGGATTTGCGAATTGATGCCGATCAGTTCGCCGTTCGTGTTGACGAGCGCGCCGCCGGAGTTGCCGCGATTGATGGGGGCGTCCGTTTGAATAAAGTCGGCGAAGCTGCCGTCGCCGAGGCCGGTGGCGCGGTTCTTGGCGCTGATGATGCCGGAGGTGACGGTCTGGCCGATGCCGAGCGGGTTGCCGAGGGCGAGCGCGATATCGCCGACGCGCACCTGGTCGGAATTGCCGAGCGGCAAGACCGGCAAATTCGTCGCGTTGATTTTCAACACGGCGAGGTCGCTCGGTTGATCCGAGCCGACTACTTTCGCGTCCATCACGCGGCGGTCGTTCATCTCAACTTTGACTTCATCCGCGCCGTCAACGACGTGGTGGTTCGTCAAAATGTAGCCGTCCGCCGTCACGATGACGCCCGACCCCAAACCTTCTTCGCGGCGCGGCGTCTGCGGCCCGCGCGGCAGGCGGTCGCCGAAGAATTCGCGAAACCTCGGATCGTCCATAAACGGGTGTTGCTGCGCGGCGCGGCCACGCCGCTCGGAGCGCACGGTCACGACGGCTGGCGCGACGCGCGCCACCAGGTCGGCGTAAGAGTTCTGCGGCTGGCCTGCTGCTGCGCCCGCTGTCGTCGCGCCCGGCGTTGTCGGCGCGAAAGTAACGGGAGCGTTGTTGTTCCCCACCTGCGAGCGGACTGAACTGCACCCGACTAAGGCAAAAGCCACGACGAGCGCCGACGCCAGCCGCGCCAACCCGTGCGCTCTGGCCGACGCGCGATGTTTAATAAGTATTTCCTGATTCATCTGTTGCACCTCTGTTGTAAAAACCTCTGGATGTTCAAATCGTTCCGAACAGGTATGTCAATTCTCACGAATACTCTTTAGATACGATCAAAGGGGCGCGTGGTTGCGTTAAGAATGTAAAATTACTGTGGCGGAGTTTCCCAAAATTCGCCCTCTGTTTCGGACGGTGCGGGGGGGGCGGCAGGGGCGTTGAGACGGGGCGCAGCGTCGCGCCCTTCAGCCGCAGGCAACTCCCGGACGTGGGTGTTGTTAACGACGACTTCGGTGATCAATTTGGTGTTCGGGATGACGATGAGCCGCCCGTCGGCGGCGCGCACGAGCGTATCGCGCATGCGGATGGTCTCGATTTTTCCCTCGTACTCTCCCATCCTGATCTGATCGCCGATATGGAACGGGCGATAGAGCAACAGCATGATCCCGGAGAGCAGATTCGAGAGCACATCCTTCAGAGCGAAGCCGAGCGCGAAGCCCGTCAAACCCAAACCCGTCACGAGCGCGCTCACGTTCAAGCCCCCTGCTCCGAGCGCGGTGATGAGGCCGAAGATGAGGATGCCGTAGTAATAAACGCGCGACAGCAGCAACACGACGCCCGTATCCGCCCTCACGCGCGGCGCGGTGTAAGCGATGATGCGCCGCCCAGCCCAAGCCACCAGCCAGAAGATGAGAAAGACCAGCACGCCCCTGAACATGCCGGGCAGGGCGCGCAACAAGTCGCGCTGCAACGCGGCGAAAACTTCCGTGAGATTCGCGGGCGGCGTGGGCGTGGGCTGTTGGAGAAACATGGATGAAGGATGATCAGGGAACGATGAATTTTGGACGCATTGAATAAATTCAGCGTTCCGCGTGGTTGTTTTCGAGGTCGGCTTATTTTTCCTGAATGCCTTCGGGCGGCAGCCTCTTTTTGATTTTATCAACCACCTCTGAGACAGATCGCCGCTTTCTAAACCACAAAATCATCAGGAATAAGCCGACAATAAATCCAAGTGTAGTGATAACGACAAAGACGGTGAAAACTTTATTTGAAACAACTGCGGTTAAGAGAGCAGTCAAAAAAGAGACGGAAACAGACAAGAGGAAAACCGCGAAATTTAAGTACAGGGAATCCGGCGACCCTTGCGCGAGGAGTTCTAGCTCGCTCTCGTCAACAGGATAAAGCGTAAGTTTGCCATAGGCTGCCCAACGTACTTCTATTGCTGGCGGTAGCGATTGAGGAGTTGTGGTTTCCTGCTTATTCTGTTCCTCTTTGTTCATGCCGCTAACTTCTCAGCCGAAGCGCGCACAGTACCCGAAGACCCACCTAAGTCAACAATGACATACCAATGACCTTGATGAGGTGGCTTCAAATTTATTGGGGAAGTCTTCGCATGACCTCCATAATAGGTGTGCTGCTGTCCGTTACGATATTTTTGGAAGTTGTTGGAATCCAACAGCCGAACATTGGCCTGCTTATCCAGATGCACCCGGATAATATCGTTGGGGCCGGCATCGAACTCATATTTCAGGAAATTCATATTAGAAGCTCCTTATAAGTTTGAGCATATTATCGCTGAAACCTGTGTTTTTGATCAATAACCAATAAATTTTCTCGGCGGCGTCGCTAACGCGCCGCACGCCTCGACTTCGCGGGCGGGGTATTGACCCCGCCCTTGACCAGAGGGAACATCGTTCCCTCTGGACTCCCATCTTTTCTATTCGGCGAC
>JBPCIP010000008.1:0-7564 GCA_051006195.1 Pyrinomonadaceae bacterium
TTTTCGTCGGGTATATCTTTCGCCGCCCGGCGGATGATCGCGCCGATGGTGTCTCTGACGGCGCGTGCGAGGTCGTGATTTTTCAGCACGTCATCATGCAACACGCGCTCCGCGAGGGTCGCGTGAAGGTCAGTGGCAACGATGTTCCCGGCAATGTTTCCCAATATCTGGGCAACGGCAACGGCAACGATAGCGCCGGTAGTCGGGTCGGGAGCCGCGACCACAGAGGCCACCGCGCCCGCCGCCACCAACGGACTCATTGCCAGCAGGCGCGGCCTGATGCGCGCAAAGGCGTCAATAAATTTGGACATGGCTGTCTTTCAAACGAAAGCACAATTTCTGTTGGCGTGAGAGTAACGATGTGAGAGTAGCAAAATGCTGCAAAGCAACTCAAACTTTTTCTTTGACTTAAAAAAGAAGAATCGGGAAAGAGTCGGCCAAACGATAAGGGGGAAGTAAGACGGGCTGGCCGTCTCACTTCCCCCTTATCGTCTTTTGCGCCTGTGCGCCCGTCGTCTATTTGTTCGCTATCGAGTTGTTGCCGCTCTTGAGTTGTTTGAGCAGTTCTTCGACGGCGACTTCGAGTTGGCGGTCGCGCCCGGAGAGAGTTTCTTCCGGGGTGTTATCGACGAGGATGTCGGGGCGCACGCCGTTGTTCTCCATGTTGGTTTGCCCGCGGTCGGAGAGGTAGACGCCGACGCCGGGCGTGCGCACCGTGGAGCCGTCGATGAGGCTGTAGCTGCCCGTGCCGATGACCGCGCCCATCGTCGGCGTGCCGATCACTTTGCCGAGTCCCAAAGCGCGGAAGCCCGCCGGGAACATCTCCGCGTTTGAAGCCGAACGCCAATTTTGCAAAACGACTTTGGGGCCGAAGAAACCGGCGGAGGGGCGCGTCGTCGGCTCCGTGCCGCGCGGCTGCCAGACTTGATATTGCCGCTGAACGAGGATGCCGAGCAACTCCTGTTCGATGTTGCCGCCGCCGTTCCAACGCTGGTCGATGACCAACGCCTCCTTGTCGCGGTACTCGCGCAGTTCCTTCTCGAACTTGCGCAAACTGGGCGGGTTCATCGCCTGGATGTGCAGATAGCCGACGCGCCCGTTCGAGAGTTTAGACACCATCTCGCGCCGCGCTTTGACCCAACGCTCGTAACGCAACTGGCTGTAGTTGCCCATCGAAGTCGGTTCGATGCGCGTCGGCCACGCCCCCTCTTCCGACGGCTTGTGGTTGAAGGTGACGGCCACTTTGCGGTTGAGCCGGTAATTGAGATGTTGCCAGTACTCGTCGCCCGCGCGCACGGGTTTGCCGTCGATGGCGATCAGGTAATCGCCGACGCTGACCTTGACCCAGTCCTTGTCAGCCGGGCCTTCTTCGTAGATGTGCGTGACGCGATAGCGTCCCGCCTGCGCTTGCGCTTCGAGTTCGAGGCCGAGATGCCCGGTGGAGACGCCGCCGGTTTGTGCGGGCGGGGGCGGCGCGGCTCCCGTGTGCGAGGCGTTGAGTTCGCCGATCATCTCGTTGACGATGTTGAGCAACTCCTGCCGGTCGCCGACGTATTCAACGAGCGGTCGGTATTTGGCGCGCATCGCGTCCCAGTCCGTGCCGTGCATCTTCACATCATAGAAACGATATTTCATCGTGCGCCACGCATCGTCGAACATCTCGGCCCACTCGGCGGGACGATCAACTTTGACCTTCGCCGTAAAGTTGACGCGCTTGCGAGCGGCGGGCGGCGTCGCGGTGGATGGAGGCGCGCTGCTGGCGGACGCGCCGGGCGCGAGCGGCGGCGGCATCGAGACGCTGTAGACGTACTGGCCTTCCTGAAAGAAGAGCATGCGATTGTCGCGCGAGACATTCAGATTGGAGACGCCGCCCCCAAAAGCGCCGCCCCCCGCGCCGCCCTGCCCCGCGCCTTCGCCCGGAGGCGTGCCGGAGGTGATGCGCGTGAGACGTTTGCCGTCGTCCTGTATCGAATAGACGACCGGGACGCTCGCTGCGCCCGCCGGTTCGCTGGAGACGAAGACGACGGTACGGCTATCAGGCGAGAGGTTGTAGCCCGTCACGGCGAAGGGCATGCGCGTCAACTGCCGCGTGCGGCGTTTGAGACCGGGCCAGTCGATCACGATGGGCTTGGGGGTCGGCTTGGCCTGCGCCGGATTCGGGCGCATCGCGCCCGCTCCCATGCCAGCTTCGCCGGAAGGTTGTGGCGCGGCTTGGGCGGCTTCCTGCTCGGCGCGCTCTTCGGGATCATCCGGGTCGCGCTCCAATTTTTCGAGCGCGATTGCGTAGATTTGCACCGAGGGTTGACCGGCGTTGAAACTGCTCTGCTCGATGCGCTGGAAATAGAGTTTGCGCCCGTCGGGCGAGAAACGCGCGCCCGTGTCGCTGGCGGAATCGAAGGTCGCTTTTTTCTCTTCGCCGCCCGCTGACGGGGCGATGTAGATGTCGCTCGTGCGCGTGAAATCTGGTTTCGCATAAGCGATCCACTTGCCGTCGGGCGACCACGAAGGCGCACCGATCTGGCCGTAGCGCGACATGCTGAGTTCCACCACCCCCTTCGTCTGGACGTTGACGACGCGCAGTTTGTTGTCCGAAGCGGCGTAGGCGATTCGGGTGGAATCGGGCGACCACGCATAGGCGAACTTCAGTTCGTCGAGGTCTGTCAGCTTCTGCGGTTCGCCTGCGCCGTCCGCAGCGAGGACGTAAATCTCTTCGCGTCCGCTGCGGTCGGAGACGAAGGCGATCCATTTGCCGTCGGGCGAGTATGCGACGTTGCGGTCGCGCCACGGGCTGTCGGTGATCTGCCGCAAGTCGCCTTCCTCGACGGGCGCGGTGAACACTTCGCCGTGGATGGAGAAAGTGATGCGGCGCGAATTCGGGGCGAGCGCATAATCGTCAACCTGCGAACTGAAGTCGCGCACCTCGCTCAAACTCTCCTGCGTCTCGGCGGCGATGTCGAGTTTGATCGGCGTCACGCGTTTGCTTGCGAGATCGAGTTTGGCGATGCCGAAATCATGCTCGAAGACGATGATTTTGCCGTCCGCGCTGATGGCGGGCCAGCGCACGTCGCCGCTCTTGAAAGACGTGACGCGCTCGGCTTTGCCGCCCGCCTCCGCCACGCGCCAGATGTTCGTCAATCCGCCGCTCTCGCGGTCGCTGACGAAATAAATGAAGTTGTCGCGCGCCCACATCGGCCACGAGTCCAGCCCCTCGAAATCCGTCAAATTCGTGAACCGCTTTGAGGCGATGTCCATCACGACGACATCGCTCTGCATCGAGCCGCGATAATACTTGCGCCAGTAACTCTGCGCCTTCTGGTTGTAGGCGAGCCGCCCGCCGTCGGGCGAGTAAGAGCCTTGCACGCCCATGTCCGCGCCCGCGCTCACGGGCATCCCGCCATCGACGCCGACCGTGTAGAGCCGGGGCGTAAAGTCCTCGCCGCGATTGGCGGAGAAGAGCACGCCGCGCCCGTCTGCCATCCAGTTCAAGACGGAATCGTCCGCCGAGTGCGCGGTCAATTGCTTCACCGTGCCGCCGCCAGCGGGCATGAGATACACATCGAGATTGCCGTTGCGGTCGCTCGAAAAAGCGAGCCACTTGCCGTCGGGCGAAAAACGCGGGTACACGTCGCGCGCCTTGTGGACGGTGAGACGTTGAATGTTCTGCCCCGTCTCGTCTGCCGTCCAAATGTCGCCCAGATAACTGAACGCGACGCGCCCTTGATGATAATGCGGATAACGAACCAGCCGCGCCTCTTTGCTGAAGGCCGTGGAGGAAGCGACGAAAATGATAGCGATTGCGAACAGGTAGTTTTTCTTCATTATCTTTTCCACTGAAATAGAAGGTTGCCCCGGAGGAAGACGACTCGCCGCGCTGCTTCCGGTGCAGCGACGCGCTCGTTTGATTGTTGCGGACAGGAAATTCTTTAGTGTTAGCGAACAGTTTTGCAGGAGTAACTCGCCCATTGTAGTCGAGACGGCGCGGCCACGCCAAGCGGGTATCTTGAGAATCAAATCCGATTTAGCTGGCGAAGCGCAATGCAGCCAATATTAACTTTGTCAGCGCCGCCTCAAGCCGGGCGCGTTCAAGTGCTATGGCAAACCCGCACATCTCAAGCCGGGCGGTACTGACAAAGTCAGAGTTATCAATTTTGCAAGTGGTCTGGTTCTATTCGCGCACGACCAGCTTCGCGGCGGACAACATCGCGGATTTGCCACGGTGCTGCCAGCAGCGCCCTGTGCCGCGCACGCGCCGCGAACAGGGCATCCCCTTCTTCGTGCGTGCGCCGCAGATGGAGACGATCTCTGCGGGGTCGGTGGGGCGTTCCGCCGTCGTGCCGTCTGCGCCGTAAGCGGGCGCGGTCGCATTGGTCGCCGCGCCGGTTTCCAGATTCGTCAGGGCAGCTTTCGAGATCGACGCCGGAGCATTTAACTGGCCTCGCGTGATGACGAGCGGCGGCGCGGCGGGGCGCGATGCCCGCCCGCCGATGTAGCCGGCGGCAACCAGCACGGCGCACGCGAGCAGCGGCTTGATGATTCGACTCCGGCGAAATCTTTGATCGCACCCTTCGCAAAAACGGCGACTCGTCCACACGCGCCACCGCAGACGAGCGACGCGCCCGCCGCACTCCGCGCAAAAGTTCGGTTTGTACATTTCGGTTATCTCCTTCGCGTGTGAGGTCACGCCATTGGCAATGCGCCGCTACCAGAGATCAAAGGCTTCAGTCGTAACGAATTGTAAGAACGCTTGAGGCTGGCTGTTCTGTCGTCGAGGCGAAATTATACGCTCTATTGTTCGAGGAGAGCGAAATTATTTTCGCCTGCCCGGCTTTCTTGCTGCTGTTTCATATATTGGCGAATGTTGCATGGACGGAACAAACCTGTTATAGTCTTTACCCGCTCCCGAACGAACGAGAAGGCTCTCGTGCAGCTTCAAGCTGTGTGTCCTTTTTAATCATTTCGTGTTCGCGCCACAATTGCCGGTGAAGCTGATGCGTTTGAAACTTTATTGCAATCGCTACGGGCATTTCAAGGACGCGCTGGTCTGTTCGGTCAGTTGTCTGTACCGCACTCGCTGTCAGGATTTCGCGCTTTTTTATGACGAGCATCGAGAAAGGGTCGATGTGCTCGTCGCGGATTATTACGCCGGACGGCGCGGGAACGAGCATCAGTTGTCTCCTGCCGCCGCGTCGCGCTCATTGCCCGTCGTGTCAATTGCGAGGCCGATTGCGACCGCCGTGGACATGCGCGAATTGATCAGTTTGGAGGTAAAGCAAGAGATGGCCGAAGCCGCATACATCTGGGTCGATAAAGAGGGACGCGCGGAATTGCTGGGACACGAGGAAGTGTTACGCCGCGCCGCGCGCGGGACGAAACCGCAGACGATTTACAAAGTCGCGCAGGAGATGGAACTCAAATTCCAACTCGTGCCGCGCAAGCGCATCGAGAAGGCGCGACGCCTCGCTGAAGTTGAAGAGGAACGCGCCGTCGCGCGCCGCCAGCGTCGCACGGCGGCCAAAGCCGCATCGCTGCCCGCGTTCGACGAAGTTGAGGAAGCCGCTCCGGCCAGTATCGCTCCAAGCTCTGCCGCCGCCGCGCCCCGTCGCACGCGCCGCCGCACGCTTAAAGCCGTCAGCTAGCCCACGGATTTTCGCGCCTCGCTCAGCCGCATCGCGCCATGCGACAAGCAACGCGCCCATCGCCCGGAGCACCAAAAGAGTCTCGCACGCATCGCTCGTGATGCGTGCGAGACTTTTCTCGTTTTGCCGTTATTTCGATTGCCTCGTGTTGCTTCCAAGTAGAGCGCACTGTCATTTCGCGTGTGCGCCGCTGGAAGCGTGCCGCTTGCAAAGGGCAGCGTACCTTTAGCATACTGAGAGCCGCGCCCCGGGCGATTTCAGAAGCGATGATTCAGCAAAAACTTTTCACTCGTCAATTTTTCCGGCGTATCTTTTGCGCCGTTGCCGCCGTGTTCCTGTGTGCGTGCGCCGCCGGCGTCGCCCGCGCGCAAGATGATGAGGAGAAGGTCACGGTCGAAGCCAACCTCGTGCGCCTGAACGTCGGCGTCGCCGACATCAGAGGCCGCGCCGTCACCAATTTGACGCGCGGCGATTTCGCGGTCTATGAGGACGGCGTGCCGCAGACCATTCTCAACTTCGAGACGACCGAACAGCCGTTCAGCCTCGTGCTCTTGCTCGACATGTCCGGCTCGACCCTCAGCTTTCGCACTCAACTCAAACAATCGGCTTTGCGTTTCATCGACGCGCTCTCGCCCGCCGACCGCGTGGCGGTAATCTCCTTCTGGACGGAGAAGAAAGAGGGGAAGAGAAGCGTCAAGTTTGCTGACCGCATGGAGACGCTCACCGGCTTTACGAGCAATCGCCCGGAGATCGCTTTCGCTATCAACCGGGCAGCGGGCAGCGGCGACACTAATCTTTATAAAGCCCTGCGCTTTGCGCTCGACGCGCTCGCGCGGGAAGGCAATCGCCGCAAAGCGATTGTGGTGCTCACCGACGGAATCGATAGCGACGCGAGGAAAGAGGATCGCGCGGCATCGGCCACTGCCACGACCGCCGCCGCCGCAGTCGCAGCAGTCAAGCCCGACGCCAATGCGACAGTCGCCGCCGTGCTCGACGCCGCCGACCGCCAGGGCGTCACGGTCTACCCGCTCGCGCTGCCCTCCGGCGACCTCAAACGTCTCGCCGACCGCGCCACCCTGAGCATCACTGCCAACAAAGGGACGCCGCCCGAAGAAATCAAGCGACTCAGCGAACCGACGCCGCAGCAGTTTGCCATCTACGCCTCCGCGCGCACGCGCCTGCATAGCCTCGCCGACCGCACTGGCGGGCGACTCCACGAGATCAACCGCCTCGAAGACATGGCGCGTCTCTATGCCGAAGTCGCCGCCGAGGTGCGCACGCTCTACACCATCGCCTATCAATCGACCGGCTCACAAAAGCGCGGCGGGCAGTGGCGCGCCATCCAGATTCAAGTCGCCCGCCCCGACACCATCGCCCGCACGCGCCCCGGATATTTCGCCCGCTGAGCCGAAATATCTTTCACGGGCATGTCCCCTTAAAACGACTGATTAGGTTCATTTGACGCTCGCTTGACACCCGTGAAAGCCGTCCGTATATTCGTCCCTATCGTTTCACCCCTTATGCACCCGTAGCTCAGCTGGATAGAGTACATGACTACGAATCATGGGGTCGCAAGTTCGAATCTTGCCGGGTGCACCATTAAAATCAAATAGTTACGGGCAGCCGATTGACTGCCCGTTTCAACTTTGTGGGCGTATATCGTGGTTCTCGCTCGGATGCGTACAAACTGAATCAGCAGATCATCAGTCCATTCAAAGCGTTTGTGAACCAAGTTCGTTATAGTGGCAGGCGCACTCATGCGAGAACCGCTATAGTAAATTCCTTACGTTGACTTCACGTTACCAAATTTGAATTAACGAGTCGGCTAACAACTCGGCCTGCTTCATTACCGTGTCAATAGCTTTCTGTTGTTTATCCGGCGGATAGCCATATTTGCTTAAAGTCCGCCTCACTAAAACCATCAGTTT
>JBPCIP010000009.1:0-30199 GCA_051006195.1 Pyrinomonadaceae bacterium
GCTCGCTCACTTCGTCAGAAAGTCGTTGTCGTTTTTCAAGTCGGATGAAATGCACGAAACCTGTTTGCGGTTGTTTCTGCATTACTACAATCGCTCAGTGGCTCTCTCACGTCATTGAGCCACTACCATCATTAGATTCCACGCCTTCAAGCGTCGGATGTTCAATATCCCAACCCTCGCCTAGTTTGCTCGTCCACTTACCATCAGCAAGTTGCCTTGCCATGTGTTGCGGGCCAGCAGAGTTGAAATAAAGAGCAACCTTTTCAAAACCGCTCTCCCAATTACTATCGGCACAAGGCTCATAACCGCGCGTTTGGAAAGCTGCAATAAACCCATCTTTTGTTGCTTGGCGTGGTTCGACCGGCCAAAAGTCAAAAGGTGAAGGCCACCACCAGTTATCTGTATCCCCTGCCGCCCAAGCGATACAGTTATAAGTATCCGTGGCCTCACTCGTTATCTTATACGGGCTAGTTTGCAGCTTCTGGAATTTTTGTTGTATCCAAATATCAGCAGCAGACATGTGAGAGTTATTCCTGCAAATATCCTTTCAGTCTTCCCCACTCAAGCCATGCTTGAGCCATTCTTCTTACATTACCCCTGTCTTCGGGGCGCACTGGATTCTCCCGTCCCCGCGTGATTACTGAGAGAGCCCAGAACCAGTGCCCGCCTCTATACTGAAGTTCCCTAAGAATCAAAGGCAATACTTCCTTGCCCATTCCAATGATCTGCTGGTAGGCAAGGTTCATTGCTTTTTCAGTGGTAGATGAAAGGTGCATTGTCTCTGCACGCCACTGATCTACTAGAGCACCAAACTCTTCTTCTAATCCAGGATCAGTTTCTCTAGCGCACTCTTGCGCTCGTTCTTCTACTTGCTGCTGAAGAAGGATTGCTTGCTCATCTAGCTTGCGGGCATGATCTTGAAGAGCAGCGATTTGCACGCTTTTACTTTCATTCAACTCTTCAAGTTTGCGGAGGTATTCCCAAATTTCTCGTTGTTTTTCGTGTGCTACTTTCTCTGGCTTTGTAAACTCATCTAGCCATTTCTCTTTTGCAATGACTATGCCGTCTGCTGTTCGTTCTATCGTTATTTCTGCCATAACCTGCCCTTAAACCACCTCAATGTAGGTCATGTTTGTCGAGGCAATAGTGGATTCCAAGCTCTTGGTCTTTTTCTCTGCGCGCTTTAGCGAATCCATCATAAGATGAATATCTGTAGTATCTAATGCGACAACAAATTCTTTCCGTTCCCCGCTACTATGGTAAACGATATTAAGCATGTGTACTATCACCGCTGCGACAGGAGGCTCTTCGGCTTCCTCTTTAAAAACAGGGCGAATATCCGATACAATGCGTGCGCTACTAAAGGTCTGCGCGTGTCTAAATAAAACATTGCGCGCTTTGCCTATTAACCGTAGAGACTCTACGCTAAAGAGGCGAGTTAAACGCTCCTTAAACCTATTAAGAGTCTCATTAGAGTGCGCCCACCCGACATCTTCTTCATCTGATTCTTTCAATGAATCAGCGATACTATCAACATAGTCCGAGACAGGTGTTGTACTAGTACTTTGACCTGCGATAAGAGGAAATAAAGCTTCCTTAATTTCCTTCAGCTCATCGGGCGGAATTGTCTTTAGACTGAGAGACGAGTCATCAAATACACCATGTTGCTTTATTTTTAGAGGGATACCGTCAAGTGCCGAGAGGAGTTCTTGGAACGGCTCCTCCGGGAGGGTGGCGATACTTGTTAACCCACTTGCGATCTGCTTTGGAATTGATAATGACGCCATGCGATTACCTCAGAGTCAGGAGAACGGTAATACGATGAATACATGCGCCAACAGGATGCCGGAACAAGTTAGAGGAATTACCTTACCCCCTATCGGATTATTATACAAATACTATTTATCGGGATGTTAGCAGTTTTTTATAAAAATGGAAGTGGAGTGTCCGCCGTTGGCAGGGCGAACGCATTATAAATGTTGTGGTCATAGAACTAAGCATAAACGGCAAAACGTTAGCATTTCTTTGGTTTCTGTCGGCTAGCACTACAGGCAGGCGCAAAATCTTCGGCAGATAAGAGCTTTGTGACTCCGGTTTTCAGCATTGAATTTGCTGTTTTGCTCAACACAAATACCGTAAGTGCCTTTTTACTGAGGTTTATAATGCGTTCGCCCTGCTCATATCTTCTACCTAATTTTTATCCCCGACCCGTTGCGACCATCGCGCCTTCGGCCTGACGTTTGACGATGACGAGGGTGATGTCGTCGTTGGCGGGCGTGCCCTGGGCGAAGCGCGTGAGGTCGGCTTCGATCTTGTCGCGGATGGCGGCGGCGGTGGCTTCGAGATGGCGTGCGACGACGTTGTAGAGGCGCACGGGGCCGAATTCTTCGCCCGCCGCGTTCGTCGTCTCGGAGACGCCGTCGGAGTAGATGACGAGCACGTCGCCGGGTTGGAGTTGGGTGCGGCCTTCGCGATAGAGGGCATCCGCCATGATGCCGAGCGGGATGCCGCCCGCCGCAAGTTGTTCCATCGAACCGCCCGCGTGGGCGATGAGCGGCGGATTGTGGCCGGCGTTCAGGAAGGAGAGCGAGCCGGTCTGTGGGTCGAGTTCGGCGCAAAAGAGAGTGATGAAACGATTGAGCGGGATCGTCTCCGCCAGATAACGGTTAACGGCGGAGATGGTTTCGCCGAGCGTCTGGCGTGTGGAGATTTGCGCGTGCATCGCGGCGTGGAGCGACGACATGAGCAGGGCGGCTGAGGTGCCTTTGCCCGACACGTCGCCGAGGGCGATGACCATGCGCCCGTCGGGGCGTTGGATGAAATCGTAGTAGTCGCCGCCGATTTCGTAGCAGGGGAAACTAATGCCCTGCATTTCGTAACCGGCGACGTTCGGCGCGGCGCTTGGTTGGAAGCGTTGTTGAATCTCGCGCGCGAGATTCAGTTCGCGCTCGAAGCGTTCGCGCTCCAAATCCTCTTCCATCAGCCGCGCATTCTCGACGCGGATGGCGGCGACCGAGGCGAGCGTCGTCAAGACCGTCAGATGATCCTGCGAAAATTTGGCTTCGGCGAGCGGCGAGTCGGCGTAAATCATGCCGAAGATGCGTTCGCCGACGCCTAAAGGTACGGCGAGCACGGAGCGAATGCCCTGAATCGTCATCGTCGAGGACATGAAACGCGGGTCGTGCTGCGCGTCGGAGGTCAGGACCGAGCGACCTTGCCCGACGACCTCTTCGATGATCGAGCGGCTGACGCGCACTTCGCCGATCTCCTCTTTGCTGTGGCGCAACTGCGCAACGCGGATTTTGAGTTCCGCTTTCACATCCTTCAGCATGATCAAACAACGCTCGGCGGGCACGGCCTCGAAGACGAGCGCGACCACTTGCCGCAACGTCTCGTCGAGCGTGGCGGGCGCCAGCAGCGTGACGCTCACCTTGCTGATGAGGGCGAGCAAATCGCCCTGTTGCACGGCGACCCCGGCGCGCGTCGCATTGATGATGGTTCCGGCAGCGGCGGGGCGCTGCATCTCGCCGCTGCCTTGCGTGCGCGCATCCTCGATGGCTTCGAGCAGACCGGAAGTGGAGCGTTGATCAGAGTTGAGCGCGATGGTCGCTTCGGGGAGCGAGGTCGAACCTTCGGCGATCATGGTGGCGGCAGTTCCCGCCTCCTTATCTTTGAAGATGATCTCGGTTTCGCCGATCTGGATGCGACCGCCGGGCGTGAGCGGCAGCGGCACTTCAACTCGCAGGCCGTTGTAGAGCGTGCCGTTGGCCGAACCCAAATCCTGCAAGATGTACACGCCGCCCTCGCGCCGCACTTCGGCATGGACGCGCGAAGCGAAAGGGTCGGGGATACACACATCGTTGCGCGCCGAGCGGCCAATCGTGATGCGGAGCCGTCCGAGGGGAAAACTATCGGAGGCGCGGTCAGGATAATTAACAATGAGGTCAGGCATATGATTTTAGGTGACGAATAACGAACGATAAGTGACAAGCCGGAACAAGCATTTTAACTCGTCATTCGTCACTCGTCACTTGTCATTGCTTTGTTGATTTCTTCTGCGGTCGAGTTCCCTGCCCAGTTGCTCTTCGTAAGTGGCCGCGGGCGCGCGGAAACGGCTTTTGCGAGCGCGTCCGAAATGGACGAGCGCGGCGACGAGGTCGGCGCGTTTGAGGGCGCGCGGGTCGCGTCCTTCGGCGAGGCTGAGGCCGAGGTAATAGCTGGCCTCGGAATTGCCCCGCTCCGCCGCCGCGCGAAACTCCGCTACGGCAGCCGCGCGATTCGTCGTCCACAAACCGACACCGCGCTGGTAATGTTCCGCCGGCGAGAGAGCGTTCGGGCGCGCGAGCGTCTCATTCCCGTCACGCGGAACGGAGAATATAGGCACAGCGGGCGCGAGAGTTGGAGACGTGGCTGGCTGGCGGCTCGTCTCCCCATGTGTCTCTGCGCGCTTCATATCCTCATCCGGTTGCGCCTCATCCTCGGCGGCGGGCGGCGGCAGTCCGATGTGCCGTTGGCTCGCGCCTGCGATCTTCGCATCGGACGACGAAGCGAGGCGGCGATAAATCGAGCGAGCTTGCGCGTTGCGACCCGCGAGGCGTAACGCATCGGCGTAGGACAACTGCACCGCGTCCTGAGCGAAAGCGGCGGGCTGCGCTTCGCCGAAGCCGCGATAAGTCTCTACCGCATCGGCATAACGTCCTTCGGCAAACTGCGCTACGGCGAGACTGCGCCACGCCTGCGCGTCGTTCGCATCAAGGCGTGTGACCGCGCGAAATTCTTCGATGCTCTCACGCTGCGCGCCGCTCGCGAGCAACAGGCGCGCGAGCCGGCGGTGCGGCTCGGCGTTTCCGGGGTCGAGCCGAGCGGCTTCATGCAAACGCTCCATTGCCTCCGAAGCCTTGCCGGAAACGAGCAACGCTTCGGCCTCCGCCAGTTTCGCATTCGCCAGTTGCGCCGGATCGCTAAAGGCGGAAGCGGATTCGCCGGGGGCGGCGGGCGGCGCGACAGCAGCGGTCGGAGTGTGCCCCTGCTGCTGCTGCTGCGGCTGCCGCGAATTGAACCAGAGCGCGCCAATCACGCCGCAGATGACGATGACGGATAAACCGCCCAGCCCCAGCCACACGCGAAAGGCGCGCGCCTCTGTGGACGGTGTCACAAGGGGAGCAACAATTGCCGCGCTCGCCCCCGGCTGAAGAGACGCGGCGGGCGAGGGCGTCACCTGGCGCGGCGCGGCATTGAATTCCGGCATCGTGTTATTCGATGGTGCGGCGAGTGCGGCGTCCGCCGGTAAGTTACGCGCGGTCAACGGTCTCACCGGGATCGTGATTTGAGTCTCCTCCGGGTCGTCTGAATCCTCGGCGGAACTGTGAACCGCGCCGGCTTGAAGTTCGTCGGCAGTGTTAAGGCGAGGAGCATCCGGCGCGGAATGGGCCGTGGATGAGCGTCGCTCGTTCGCTCGCCTGACATTCTCTTTCTTTCCGTTTTCCGGCGGCGCTTCGTGCAGGAGCTCGCTCATCTCTTCGCGCGTGACTTCCGCGGTGTGCGAGGCAGCGAATTGCGGCATTGGGTTGGCGACGATCTCATCCGTCGTGTTTTGACCGGAGAGGGGCACAGTGGCGGCGATGGGCGACACGCCGGACATGCCCGCGCGTTGGAGCAGTGCGCCGCAATGGCGGCAGTAACGCGCGCCGGGGGGAGCCGGCGCCTGGCAAACGGGACAAGACTTTGTCATCCATCTCCTCTCAAACACTGGCCGGGGAACTTTAACGCAGACGCGGGCGCACGCCGCCGTGCTCGCGCTCAAGCACGACGATAGTTCCGGCGAGGCGGTCGTGCAGCGTACGGCCTTCCGCGTCGAAGACGGCGAGGAGAAATCCGAAACCGAGTGTGAGGAGAGAAACTAAATACCCGATTGTGTGGCGCAGGGTGGCGTGCCCGAAACCGAGCGCATCGCCGTCGCGGCGTTCGATGCGCAAGCCGGTAGCCCACTTACCAATTGTTGCTCCCGTAAAGACGGGCAGGACGAGAAAGTTCAAGAGGAGCACGGCCAGGGCGGCGAGATAGCCAAAGGCCAGCATCGCTTCGCTCGTCGAACGCTCGCTGCCGTCGAGAGTGCGCGCCACGAGCGTCGCGAAAGCGACGATGCCGACGGCCAGTGTGTAATCGACGAGCAGCGCGCCGCACCGCAGCGAAAACGGCGCGCGGACTCTTCTCAAACGCGACTCGACCACCACTGCGCCCTCACGCGCCCGCCTTTTCGCTTCCGGCAGCCTCGCTTCCATCTGTGCCATGATAAAAACGTCCGTTGTCCGTTGCTCTTTGTCCGTTGTTATGTCCCACGTCAATTGCTCAATTCTATCTTTAGTCAGTTGCTTGCGCAGCACAAACAACTGACAACTGACCGCGGACAACTGGCTATCCGATCAAAAAATGGAGCGTGGTTTCGCCGAGGCGCAGTTTGTCGCCGCTCTCAAGCGCACGCGGTTGATGCGGCGCGAGCCGCAACGCATCGTTGAGCACCGTGCCGTTGACCGAGCCGAGGTCTTCGACGAGGTAGACATCGCCCTTACGGAAGATGCGCGCGTGGCGGCGCGAAATCTTGGTCTGCGGGTCGAACTTCGAGAGATCAATCTCCGGGAAAATTTGCGAATGCGGGTCGCTCCTGCCGACGAGACTCGTCTCTTTGTGCAACTGAAACGACGAATCGAGTTCGGTGGTTCCCATCACGACCAGCTTGGCCGTCGCCCGCGCCGACTTCAGGGCCGCGCTCGCCACGGCCAAGGGCTGGCGTTGCCCGCAGTGCGCGCAGTACACATCGTCGTAGGCGATGCGCCCGCCGCAGAAGCCGCAGTAGACCATCTCGACCTGAATGGTCTTCATCCCCACGCGGTCGCCGCCGCTGTGGGCGACGCCGTAAGTGACCGCTCCGGCGCGCAGCTTTTCGAGATGTGCGGCGAGCGCGTCGCGCAGTTCAGCCGCCGAACGAAAACGATCTTCGGGTTTGTAGGCGACGGCGCGTATCAGGATCGCTTCCATCTCATTCGAGAGCGAGGGGGCGAGTTGGCGCGGGCGCGGGTTTTTGTTGAAGTCGAAGATGAGGAGCGGGTTGTCCTGCGGGTCTGATCCGGTCAGGAGATGAAATATCGTCGCGCCCAAGCTATAGATGTCGGAGCGCGGTTCGACTTTGCCGCTGAAGAGTTCCGGCGGAGCATACCCCATCGTGCCGACCGCCGTGACGCCCTTCTCCTGCGTCGTCACCCAGCGCGCGATGCCGAAGTCGATGAGCATGACGCGGCCCGATGCGCCGTCGATCATGAGGTTGGCGGGTTTGAGATCGCGGTAGATGATCGGCGTGGGGCGACGATGAAGGTATTCGAGCACGTCCGCGACCTGACAACCCCAATCGACGACGGTCTTTTCATCGACACGCCCGCCGGGAGCGTTCCTCAGGCGCGCGAGAAAGTCGCCGCCGGAGATGTGCTTCATGACGAGGTAGAAGCGTCCCGCGTTTTCATCGTAGAAGTAATCGTAGATAGTCGGAATCGAAGCGTGTTCGAGCGAGGCCAGCAGCATCGACTCGCGCTTGAAATCGTTGATGGCCTTCTCATGCTGTGACTCGTCGATGTTCGATTGGATCATCTCTTTGACGGCGCGCGGCTGGTCGCCGAGGTTCTTGTCCTTCGCCAGATAGACCGCGCCCATACCGCCGCCGCCGATGCGCCGCACGATCTCATAACGCGAATAAAGAATCGTGCCCGGTTCGAGTTGTTTGGCCTGATGACGGAGTTTGCCGGTCGAGCCGGAACGCGCAGTGCCGGCGACGGCATTCGTCCGGTTGTGCTCATGCTTGCCGCCCGTAGTGCGCTCCTTGTCCTCGCGCACTTCCCCGCTTTCCGGCGCGCTCACCGCTTCGCCTGTGGCTGCCGCCTGCGGCCCGACCTCGCCCGTCCCGCTGACATCGTTCGACTTCGTCGAAGCCCCGGCAGCCGGCGCAGCGTCCTGCTTCTCCCCATCCGATTCGATGGCTGCCGCTTCAACTTCTTCACCGGCGGAGGACGCGGATGCTTCGGCGCGCTCCGCTTCGGGGACAGCAGCAACTGCGTTCTCCGCTTCAGGCGCGGGAGACGGCGGCGCAACTTCCCCGTGCGGCGCGGAAGCATCTGCCTCCGGCAGTAGACCGCCGGAATCCGCAGATGCCGCCACAGCACCCTGCGGCACAGGAGTTCCGCAGTCGCCGCAAAAGCGATCCGCCGGCGTAATTCCCGCTTGGCAATTTGGACAGGAGGACATCACAGTTACAGTTTTCAGCTTTTAGTTTTCAGTGATTATTCAACATCCATGTTGCCGACTACTGAAAACTAAAAACTGGTTGCTATTTCGTCACATGAAACCGTAGAAACGTTTTGCCGATGATGATTTCGTCGTCATCGTTCAAGGGTTGGCGGTCGCCGGGGAGCAGGCGTCTGCCGCGATTGATAAAAGTTCCGTTGGTGGAACCCAAATCTTCGATGTAATACTGCCCGCCGCGCCGCGTGACGCGAGCGTGGCGGCGCGAAACTTTCGCCTCCGGGTCGTCGGAGTCGAGGTCTACGTCCGGGAAGATACCGCTGTCGGCGTCCCAACGTCCGATGTACGCCTCCTCCTCGTGCAAGGGAAATTCCTTCCCGGCGGAACGACCGCGATTGATGATGAACGTCGCATGCGCCGCGCTGAGCCTTTCGGATGGTGTGGACATGGCTCGCGCGGCGTCGGGCATTGCGACGGGAACGGTCAACTCGGAGCCGCCATTGGCCGCCGCCGCCGCATCTCCGGTGATGCCGTCGTGTCTGGTCGGCGCATCGGGCGAGATCAACACGGAATCGGCGTCGCCCTCACGCGCCGCAGGGTTATTGAGCATATGCAGGATGGAGGGCGTCCTCGCGTCAGACCGGGCGGCCTGCGCCGCTCCGGCGGACAGAGGCAGCCCGCACTCGTCGCAATATTGCGCGGCGTCCACATTCTCCATCTGACATCTCTCACAGGTGATCATCTTCTTAGCGCCGCCCCACTGGCCTCTCTGAAGCATGATGGATTGTAACGCGAAACGGAAATGCTTTGGAAGCGAGAAGAACCGGGAAATAGTAAATGGTCAACAGTCAACGGATTTTGCCCTCTCGTCTGACACGATTCACTATTTTCCGTTATCCGTTTTTCCTTGTACGAGCTTTTGAAACTGTTTTCGCATTCTGGACGTAAAAGATTTGTCGATGCGAGCGTTATAACTATAGTCCGCGATGGCGCTGACCCGTGTCGTAGCTTTGGTTAACCAGACTGTTACCTGATTCCCCAAATCAAAGGAAGTTGAAGACGTATGGCTCTGAGCCGGAAGAAGAAAATCATCATCTCGGTGGCGGCGGTGGCAGTCATCGCTCTGGTCGTGATCATCAGCATCGCCGCCGGACGCAAGGACGAACCGGAGGTGACGGTCGTAAAAGTGCAGGTGCGCCCCGAACTGCGCTCGACCGTCACGGCTTCCGGCGAGGTGCGCCCCATCAAATTTATCAACCTGACGAGCGAAGTGGCCGGGCGCATCGAAGAGATTTACGTCAACCCCGGCGACGCCGTGAAACAAGGCCAGCCGCTCGTCCGTCTCGACCCGACGCAGTTGCAGTCGTCGCAGGAGGCGCAGGCCGCCGGAGTGCAGGCCGCCATCAGCGATGTGCAGAACGCGCGTTCGGCAGTGACCACCGCCGAAAACAATGTGGCGCAGGCGCAGCAGGGACTCGCGTTGGCCGAAACCAGTCTGGCACAATCACGCCAGCAAGTCGTCACCGCGCAGACCAACATCGACCGTGCGCAGGTTGATCTCAACACCGCGCAACGCGAACTGAAACGGCAGACGGACCTGGTCGAAGCGGGCGTCTCCTCGCGCTTCGAGTACGACGCCGCGCGGGATCGCATGGAGCAAGCGCAGGTCGCCCTGCGCACCGCACAGGCGCAATTGCAACAGCAGATGATCGCCATCGAAGAAGCCAAAGCGCGCATCAACCAGCAGCGCGTCACCATGCGCGACACGCAGATCGGTGTACAGCGTGCGCGCACCGGCGTTGCCACGAGCGAATCGCGCGCCACCCAGCAACAGGCGCTCCTGCGCGGACAATCCAGCCAACGCTCGAAGGCCACGCAACTCTCGCCGCTCACCGGCGTCGTCGCCGACATCCCCGCGCGGCAAGGCCAGTTCGCGCTCGCCAACTTCACTTCAACTCCCTTGATGACCATCGCCGACATGTCCACGATCAACGTCGAAGTCAATGTGGACGAAACCGAGATCGCGAACGTCGAAGTCGGGCAGCTCGTGAAAGTTAAAGTTGACGCCATGGGCGAAAAGGAGATCGAGGGCGTCGTCACGCAGAAGAACCCGCTCGCCGTCGGCAAGTCGGATACGACGGGCGGCGGGCTGCAAAGCCGCGTCAACGTGCAAGAGGCGAAAGAGTTCAAAGTGATCGTCGAACTCAGGAACATGCCCGACGAGGTGAAAAACGCCCTGCGCCCCGGCATGACCGCCACGGCCAACATCACGACAAAGACCAAACAAAACGTGCTCGCCGTGCCGCTCCAGGCCGTCATCGAGAAAGCGGCTCCGACGCCGACGCCCGGTACAGGTAACAGCGCACCCGCCCCGACGCCGCAAGGCGAGAAGCCGAAAGAGATCAAGGGTGTCTATGTGCTCGACGGCAATAAGGTCAAGTTTCTGCAAGTTGAAACGGGCATCACGGGCGAGTCGGACATCGAGATCATGAGCGGTCTCAAAGAGAATTTGGAAGTCATCACTGGCCCCAGCCGTGTGTTGCGCACCTTGAAAGAAAATTCCACCGTCAAGAAACAGACGCGCAAACCGGGCGAAGGCGCGGCCAACGCCAACGAGAGCAAGTGAGTTTATGAGTAACGCGACTTTAACCGCACCGCTGCCGCTCGAACAACGTCTCGAACACGGCGACCTGCTCGCGCACGACGCCGTCCCCGCCGCGCTCATCGCGATGCGCGACATCTGGAAAACTTACCAGATGGGTTCGGAAGAACTGCACGCCCTGCGCGGCGTCTCGTTCGACGTGCAGCGCGGCGAGTACGTCGCCATCATCGGCCCGTCGGGTTCGGGCAAGTCAACTTTGATGAACTTGATCGGTTGTCTCGACACCCCCTCGCAGGGACGCTACTGGATCAACAGTAAGCTCGTCTCCGACATGGACGACGACGAACTCGCGCGCATCCGCAACAAAGAGATCGGCTTCGTCTTCCAGACCTTCAATTTGCTCGCCCGCGCCACCGCCCTCCATAACGTCGAACTCCCGCTCATCTACGCGGGCATCAGCGCGGGCGACCGGCACGAGAAGGCGCAAGCCTCGCTGCGCTCGGTCGAACTCGGCGACCGCATGACGCACCGCCCCAACGAACTCTCCGGCGGCCAACGCCAGCGTGTCGCCATCGCCCGCGCCCTCGTCAATCATCCCTCGCTCCTCCTCGCCGACGAACCTACGGGCGCGCTCGATTCAAAGACGAGCCTCGAGATCATGAACCTCTTCGAGAAACTCCACGCCGAGGGCAACACCATCATCGTCGTCACGCACGAACCAGACATCGCTGCCCGCGCCCACCGCGTCATCTCCATCCGCGACGGCATCATTGATAAGGACGAGCGGATCAGATAGCTCGCAGCCACCAGCGCAAGGTCACAGCAAAGCAAAACCGCCCGCCGGTCTGTGTGACTGGCGGGCGGCTTCAGTGTTTAAGTTGACGCTGTTAGCTATTGGCCGCTGACGAGGAACACGTCCCACGCCCAGCGCCCGACCTTACCCTCTCTGCCATCATCCACCTTCGCCCGGTAGCGCAAGCGGTTGCCCTGCTCGTCCGTGCGTTTCGACTCCTTGTAGTTGAGGTGCAGGCCTTCGACGTTGAGCGCCGACAGAGCGTGTAACTCGCCCGCTTCCGAGATGCCGTTGTGATTGCTGTCCTGTCACAGGCGCAAAGAGGAGAAAACAGCATCTCTCCGGTTGATCACGCCATCAGCGTTGCCGCCCTGTTCCGGCTTGTCATATTCAGCCAGCGCGAGGAAGCCATGAGGCTCTAAAGAAGCCGGCTGCGGCGTGAAGTTGCCGAACAGTTCCTGACCGCTATCTATCGTGCCGTTGGCGTTGCGGTCGAGGGCGAGCCACGCATCATCCGTGCCGGCAGCCGTCCATGACATCTTCCTCCGAACACCTTCATGTGTCATGTCGAAGTACACCCCGTTGTGCGCGTCGGTGAGGTTAAAGCCATCCCCCAGCACGTCGATGAGCACGGGCGACAGCCGGACGCATCTGCCACCAATGCAATACAGATACAAATCAGGATCACAGGTTCCATAACAGTTGCCATCATCTTCCGGGGTTGGCGTTGGGGTCGGTGTTGGGGTCGGGAGTGGACATGGCCTGGAGCTGAACACTTCTCGCTGCCTGTTGGGTTCACAGAAGGAGCCGTCGGCATTCCTGCATCTTCTGTTTTCGCGAAACACTTCCACCCGTTCGCCGCGCCCGGTTTCTCCGTAATAATCACGGCTCGGGACGCGGCAACCGACTGCATCGCCGCATTGGAGGGTAAACTCGTTCCCGACCTCGCCGCATTGCGTAACGGGTAATTGGACGGGGCGAGGCTCCGCCCAAGTGACCTTGCGAAACATTTTCACTCGACTCGACTCGGAACTGCTCAATCTTGTGTCAAAAAAAATGGCAGTGCGGTTTAAGGCACTGCCGAGTAGTTTTTCAATCGGACTCCAGCCTTTCGGAGATGTCGGATCGCGACGCCAGAATCGTCCTCCATTCCAAGCCGTCCCGTCTTCAAACCCGACCGCCTCGACCATTACTTTTACTCGTTTGATGTTTTCGGGGAATTTAAGCTCATTCAGAAGCGCCTTAGTGCCATCGTAAGCCTCGTCCGGCATCATCAGTTCTATACTTTTACCGGGCGCGATAGCTTGGATTTGGTTGGTTACTTCAACGCCTTCGGTCACAAGAGGGTTAATTCCGTACTCTAGCGATTCGCCGTAAGGATTCTCTTTCGACGTTTCATGATTTTCGGGTCTGGGGAAACTCAGCCCGACCCTCACATAGGTGACGGGCTTGCCCGAAGTGTTTTCCACAATAATTTTCAAACCCTTGAGCCAGTCAGTGCCGTCATTAAATTTTTCGTCGGTATTGACCGCACCCTTTTTAGTCTTGACGACAGTTATTTTCACCGGTTCATTTGAAAATGACTGCTTTTCTATAATCCTGTCCTGTTCTTGCTGCGCGATGCCGGTAGGGGAAGCCCCTGTAAACGATACCGTCCATAGCGAAGCAGCTAGTAATACAAGCAGCACGCTCACCATTTTGAACTTGCGAGAGGCGAGATATTGTAGGCAATTCATTGTAATGACTCCTTAGATTTATAAATGACTCCTTATTTATATAAAGTGGATTGTGAGATTAAACGGAATCTATGAGGATTTCGTCAACAGAACTAAAGCGACAATCAGCTTATACGCCCGCCACATTTGGATGTCAACGTTTAATCTTACAGATCATTGTAAAGTTACTTGCAAAGGACAACAGTCGCTACTCGCCGTCGAACTCGGCGACCGCATGACGCACCGCCCCAACGAACTCTCCGGCGGCCAACGCCAGAGAGTCGCCATCGCCCGCGCCCTCGTCAATCATCCTTCCCTGCTCTTGGCCGACGAACCCACGGGCGCGCTCGATTCAAAGACGAGCCTCGAGATCATGAACCTCTTCGAGAAACTCCACGCCGAAGGCAACACCATCATCGTCGTCACGCACGAACCCGACATCGCCGCGCGCGCCCACCGCGTCATCTCCATCCGCGACGGCATCATTGATCAGGACGAAAAGATCAGATAAGAAAGAGCCGAAGCAGCGAAGGCATCGGGCGAAGGATTTTCCGGTTCTTCGCCCGATGCCTTTCGGTTATTTGCTCCTTGCCGCCCCGCCGCTCATAATCTACGAGCACAAAAGAAACTGAGCGCAAACGACGAGCCTTACCGCCGCCAACGGGCCGGGGCTTTGGCTGCAACAATCCGTCAAGTGCGCCCGTAATAACGCTGCTGTGAAATTCATCGAGACATTAAAACTCGCGCTCGCCGCCATCTGGGCGCACAAGTTGCGCTCGGTCCTGACGCTGCTCGGCATGATCATCGGCGTGACGGCGGTGGTCGTCGTCGTTTCGCTGATTCAAGGCTTCAACCGCTATGTGGACGAGAAGATCGCCGGCATCGGCGCGAAGTCTTTCACCATTCAACGCTTCAACCCTTTTGAAGACTTTAAGGACACGGACACCATCGCCGCCGCCACGCGCCGCAACAAGGATTTGACGCTTGAAGACTTCGAGTACCTGCGCGCCCGCGCCGTGCTCATCGACAAACTGGGCGCGGGCGCGCGACCGTCCACGGCGCAGGTGAAGCGCGGCGCGGTGTTGCTCGACGATGTCCCTGTCAACGGGTTCACGGCGAACGTCGCCGAGATCAACGTCATCGATATCGCCGACGGGCGGTTCTTCGTCGAGGCGGAGAATCAGGTCGCCGCGCGCGTCGCCTTCCTCGGCGCGGACGTGGCCGCCAAATTGTTTCCCACTACGAGCGCGATCAATCAGGAAGTCGCCATCGACGGGTTGCCCTACCGCGTCGTCGGCGTCGCCACGGTCAAAGGCAGCGTCCTCGGAATTCCGCAGGACAACTTCATCAATATCCCGCTCAAGACTTACGCCAACAACTTCGGCGGCCTCACCCGCCAGCGCTCGCTCTACTTCATCGCCACCGCCAAGTCCGACGAATTGTTCAACGACGCCGTTGAAGAAGCGCGCCAGATCATGCGCGTGCGCCGCCGCATTCCGCCCAAAGAAAAAGATAACTTCGGCGTCATCACGCCCGACGCCATCACGGGTTTGCGCGACCGCATCTTCGGCTCGATCTTCATCGTCGCCATCGTCGTTCCGGCCATTGCGCTGGTGGTCGGCGGCATCGTCATCATGAACATCATGCTCGTCTCCGTCACCGAACGGACGAAGGAGATCGGCATTCGCAAGGCGCTCGGCGCTCGGCGGGGCGACATTCTCAAGCAATTTCTCGTGGAGGCCGTCACGCTCTCGGCCATCGGCGGCGCGACCGGCGTGCTGCTCGCGTGGGTGGTCGGGCGCGTGTTGACCGCCGTGTTCTTCCCGACCTATCTCTCCATCGTCGCGGTCATCGTCGCCGTCGGCGTCTCGGGCGTCATCGGCGTGCTGGCCGGGATCATCCCGGCGTGGACGGCGGCGCGACTCGACCCGATTGAAGCACTGCGCGCCGATTAAAAACGTCCGTTGTCCGCAGTCAGTTGTCCGTTGTTCAAATTTCATCTGTAGCAACTCGCACGGCCAACCGATAGCAACGGACAACTGACTACGGACAAAGAACAGCTTTATGAAACTATTACGCAGCGATATTTACGAAAACCTGAAGATGGCGCTGGCGACTTTGCGCACCAATAAGCTGCGTTCGGCATTAACGGTCGTGGGCGTCGTGATCGGCGTCTGGACCGTGATGGCTATCGCTTCGATCATCAGCGGCATCGACCTCGCCGTCACTAAAGAGATCGAATCGTTCGGCACGCGCTCGATCATCATCACCAAGTATGAAACCGGCATCCACATCGGTCGCCGCTCGCGCGAGGAGCGGATGCGCAAAGAATTGACTTATGATGACGCGGTCGCGCTCAGGAATCTTCCCACCGTCGAACTCGCCGTGCCCTTCCTCGACATCACAAACAATTTCTTCGGGAGCAAACTACTCGTCTCGGCCAACGGCAAGACCTCTTCCGCCGTCAATTTGCAAGGCACACTCCCCGACTACGAGCGCGCTGGGATCGAGAACGTCTCCGAGGGGCGTTTTTTCTCCGAGTTTGAAAACGACCAGAACGCGCAAGTCTGCGTCGTCGGTTCGAGCGTGGCGGAAAATTTCTTTGCTTTCAGTTCGCCCCTGGAGCAGGTTGTAGAGATCGGCGGCAACGAATTTCGCATCATCGGCGTTTGCGAGAAGCGCGATCAACTCGGCGGCGGCGGCAGCGGCAACAACGATGGAAACAACTTCATCTACGTGCCCTACAACGTCGCGCGCAAACTCAAGCCGAATGCCGAAGACGTGACCCTGCTCGCCGTGGCGAAACCGGGACGGATGGAGGAGGCGCAGGATCAAGTGGTCGATCTGATGCGCGTGCGCCGGCAAGTGCCGTTCGGCGAGAAGAACAACTTCGGCGTGACGACTGCCGAATCGGCTATCGAGAGTTTTCGTTCGATCACGTCGGGCGTGGCGATTGCGATGGTCGTCATCTCTTCGGTCGGGTTGATGGTGGGCGGCATCGGCGTGATGAACATCATGCTTGTTTCGGTGACGGAGCGGACGCGAGAGATCGGCATTCGCAAAGCCATCGGCGCGCGGCGCAGCGACATCCTCTGGCAATTTCTCATTGAGGCGATGACCCTGACCGGCTTCGGCGGGCTGGTGGGACTGCTGCTCGGCTGGGCGACGACCCTGCTGATCCGCCTCTTCGTGCCCTCTTACGTTCCCTACTGGGCACCCATCGCCGGCTTCGTCGCCAGCGTCGGCATCGGCCTCATCTTCGGCCTCTGGCCGGCGTGGAAAGCCGCCCGCCTCGACCCCATCGAAGCCCTCCGCTATGAATAGTGATGAGTGATGAGTAAAATACATTTTGTCTCTCACTCATCACTCATCACTTCTTTTAGGCCATCGGACTGCCGAAGAGGGCGGCCATCCCGACCCGCAGAATGACGCCGAGCAGCCAGAGCGCGAGGACGATGGTCCAGGCGGAGCCGGACGAGAGGCGGGCGACTTTTCGGAGACCGATGGCAGCGAGAAACAAGCCGTAGAAGGCGAACAGGTCAAGCGAACCGAATACAGTGGCAAGCACCGGCTGCGTCGTGCCGTCGAAGAGGACGCCGGGATTGGCATGGATCAATCCGCCGCGCGAGGCTTTGGCGGCTTCCGCCACATCGGGCGGCTTTACCAACAAGATGATGATATTTGCCAGCATCAACAGCACCGTCGGCGGCATGCTCGAATAGGCATAGACCGCGAGCGACTGTTTGTAGCTCATCCCCTTGCCCATCGCCATTGCCCCAAGCAGGTACAGCCCCGCGCCCGCCGCCAGAAAGACCACAATGCCGACAACCGGCATGACGTAAGCCAGCGACTTGAAGATCGGCTTCGTCTGCACTGCGATCATCTGTTCCTTCTGTTCCGGCTCCATCTCCGCCGTGCGCGGATTGGTGTCGATGGACTCGCGCACCATCGCCTCGTAATTAACCCGTTGCAAGAGCAGCGTGGTGAAGGCGAGGAAGACGCCCATCATGATGACCGCCGCGATGAGAAAACGCGGTCGCTCGCGCAACGCGGCGAAGGTGCTGCCCGGCTCGAAGAAGATGTTAGTCAGCGTTTGCGGCGTGGTCATCGTGGGGGCGTCGTCCGGCTTCGGTTCCGATGCGGGCGCATAATTCATCTGGCTGTTGGTTTCGCTCATGTTTGTGCTCCTTCACTGTCCGGGGTTTTCAGTAAGAGGTACGGCGGCGCGGTGATCAGGGCAACTGCCTCCAACCGCGTGTCGAGCGTCAATTGTTACGTCGCGTGCGTGCCGGAGGTTTCAACCGAGAGGCCGTGCAAAGAGAGGCACGAAACCCCGGTCGCGCTCATCTATCAATGTACGGTTCGCATTATTCCGGCGCGCTGACAAATGTTGAAGCGGCGGCGGCGGTCGGCGCATCCTTCCAGCCGGGCACGCGGATGCAGGCGACGGTGTGGCCGGGGGCAACTTCGCGCAGGTCCGGGTCGATCTGCGCGCATTCGGGAACGGCGTCGGGGCAGCGCGTGTGGAAGCGGCAACCGGAGGGCGGGTTGATCGGCGTCGGCACGTCGCCGGTGAGGACGATGCGTTCGCGCCGCCGCGTCGGGTCGGGGACGGGAATGGCGGAGAGCAGGGCGCGCGTGTACGGATGAAGCGGGTTCGCATAGAGGTCTGCCGCCGTCGTCACTTCGACGATGCGCCCCAGATACATCACGGCCACGCGATCCGAGATGTGCTCGACCACGGCGAGACCGTGCGAGATGAAAAGATAGGTGAGATCAAACTCGGCTTGTAAATCTTCGAGCAGATTGATGACCTGCGCCTGCACCGACACGTCGAGCGCGGAGACCGGCTCATCCGCCACGATCAGCCTCGGATTCAACGCGAGCGCCCGCGCGATGCCGAGACGCTGCCGCTGCCCGCCGGAAAACTCATGCGGGTAACGGTTCATATAATCGGGGTCGAGGCCGACTTTGCGCAGCAACTCGGCGACGCGCTCGCGCCGCGCCGCTTTCGTTCCCATGCTGTGAATCACGAGCGGTTCGGCGATGATGTCACGCACTTTGAGGCGCGGGTTCAAACTCGCGTAAGGGTCTTGAAAGATGATCTGCATCTCGGCGCGCACGTTCCTCAACGCTTTGCCCGAGAGAGAGCGCACGTCTCTGTCGGCAAAAAAGATTTCACCGCTCGTCGGCTCGATGAGTCGCAGCAAACAACGCCCGACTGTGGACTTGCCGCAGCCCGACTCGCCGACCAATCCCAGCGTCTCGCCCTTGAAAATCTCGAACGTCACGCCGTCCACCGCGCGCACCGCGTCGTCGCTGCCCGCCACGGGAAAGTGTTTGACCAGCGCACGCACGCGCACGAGTTCCTGCGCCCGCTCGCTCTCGGACGCATCCCGCGCGCTCGCTGCCGCCGCCTCTGCTGCCGGAACAGCCTGCATCCGTTCGTTGGTGCTCATAAAAAGGTAGAGACCGAAATCAAAGATACAAAAACTGCCTAAGTTGCTGCGCTTTCCTCGGTTTGATGATCCGCCGCCACCGCCGCCGCCAAGTCGTAGAGCACGCAACGCACGCGCACATCGCCTTCGAGTTCATAGAGCGGAATCTCCCCTTCGGTGCAGCGCGGCATGCGGTAGGTGCAGCGCGGCGCGAAGTGGCAGCCGGGCGGCAAATCGGTCGGTTTCGGCACCGTGCCTTCGATGGTCTGCAACCGCTCGGCCTTTTGCGCCCCGGCGACCGTCAACTTCGGAACGGACTTCAACAATCCTTCCGTGTACGGCATTTTCGGGCGCGCGAACAATTCCTCGACCGGCGACTCCTCAACGATGCGCCCCGTGTACATCACTGCCACGCGATCCGCCACTTCCGCCACCACGCCGAGGTCGTGTGTGATGAGCAGCACGGCCAACTCGCGCGATTTCCGCAAGCCGTCCAACAGTTCGAGGATTTGCGCCTGAATGGTCACATCAAGCGCGGTCGTCGGCTCGTCGGCGATGAGCAGTTTCGGGTCGCAGGCTAAGGCCATCGCGATCATCACGCGTTGCCGCATCCCGCCCGATAACTGATGCGGGTAGTCGTCCGCGCGCCGCGCCGGATCGGGGATCGACACCTCCTGCATCGCATCGACCGCCGCCTCGCGCGCGGCCCCGCGCGATAACTTTCGATGCAGCCTGAGCGCTTCCGCGATCTGTTCGCCCACGGTATAGACCGGGTTCAGCGAAGTCATCGGGTCTTGAAAGATCATTGCGATGTCGTCGCCGCGAATCTCGCGCATCCGCCTCTCGGAAGCCGCGCGCAAGTCCTCCCCGTCAAACCGAATCTCGCCCCCGACGATCTTCCCCGGCGGCGCGACCAGACGCATCACCGAGAGCGCCGTCACACTTTTACCGCAACCCGACTCGCCGACGAGTCCGAGCAACTCCCCGCGATCCAGATGAAAACTCACCCCGTCCACTGAGCGCACCACGCCGGCGCGCGTGAAGAAGTGAGTCTGCAAATTTTTAACTTCCAGCAGATGCGGCATTGCCTAAATCGAACCTGATGAGATTAGTACGCATGAAAACTTTAACCACGAAGACACACGAAACCGCACGAAGCAAATATCACGCCGGTTCGTGTTATTTCGTGTGTTTTCGTGTGATGCACGTCGTTCATCTTTTTTTCTTCCCCTGTTCCACTCTCGTCAGGACTGATTTAGCAAGATTAGGCGCAGTCGGCGCGAACATCAAGCGACGATGCTCCGGCGCTCCTTCAAACTTACGGCAAACTTACTGGATGACGCGCACGTCGCGCTCGCTGAAAATCTTCCAGCCCTGCGGCGTGTTTTGCCAGCGCAGTTCCTGGACGACCGCGCCGCGCCGGTTCTGCCCGCCGCCCTCGATCAGGTAACGCTTGCGAAAACGCATGATCGCCGTCCGCTCGCCTTGCTGGAAGATGAGTTCCGGCGCTTCGGCCTGCACGTCAATGGTGCGCGCATTCTGAAAGACGCGAACTTTTTCCGCCCGCACGGCGGAGCGCGGCACGTTGCGCGTCAAATAGAAAGCGCTCAAACGCGGCGCGTAAAAACTCAACTGCCGCTCGATGTCGCGCTCGTTCGTCGCCGCGATCCACTCTTCGAGCGCGCGGCGCAACACTCCGACCTCATCTCGCCCGGCGGCGGAGGCGGAAGATGCGGCTGCTGCGGCAGCCGCCACGTCGGGCGACCTGCGCGGCTCATCGTAGATGTCCCATCGCGCCACGTCGGAGATTTTCTCGTAGACGCTGCGGATCAAGACGGGTTGGGTGAGTTGTTCGTTGCTGAGGCGGCGCGTTACGCGCAGGAAGCGGCCTCCTTCCAGCGGTTCAAAAGCGACGTTGAACTTGTCTTCGCTCTGCCCGCTGACACTTACACTCAATTCGTTTGCCCGGAGCGTGGCGCGCGTGTTCACGATCTGGCCGCCGCCCACCTCTTCACGATGCGTCAGTCCATCCGCCTCGAAAGTGATGCGCGGGGCGCGCGATGAAGCGAGGGTGACGCGGCGACCACGCCGTTCGATGGCGAGCAAATCAGGCGGCGTCAGGCGCACCGTCAGATCAATGAAAAACTTCTGCTGCTCGCCAAACGGCAAATTGCTCGACGCATTGGCGACGACGGAATACAACTTGTCGCTGCGCTCAAGGTTGATGCGATAGACGCCCGTTAGTTGCGCCGCCGCGATTTCGTTACGAGACGAAGCGGCGGCAGACGACGACACGGTGCGTTGCCGCTGCATCGCGGCGGCAGATGGGCCGGGACAAACATGCGCAATGCCAAGCATCAACGCCAGCACACTTCCAGCTCTGATCATCAGCCTTCCCTTCCGGTTCCGCACATCAAGTTGCATTGGCTCAAACAGCGGCGACGAACATCCGGTTTATGCGAAAACAATTTTATTCTCCTTCGTTACACCGTCACAACCTCGCCCCACTCGCTCCACACGCGGCAAAGGCGATTGCTCTCAGACATCGTCAAGCAGCGATCTAAAAAAGAGCGGGCAGCATTTCGGCTCGAAGGCTTACCATGCTACCCGCTCCGCTTTATTTTCGGAAACAGTTGCGCCACGTTTGTCGCGCTTACTTGCTCTCAAGCGCCGTTACGCGGTCAACCAGTTCCTCATGATCCAGACGCACGCGGCGCACGTCCTCGCGCAATACGCGCATCTCCAGCTTGATTTCCTTGACATCGCTTTGCACCTGCGTAAGCGTCGTCTCCAATCTCACTACGCTCTCGCGCAATTGACTGACTTCCTCGCGCAATTGACTGACTTCCTCGCGCAACTGGCCTACGTCGCGGCTGATGGCGCTCAGGTAATTAAGTATCTCGGTTGTTCGATCAACGCTCATCATTCACTCCATTTATGGCAGCCGGTTCAGGATCAGCACATACTCTGTCTGCTCGCCAACTCTTCACACATGAGTTCATTGGCGAGCGGGACTAGCAGGATGCCGCCGCGCGTTTCGGCAACGAAGCTGACGAAGTTTGTAATTTGCGCCCAGAGATGGCCGTAGCGTTTCATCGCGCCTCATGTTGAAGGGGCAGACTCGCCGGAGTTATCGTCCGGCGTGCGCCCGTTGCGACTGATGTAGCGCTCGACGACGTTGATGAAGACGTTGAGCCGCTCACCCGTTTCGGCCAGTTGGGCATTTGTTTCGGCCAGTTGGGCGTCAGTGCGCTTCTGCGCTTCGGCCAACTCTCTCATTTGCGCAGTCAATAGCGCCTGGCTCTCAGTCAGATTGCCAATCATGCCCACCACCTCGATCATCGCATCGGCGAGCTTGCCATGTGATTCTTGTAGTTTCTGAATGGCAACGACAAACTGCGCCTGTTGGTTCACGATGAACTCCATCTTCTTTTGCATCTCGTCTTCGCTCATCTGCCTCTGCCCTCCACTGAAATTATATCATCCGGCGCGCTGCCTTTGCTGCTTGAGCCAACCGCCCATTTCTTTGCCGATCTCGTCAATGAGTTTGGCGGCGTGGCGATAGCGTTCGGCTGAGAGCAATTGGAAGTCCAGCAAGAGCCGGGTGCGATGCCGGAGAACATCCAGCATGCCGTTCAAAGCGGTCAGGCGTTTGACTCTCTCTTTATCGTAGCGGGCATGGATTAAGCCCGCGTGCAGATCGTAGAGTCCGGTGATGATGCGGTCGCCTAAAGCAAACTTTTGCTCGCGCGGCAAGCAATTGAGCAGCGGCACATACCACAAAATCAGGTCATGCGCCTTTTGGATGACTGACAACTCTTGATGTGGCACCTTGAGTTAGTTCCTCACCTGACGTGGCGTGGTGAAGTTTTGCGGCTCTGCCGCCTGATGTGCGGAAAGGCTGTGCCTTTCCGGTACGCCTTCAGAAATTCATGGCGGCTGCGCCGCCCGCGTTCGAGGCGTAGCCTCGAAGAAGTTGGAAAAGTGTTTCTCGGTGAGGCAGAGCCTCACCGCACATCAGGCGGCAGAGCCGCAAAATACTTCCACCGCGTAAGATGAGTTAGTCTCACTCAAATTTTATTAGCGCGCTCCGCTCCGCACGCTGCGCCTTCGCGCGTATCTTGAGGCAAAATAGTCAAAGACTACGTCCGCGCAACCGCCACCACACGAAAACCGACATGGTAGCTGCGGCCGTCCGGCGCGTACCTGAGGCGGAAGGCAGAGCGGAGGATGAAGGCATTATTGAGCCACGAGCCGCCGCGCAGCACCCGGTACTTCTGCTCGCCACCACTCAGCCATGCACTCCCGTCTGTCGGCGCACCCGCATAGCTGTCGTGATACCAATCCTGACACCATTCCCACACGTTACCATGCATGTCAAACAACCCGAATGTGTTTGGCAGCTTACTCCCAACCGCGTGCGTCTGACCACCATTTTCCGTAATGCGCTTGTAGTAATTTGCAGAGTCCGTGCGGAATATCTCCGCAGCATCCAATCGCGCCCGCCCCGAATTATTCCCATACCACGCCATCGAATCAAGGTCGCCCGCGTAATCGCCCGTCGTCCCCGCCCGCGCCGCATACTCCCACTCCGCTTCACTTGGCAAGCGGTACGTGTACCCGTCATTCTGCGCGTTCAACTTGGCGAGGAAGGAGACGGCATCGTCCCAAGAAACTTTCTCCACCGGCAGATTATCGTCCTTGAAGTTACTCGGATTGTTGCCCATCACCTGTTGCCACTGCGCCTGCGTCACCTCGTACTTCCCCATGTAGAACCCTTCGCTGATAGTCACACGATGCACCGGCTTCTCATCGCTCCCGCCGTTCTCCGAACCCATCATAAAACTCCCCGCCGGTATCCACACCAATTCCACCCCCGCCCGGTTCACCATCTGCTGCGGTCGCCCCGCCGGACGCGCCGCGCCCCCCGCGTTCGTCGTCGCACTGTTCACGGGCGGCGTCACCGGCGCGGGCTTCGCCGCATTGCTCAACGCCGTCACGCGCCGCCGCGCCAGCCCCGCATACAGCCCCGCCGGATACTTCTCCAAATAATCCTTAAAATCCTCCGCATCCGTGCTGTTCTGAATCGAACTCCAGAACGCCAACTCCTGCTGCGCCGGGTCAACCTTCGCCGACGGCGGCGCATTGACCGCCACCTCCACCGTCTTATCCCTCACCTTCACCCGCACGAAGATGAAATCACCCGCCTCATGCCCCGAATTGCGCAGCGGGTTATACTCCGGAGTCTGGTTCGCACGCCCCGCCACCGACTCTTCCACGTGATACCGAAACAACTCCGCCGCCGTGAACTGCGGCTTATCCATCTGCCTCAATCCACGCAGCAACGCATTAGCGAAGACCGAATGATTCCCGCCCCCGCCGTCCGCCACCGGCTCATCCCCGCCCGACGCCATCAACGTGCGCGAACGTCCCGCCGCCATCCGCTTGAGAAACTGCTCACGCTCCGTCGGGCGCGGCAGCGACTCGCCCAACCCCCGCGTCAGCGTCCCCGAATAGCAACTATCCGAGACGATCAGCACGTGCTTCGCCGGAATGACTTTGAGCGCGGTCGTGATCTCATCCGCGATGATCCAATTCGAGTTGTCGTCGCGGTCAGCATCCACCGGCAGCCAGTAAGCCTTGTCCGCGTCCTTGTCGTTGACGCCATGCCCGGCATAGTAGATGAGCAAATTCGCGTCCGGCGCAAGCGTGCGACGATAGGCCGAGAGCGACGACATAATCTGCCCGCGCGTGGCGTTCAACAGCAGCTTCGTCTCAAAGCCATAGAACGCTTTCAACAACGACGCCACCTCGCTCGCGTCCGCCTCGGCGGTCTTCAAACGCGGCAAGCTGGTGTAAGCGTTGTTGCCGATGACGAGCGCGTAGTAGCGGCCTGCGTTTGCCGCCCTTTGTCCGCCCACCCCCAGCCCACGCCCTTCTTGCGTGCTGGCGGACGACGGAAGCAAAGCGGTTGTCATCAAGAGCGAAACGATCAACAGGGAAAGCGTGAATCTCATTTTCATGATTGACCTCTGGCAGGAAACTACGGACGTTCTCGGCTAATAGGATGGCTGGTGCAAGCCCGTAACGGACGACTAACGTAAACGCCTCTGGCGGCCTCTGTCAACACTGGCTGATGGCGTCGGCGAAGAGCGACCGCGCGCCCGTCGTCGCCTCGAACCACAGTCTGAATCTTACACCGTCACGGCTTCGCGATACTCGCCCCAGACGCGGCGTAGGCGGTGGCTGATTTCGCCGACCGTGGCGTAAGACTCGACGGCGGCGAGAATATGCGGGAGGAGGTTTTCCGTCGTCGTGCGCGCGGCTGCTTCGAGCGCGGCGAGTGTTGCTTTGACCGCCTCGTTGTCGCGCCGCTCGCGCAAGGCACGAAGTCTCTCGACCTGCGCCGCTTCGATGGCCGGTTCGACGCGGAGCAGCGTCGGCGCGTCAGTCTCTTCCGTTTGGAAACGGTTGACACCGACCACCGTGGTGTCGCCTGTTTCGACGGCGCGCTGGTAGTTGTAAGCGGCCTCTTGAATCTCGCGTTGTGGGTAGCCGAGTTCGATGGCGCGGAGCATGCCGCCGAGCGCGTCGATCTTTTCGATGTAGGCGGCGGCGCGGGCGTGGAGTTCGTCGGTTAAATGTTCGACGGCGTAAGAGCCTGCAAGCGGATCGACCGTGTCGGCGACGCCCGATTCGTGGGCGATGACCTGTTGCGTGCGCAGGGCGACGCGCGCCGCCGCTTCGGTGGGCAACGCGAGGGCTTCGTCCGAGCCGTTCGTGTGCAGACTTTGCGTGCCGCCGAGGACGGCGGCGAGGGCTTGAATGGTGGTGCGAACGACGTTGACTTCCGGTTGCTGCGCGGTTAGCGTCGAACCGGCGGTCTGCGTGTGGAAGCGCAGCATCAGGGAACGCGGGTCGCGTGCCTGGAAGCGTTCGCGCATGATTCGCGCCCACAGACGACGCGCGGCGCGAAACTTGGCGACCTCTTCGAGCAGGTTGCTGTGCGCGTTGAAGAAGAAGGAGAGACGCGGCGCGAAGTCGTCCACCTGCAAACCGGCGGCGACGGCGGCTTCGACGTAGGCGATGGCGTCGGCGAGCGTGAAAGCGAGTTCCTGCGCGGCGGTCGAACCGGCTTCGCGGATGTGATAGCCGCTGATCGAGATGGTGTTCCAGTTGGGCACTTCGCGGGCGCAATAGGCGAAGGTGTCCGTGACGAGACGGAGCGAAGGGACGGGGGGATAGATGTAAGTGCCGCGCGCGATGTATTCCTTCAGGATGTCGTTCTGGATCGTGCCCTGAAGCTTGGCGGGAGTGATGCCCTGCTTGCGTGCGACGGCGATGTAGAGGCAGAGCAACGTCGAAGCCGTGGCGTTGATCGTCATCGAGGTCGAGACGGTGTCGAGCGGGATGCCGTCGAAGAGTCGCTCCATGTCAGCGAGCGAGTCGATGGCGACGCCGACTTTGCCGACTTCGCCGGAGGCCAACGAATCGTCGGAGTCGAGTCCGATCTGCGTGGGGAGATCGAAGGCGACGGAGAGGCCGGTCGTGCCGTGCGCGAGCAGGTATTTATAACGCGCGTTGGATTCTTCCGCCGAGGCGTAGCCCGCGTACTGGCGCATCGTCCAGAAGCGACCGCGATACATGTTGCGCCGCACGCCGCGCGTGTAAGGGTACTGGCCGGGCACACCCAGATCGCGTTCGTAATCGGGCGCATCCGTGTTCGCGGGGTTGAAATCGTTCGCGAGTTCGATGCCGGAAGAAGTCTCGAAGCGCGTGCGCCGCTCGCTGCGAGGAGCGTGGTCGGTGGTGGCAGAGGCGTCTGTTTTGGTGCTCATAGTTTGTTCATTTCGTGGATTGAATTTCGCTCGATTTAACCCTCGTCGTTTGGCTGGAACGCTAGCACACGGCGCGCGTGCCTCGCAACGCAGTCGGATGACGCATCGTGGCGGGCCAAGCGAGCGTCTGTCAGTTGACCAAACACGCGTCGCCAGCGTAGCATCGCGGGCACACCATACAAGACAGCCGCAAACGGGTCGAGGACGCGAGGACGAGGTTGGAAATCAACGACGACGCAAAAGAGTTGGTGCAGGAGATCGGCGAAGCCATCAACACGGCGGTCGAGCGTTCGCCGCAGGTGGCCGACGCGATTGCGCGCCTGCGCGCGGCGGGCTATGAGATGGAATTGACGTTGAAACTGGAGATCGGCCTGCGCGAGCGCGAAGATGACGGTGAAGCTGAAACCGAAGAGCAAGCCGCCGCGCTCGAACTCACCGACGAAGACCGTCGCACGCTGCGCGGCATGAAAATTCGCTTTGACGAAAGCGAATAATCGACCCGTCACCCGCGCCCCGCCAAATTTCCCGCAACTCAGGGTCTATTCATTCTCTATAGAAAAAGACTTAACCACGCGCACCACACGAAACAGCACGAAACCAGGACTACGAATTTCGGGTGTTTCGCTTCGTGTCGTTTCGTGTGGTGCGCTTGGTTCCTGCCTTCGCGGCTGAGAATGAATAGACCCTGCCCGCAACTAACCGCTCTTTGCCTTGAATTAAGCCGTTATGGTATCTTCATCCTCTTAAGTACCCGCTAATTTTTCGCCTTTCTTAACCGAACACGAAGAGGAGTTGCTGGAAAGTTATGTCTACGCCTAATGGAAACGCCGGGAACGGTCAGCATTCGGGTAAGGTGGTGCAGATCATCGGGCCTGTGCTTGACGTGGAATTTGAAGAAGGCCATCTGCCGCCGATCTACACGGCGCTGCGCGTCACCTCCGAAGGGTTCGATGTGCCCACGCCCATCGACATCATTTGCGAAGTCGAGCAGCACCTGGGCGAAGGCCGCGTGCGTACCGTCTCGATGAAACCGACCGAGGGCGTCGTGCGCGGGATGCGCGCCATCGATACGGGCGGCCCCATCACCGTGCCCGTCGGCAACACCACGCTGGGGCGCATTATGAACGTCATCGGCGACCCGGTGGATAATCTGGGGCCGGTCAACTCTGAGGAGCGTTACACCATCCACCGCCACGCGCCCACGCTCGATGAGCAATCGACCGAATTGGAGATGTTCGAGACCGGCATCAAGGTCATCGACCTCATCCAGCCGTTTTTGCGCGGCGGCAAGATCGGATTGTTCGGCGGCGCGGGCGTCGGCAAGACCGTGCTCATCATGGAACTCATCAACAACATCGCCAAAGCCCACTCCGGCTTCTCCGTCTTCGCCGGAGTCGGCGAGCGCACGCGCGAAGGCAACGACCTTTTGCGCGAGATGGTCGAGTCGCAGGTCATTCAATACGGCGAGGCCTTCAACAAACACTTTCATGACACCGGCGAGTTCGATATGACGAAAGTCGATCTCAAGGCCGTCGAAGAATCGAAGGTTGCGCTCGTCTACGGGCAGATGACCGAGCCGCCGGGAGCACGCCTGCGCGTCGCGCTTTCAGGATTAACGGTCGCCGAATACTTCCGCGATCAGGGTCTCGACGTGCTCCTCTTCATCGACAACATTTTCCGCTTTACGCAGGCCGGCTCCGAAGTGTCCGCGCTGCTCGGGCGCATGCCTTCCGCCGTGGGTTATCAACCGAACCTCGCCTCCGAGATGGGCGAGATGCAGGAGCGCATTACTTCGACGAAGACCGGCGCGGTCACGTCCATCCAAGCCGTCTATGTTCCGGCGGACGACTACACAGACCCCGCGCCCGCGACGACCTTCGCGCACCTCGACGCCGTCACCGCGCTCTCGCGCCAGATCGCCGAACTCGGCATCTACCCGGCGGTCGATCCGCTCGCCTCCAGTTCGCGCCTGCTCGACCCGCGCATCATCGGCGACGAGCACTACCAGACGGCGCAGGACGTGAAGAAAATCCTGCAACGCTACAAGGAACTGCAAGACATTATCGCCATTCTCGGCCTCGACGAACTTTCGGAAGAAGACCGGCTCGTCGTCTCGCGCGCCCGCAAAGTGCAGCGCTTCTTCTCGCAGCCCTTCTTCGTCGCCGCGCAGTTCACCGGTCTCGAAGGCAAGTATGTCAAACTCGAAGACACCATCAAAGGCTTCCGCGAGATCATCGACGGCAAGACCGACGATCTGCCCGAACAAGCGTTCTTCCTGCAAGGCACCATCGAAGACGTGCGCGCCAAGGCTCGCCAGATCGCAGAAGCATAAAGGAGGCAGAGGTTAGAGGTCAGAGGTCAGAGGTCGGTGAAAGCAGAAGCTGTTTCTCTTTTCCGACCTCTAATCTCTAACTTCTGACCTCTATTTTTTATGGATAGATTACAACTCGACATCATCACACCGGAGCGCAGCCTGTTGTCGGAAGCGGTGGACGCGGTGACGCTGCCCGGACTGGGCGGCGAACTCGGTATCCTCCCCGGCCACACCCCGCTCATCTCGCAACTGCAAACGGGACTCCTCTCATTCACACAGGGCGGGACGACGCGCCGCCTGCACGTCTCCGGCGGCTTCGTCGAAGTGAGCGGCGAACGCGTCGCGGTGCTCGCGGAATTGGCCGAACGCCCCGAAGAAATTGACGCCGCCCGCGCTCGCACACAGCGCGATCAAGCGGAGAAACTGCTCAACGCGGCTACCAGTTCGGACGATGAAATGGTCCGTGCCCGCACCCAGTTTGACCGCTCTGTCGCGCGTCTCCAGCTCGTAGAAGCGAAATAAGGCGCCTTGTTAACAAGGCACAAGGGAGAGGGGAAAACTTTCGTGTTTTCCCCTCTCCCTTGTGCTTTTTATCGTAACTTTCCTTTGTTTCACAGTTGCAACGATGATTCAAAGGCGGTATAATCCGTCTCGTTCAATGCATGGCGAGAGGAAGCGAGGGGAACGAGAAAGATGTCATCAGAATCCGCGAGGGAAACAATCGAAACGCCGCGCGAAATTTCGGGCGCGGCGACGCCTGAAGATCGTCAGGCCGAACCGTCTCTGCGCCCGCGCACGCTCGACGAGTACATCGGCCAGACGAAGATCACGACCAATTTGAAAATCTTTTTGCGCGCCGCTGCCGGAAGACGCGAGGCGCTTGATCATGTGCTTTTCTTCGGTCCGCCGGGGTTGGGCAAGACCACGCTCTCACAGATCATAGCCGGGGAGATGAACGCGCCTTTGAAATCGGTGAGCGCGCCCTCCATCGAACGCGGCGGCGATCTCGCGGCGGTCTTAACCAATTTGCAGGAAGGCGAAATTCTCTTCATCGACGAGATTCATCGCCTCCGCCCGCAGATCGAGGAAGTGCTTTACCCGGCGATGGAAGATTACCAACTCGACATCATGATCGGGCAGGGCACGGCGGCGCGCTCGATCAAACTGGATTTGCCGAAGTTCACTTTGGTCGGGGCGACGACGCGCGCCGGTC
>JBPCIP010000010.1:0-7348 GCA_051006195.1 Pyrinomonadaceae bacterium
AAACTGGGTGTAGAGTTCTGTCATGGCAATGTCCTCCTCTCACTGGTTGTCTTTCGCAAATTCCCAGTTTACAGAGGGTTCAAGGACATTGCCTCTTTTCGCTACCGACTATTTCCGATCACACTCAGGCCGACCTGCTCCAGCGCATCCTCGCGTAGCAAATTTGCCAACCGCTCGTCGCCTCCCGTCAACAACCGCTTTTGGCGATGCCGCGCCGCACCGAAAAATGCATGCAACAACGACTCGCTGGACACATCGACCTGATGGTGTTTCGCCCCTCGCCCCACCGTGCTCCCCAGACCCAATGCACGGGCAGTCGCCCACGCTGCTTGCGCCCGTTTGCTCTCTCCCAAGTGCTCCTGAATGTAGCCGAGCAGTTGAACCGCTGCGGCGTAGTTTTCGTCCAACTCGATGGCTTTGTTGCTGTGTCTGAGCGCAGTCCGAAAACGTCCTAACTGTGCGAGCGCGAAACTCATCACGTAATGCGTCTCTGCGCATGGCTTCACGGCGAGCGCCTGTTTAAACTGCACGAGCGCGTCTCTCCAGTTTCCTTCAATTGCCGCCAGTCGTCCGAGCGCGTAATGCGCGGCGAAGGAAGACCCGCGCTGTTGTATGGCCGCGTTCACCAACTGGCGACTTTGTTCGACTTTCCCTTCATCACCGCTGGCGATCCCGAGCATCAGATAAGTCTGGGTGGTGGCGGGCTGGACATAATAGGCGCGTTGCAGGTAAGCATGCGCGAGGGTGATTTTTCCCTCGTTGAAGAACTGCACGCCGAGGATGAAATTGAGGCCGACATTATCGGGCGCGAGGGCTGCCGCGCGCTCCAATACCCGCCTCGCCCGCCCCAACTTTCCCTGCGCCTGTAATTCCAATCCTTCGCCAACCAACGCGATGAAAACCTCTGCGTCCGCCCCTTGATATTTCTCCACAATACTCGCGCGCAATATCTCAACGTCGCTCTGTTCCCCCTCGCTCGTTTCATCCGCCGGAAGCGCGTCGCGCCACAAACCATTCAACTTCTTCCGGTCGATTTTTCCCGTCTCTTCCAGCAGGCTGATCAAAGTTTCGAGCAACGCATGGTCGGCCAGAGCCACCCGCGATTGATTCAACAACAATTCCAGCCCCCGTTCGAGCCGCTCGGCAAAACGCAGCAGACGGTTCTCCAACATCGAGACGCGCTCCGCCAACGGCTCATCATGCTGCGCATGAGTGACGGCCTCATCTTCGTAACGGAGGGTCGAAGGCTCAACCACCAACATCAGGCGCGTCCCGCAACGCCCGCATAAATCATCGCCCAGCGGATTAGCCGCGCCGCATCTCTGGCAGCGTATCTGTTGAGAAGTTCTACTCATCTCATTACTGGTGAATAATCAATGGTCAATAGTCAAGAACAGTTTCTTTTATTCACCATCGACCACTCACTATTTACTATTTTCATAAATATAAAAGCCGCGCCCGGATTTGCGACCGAGCCAGCCGGCATCGACGTAGCGTTTGAGCAGCGGGCACGGACGATACTTCGGGTCGCCGAGTTCGTCGTGGAGAACGTTGAGGATTGCCAGGCACACGTCGAGGCCGATGAAATCGGCGAGCGTCAGCGGCCCCATCGGATGATTCATGCCGAGTTTCATTATGCCATCGATGCTCTCGCGCGTGGCGACGTTTTCGGCGAGCGTGAAGATCGCTTCGTTGATCATCGGCATCAGCACGCGATTGGAGACGAAACCGGGCGAGTCGTTGCATTCGAGCGGAATCTTCTCAAGTCTTTCGGTGAGAGCCTGCGTGCGCGCGTAAGTCTCGTCCGAGGTGGCGATGCCGCGAATCACTTCCACCAGTTTCATCACGGGCACCGGATTCATGAAATGCATCCCGATCACTTTGTCCGCGCGACGGGTTGCCCCGCCGAGTTTCGTGATCGAGATAGAAGACGTGTTGGAAGCCAGAATCGCTTCGGGCTGCGTCAGTTCATCGAGGGCACGGAAGATTTCGGCTTTGACCACGAAATTCTCCGTCACGGCTTCGACGACGAAACTCGCCTCCTTCAGTGCGTTCATGTCGGTCGTGGTTTGAATGCGGCTGAGAATGGCGCGCTTCTCTTCCTCGCCGAGCCGGGCTTTGTCCACATCGCGTTGCAAACTGCGGTCGATGGCTTTCAAACCGCGCTCCAGAAATTCATCTTTCACGTCGCGCATGACGACCGTGTAACCGGCCCGCGCCGCCACTTGCGCGATGCCGTTGCCCATCGTTCCCGCACCGATAACCCCGATCATTTCAGCCACAATTAAAGTCTCCCGCAAAATTTATCGTTCCACCGCCATCGCCACGGCGTTGCCGCCGCCGAGACAGAGTGCGCAAAGTCCCCGGCGCGCGTTGCGACGTTTCATCTCATACAGAATCGTCGTCAGGAGTCGCGAACCTGACTGGCCGATGGCGTGGCCGAGCGCGACCGCGCCGCCGTTGACGTTGACCTTCGTCGGATCGAGTTCCAACTCGCGCATGATCGCGACGGCCTGCACCGAGAAGGCTTCGTTGATTTCGATCAAATCAACTTCATTCAAAGACCATCCGGCCTTCTTCAGGACTTTGCGAATCGCTTCGACGGGAGCCATCATCACGAGTTCCGGTTGAATGCCGGAAGTCGCCTGCGCCGCGATGCGTGCCATCGGTTCAACTCCCAAAGCGCGGGCGCGCTCGAGCGATGTGACGACGACCGCCGATGCGCCGTCGTTGATGCTCGATGCATTCCCCGCCGTTACCGTCCCGCCCTCCGGCTTGAAGGCCGGTTTAAGTTTGGCGAATCCTTCAAGCGCCGAGTCTTCGCGCACGCCTTCGTCCATCTCGAAACGAAGCGGCGGCGCGCCTTTCTTTTGTGGAATCTCGACGGCTAGAATCTCGTCCCTGAACTTACCCGCCTTCATCGCCGCCGCCGCTTTGCGATGCGAATTCAAAGCATACTCGTCCTGCTCTGCGCGTGTTACCCCGTAGCGTTCGGCGACGACCTCGCCGGTGTTGCCCATGTGATAATTTTCAAAGGCGCACCACAACCCGTCATGAATCATCGCGTCAACGAGTGTGCCGTTGCCGAGCCGGTAGCCCTCGCGCGCTTTCGGCAACAGGTAAGGCGCGTTCGACATCGACTCCATGCCGCCCGCGACGACGATCTCCGCGTCGCCGAGTTTCACTTCCTGCGCCGCCATCATCACGGACTTCAACCCCGACCCGCACACCTTGTTGATCGTCACCGCCGAGACGCCGAACGGGATACCACCTTTGAGTGCGGCCTGCCGCGCCGGGTTCTGCCCCACGCCCGCCTGTATGACGTTGCCCATGATCACTTCATCGACATTTTCCGGCTGCACCCCGGCGCGCCGCACGCTTTCGCGCACGACCAGCGCACCGAGATCGGTGGCCGACAAATGTTTCAACGACCCTTGAAATTTCCCCGTCGGCGTTCGCACCGCGCTGATGATGACCGCTTCTTTGCTCTCCGGCATGATTGCTCCTTAAGAAAAGAAAGTGAATGACGCAGGGTAAGTGGTAGATCGTGGCAGACTGGATAACCGCTATCAGTTCACGACTTACCATTCACTATTTACCATTGTCCATTTACTGGTTGATTATACGTTGGCACTTTGGAGAGTCAAGCAACGACCTGGGCGCGGCGGGTGCCGGATAATTGTCAAGCTGCGCGTGCCGGTGTTAGACTCCGTCGCGCTCAGGCATTACCGGCGCACACTATATTCATATATTCATTTCCGGTTCGATTTATCTAAACGACATGCAGGCACTCATTCTCGCAGGCGGCAAAGGGACCCGGCTTCGCCCGCTGACGGTCTACACTCCGAAGCCTATCGTCCCGATCTGCAACCGCTCTTTCCTCCTTTACCAGATCGACACGCTGCGGCACGCCGGCATCACCGACATCACGCTCTCGCTTTCTTACCAACCACTCAAGATCGAACAACTCATCGGCGACGGCGCAGAGCACGGCGTCAAGATCAAGTATACGGTCGAGCCGCAACCGATGGGCACTGCCGGCGCATACAAGTTCGCCGAAGAGTTGATCCGCGAGCCGACGGTCGTCTTCAACGGCGACATCCTGACCGATCTCGACCTCGAACGCGTCATCACCGAGCACAACGAACGCGGCGCGGCGGCGACGCTCGTGCTCGCGCCCGTCGATAATCCGAGCGCATATGGGCTGGTGGATGCGGAAGCGGATGGGCGCGTGCGCAGTTTTCTGGAAAAGCCAAAGCCCGATGAGATCAGCGTCAACACGATCAACGCGGGGACTTATGTGCTCGAACCGCGCGTGCTCGATTTGATCCCGGCGGGCGAGAACTATTCTTTCGAGTATCAGCTCTTCCCCGATCTGCTCCGACGCGGCGAACCCTTCTACGCGCACATCCCGGAACAGACCTACTGGATCGACATCGGCACGCCCGCGCGCTATCTGCAAGTGCATCACGATCTGCTCGCCGGGATCGTCAGCCACATCGATCTCGCCGACCGGCGCGGCGAATTCGAGGCGGCCACCATGGCCGAGATCGACGACCGCTCGCTCATCGCCGACGGCTGCACCATCAAACCCGGCGCGCAAATTATCAACTCGGTGCTCGGCGAGGGTTGCTATGTGGATGAGCGGGCGCGCATCGAACATTCCGTCATCTGGTCGCATACGCGCATCAACGCGGGCGCGCAGGTGTCGGATGCCATCATCGGGCGCGGCTGTCACGTCGGGCGGGCGGCTCACATCGGCGCGGGAGCAGTGCTCGGCGACAAAACCTCCCTCACCGACTACACGCAGACTGGCAGCATGCTATGAGCCAACGCGTGGTCCCACAGCGCATTGCGCGGACGCCGATTTTGTTCGGCACAGACGGCTGGCGAGCCGTCATCGCGCACGAATTCACTTTCGCCAACCTCGAACGCGTGGCGCAGGCCTACGCCGACTTTCTCAATCAATCACAGATAGCCTCACAAGATCGAGAAACGAACGAAGGACAGGAGACACCGCATGTCGTTGTCGGTTACGACCGTCGTTTTCTGTCCGACAAGTTCGCCGCACGCACGGCGGAAGTGTTGCTCGGCAACGGCATCAAAGTCGCGCTGTTCGAGGGCGATGTGCCGACGCCGCTCGTCTCGTGGGCGGTGCGCGAGCGCGGGGCGGCGGGCGGCGTCGTCATCACGGCCTCGCACAATCCGGCGGAGTTCAACGGCTTCAAAATCAAAGCCCCATGGGGCGGCAGCGCGAAGCGCGAAACCACTGCCGCCGTCGAAGCTTTGATCGACATGCAGCCGCCGCGCCGCAGCGATCTGACGGCGGCGACGATGCGCAGCGATCTAGACGACGCGGTCAAAAGTTATCGCGCGCAGATCGCGGCTTACATCGACCTCGACAGAGTGCGGGGGGCGCAGGCGCACGTCATCATCGATCCGATGCACGGGTCGGGCGGGCGCTGGGTGGAGAATTTCCTCAGCGGCGGCACGCTCATGGCCGAAACCATCCGGGGCGAACGCGACACGCAATTCGGCGGCGTCAATCCCGAACCGATTGACCGCAATCTCGCCCCGCTGAAGCAGCGCGTGCAGGAGACGGGCGCGCTCGTCGGGTTGGCGACGGACGGCGATGCGGACAGGGTCGGCGCAGTCAACGAACTCGGGATCACAATGACGATGCATGAAGTTGTCCCGCTCCTCCTTCTACATCTCGTGCGGCGCAGAGGGATGACGGGCGGAGTCGTCCGCACCTTCTCGCAATCCGTTCTCACGAAACGCATCGCCGCCGCGCACAACTTAAAACTTTACGAAACGCCCATCGGCTTCAAATACGTGGCCGATCTGATGCTGCGCGAAGATATTTTGATCGGCGCGGAGGAATCGGGCGGCGTCGGCGTCAAAGGCCACATCCCCGAACGCGACGGCATCCTGAACTCGCTCCTCTTCCTCGAAGCCATCGTCGCGGCGGGGCAGCCGCCTTCGGAGATGGTGCGGGAGATGCACCGGGAGTTTGGGGAGTTTTATTTCGGGCGGCGCGACCTGCACATCGAAGTGGCGCGGGGGCTGGACCTCGTTGAGTCGCTCTCGGTTTCGCCGCCGGAACAGGTGGCCGGGCACACTGTCCACGGCTTCTCACATCTGGACGGAGTGAAACTCACGTTTGGCGATGAATCATGGCTCCTCTTCCGTCAGTCCGGCACGGAGCCGGTGCTGCGCATCTACGCCGAAGCAACATCCGTGGCGAAGATGAACGAATTGCTCGACCAGGGGTGCGCGATGGCGCTAAAGGCAGAGGCTAGAGGTTAGTGAAAGCAAAAGAGTGGAATTGGAAGACTCGAAGTGGAAACTGATCTATAACCTCTGACTTCTGTTTTTATGCCTGAACTTCCCGAAGTTGAACTCGTCGCACGCGCCCTGCACGAGATGGTCAGCGGGCGGCGCATCGTGGCCGCCAAACTCTTACGCGCGGGTCTTGCGCCCGACACGCCGCCCGCCGCCTTCGCCCGAATGCTGCGGGGACGCCGCCTCGAACGCGTTGCGCGGCGCGGCAAACATTTGCTCTTCGAGTTTGAACATGAGTTGGTTTTGATCGCGCACCTGCGCATGACGGGAAGATTTTCGCTGCTGCTCCTCGAAGCCGAACTGCCGAAACACACGCACGCGATTCTTTTTCTCGACGACGAGCGCCGGCTTGTCTTTTCCGACCAACGCCATTTCGGGATGATGAAACTCGTCCGCGCGCCGGAACTCGCGCAGGCCAAAGAATTGCGTCTGCTGGCCCCCGAACCCTTCTCCGACGCTTTTACGCCCGGCTATCTCCGCGACACCTTTGCACGCACGCGCCGCACGCTCAAGGAGACGCTGCTGGATCAAACTAAGGTGACTGGTCTCGGCAACATCTACGCCGCCGAAGCGTTGTTTCTCGCGCGCATCAATCCGTTCCACATCGCCGCCGAAGTCGCCGCGCGCCGTCTGCCGCGCCTCCACCGGGCGATCCTCGACGTGTTCCACGAATCGATCACACACGGCTCGACGTTGAACGTCGATCCAGAAGACATCGACGGCAGCTATTACAGCGGCGGATTCAACGGACGCTGGCGCGTCTACGACCGCGAAGGCGAATCGTGCCTGAACTGCCGCACACGCATCCGCCGCCTGACCCACGCGGGACGCTCGACCTACTTTTGCCCGCGCTGTCAGAGACGATAAGGCAACATGGCGATAAATTTACGTTCTGTAGGAACAGTATATCGCAAAGAAAAAAGTGAAGTTCCCGTGGGGGAGGCTGGGTTGTTTCTTTCGCTTCCCCCCCGGCGCCCCGCAGGCTTTTTGCTGTGTAAAACAC
>JBPCIP010000011.1:0-3675 GCA_051006195.1 Pyrinomonadaceae bacterium
AACGCCTCGGTCATCCGCCCGATGTCGTCCACGGCAACGACTGGCCGTGCGGCTTCGCCATCGCGGAACTGCGCGCCCGGCGCGCCTACGATGATTTCTACAAGGGCACGCGCACTCTCTTCTCCATCCATAATTTGGCTTATCAAGGGGCCTTCGACCCGCGCGACCTCGGCTGGCTCGGCTTCGGTTGGGGCGAGATGCATGACGCATTCCTGATGGAAGGTGCGGCCTCGGCGCTCAAGGCGGGTCTGATGCTCGGCGACGCGCTCTCGACCGTCAGCCGCCGCTATTCTTTCGAGATACAGACGCAGGAGCAGGGTTACGGCCTTGACTGGCTGCTGCGCATGCGCCGCGACCGGCTCATCGGCGTGACGAACGGCGTGGATTACGATGTGTGGAATCCGGCGACCGACCCCCACCTCGCCGCCAACTTCAGCGTGGACGATCTGCTGGCGGGCAAGCAGTTATGCAAACTCGATCTGCTGCGCCACTTCTATCTGCCCGAAGAAGCGGAGCGACCGATCATCGCGATCATCTCGCGCCTCGTCGCCCAGAAGGGCTACGATCTGATTCGCGAGGCGGCTCCCGCAATTCTGGAAACGGGCGCGTTCTTCATCGCCCTCGGCGCGGGCGCGCGGGAATATGAAGACTTTTTACAGGCGCTGCGTGACCAGGCGCCGCACCGGGTTGGAATTTATAAAGGGTACGCGGGCGAACCGCTTGCGCACAAGATCGAAGCGGGCGCGGACATGTTTCTGATGCCGTCGCACTACGAGCCGTGCGGTTTGAACCAGATGTACAGCATGCGCTACGGCACAGTTCCCATCGTGCGCGCGACGGGCGGGCTCGACGATACGGTGGAAAATTACGACCGCGTACATGGAACGGGCAACGGCTTCAAGTTCGGCGAATATTCGGCGCGGGCGATGCTCGGCAGCATTTACGAAGCCATGTTCGCTTTCACCGACAAAGACGTGTGGCGCAAAATTCAATTGAACGGAATGCGCGAGGATAATTCATGGGTCGCCGCCGCGCGCAAGTATGTGGAGATTTACCGCGCCGTCGCGCAGATGTAAGCCCGGCGGGCGACTGTCTCAGTCAGATTTGCAACAGCAATTTTAGAAAACTAATCATGTACACGCGAGCGGATGCCCTGATCATTTGACTCGCGCCATCACAAGCCGAAAGAAGGAGATGTACCCGCAATGAGTGAAAGCGAATTTGTCACCGATGTCAGCGACAACAGTTTTGAGGCGGACGTGCTACAGTCGGATCGTCCGGTGCTCGTGGATTTTTGGGCCGAGTGGTGCGCCCCGTGCCGGATGCTCGCGCCGACGGTGGCGCAGGTGGCGGAGAAATATGCGGACAACGCGCGCGTCGTCAAATTGAATGTCGACAACAACCCCACCGTCTCGCAGCGTTATGGAATCAAAGGCATTCCGACGCTGATCCTCTTCAAGAACGGCAAGGAAGCGGAGCGCGTAGTAGGCGCGACGAGCAAGGAAGCGATCTCGCGCATGATCGACAAGCACGTCGATTCCGGCAGCGGCGTCGCTAACGCTTAAGTTTTATCGTTGCGGAAATTAGCGCGGGGGATTTGGCAGTCAACGGGCATCTCGCGCTATTTCTGTTCCTCGTCGTCAAGCAGTCTTTGATTATTCACGCCCGCCGGATTTTTAAGCGCGGGCGGCTCCCAGACGCCCGATGAAACAAACCACCTCCAACAACAGCCGCGCCGCCAAAGGACACAGCAGCAGCAGCAGCGGCAGCAAACGTCGTCTGCTGGAAGAACGCCTGACAGCGGCGAAGCGTCTGCGCGCGGTTGAAGACGCGAGGTTTCGCGCGCGGCAAGCGCAAGGCAAGTTGCGCCGCTTCGTCAGTGCGAACTTCCGTAAGCAGGAAGTGATCGATGCGCTCGCCCTTCGGCGCGGCGAATGCAATCGCTGCGGAGCCTGCTGCGAGATACTCTTCAAGTGCCCCTTCCTCAAAAAACACGAAGACGGCACTTCCACCTGCGGCATCTACGAAGACCGCCCCAATCAATGCCGCCTCTTTCCCATCGAACGACGCGACCTCGAAGAAGTGCGCGGCCAATGCAGCTTTTACTTCATCGAGAAGCCGCTCAAGTTAGAAAAAGCCAGCTAACGCAGTTTTCAGCTTTCAGTTTTGGGCAGACAGATAGTAGCGTTTAGCCGATCCCTGAAAACTGAAAACTGAAAACTGATTTTATGTCAAAAGTTATCGTTGTGATCGGCGCGCAATGGGGCGATGAAGGTAAAGGCAAGATCGTTGACCTTCTGGCCGAACGCTTCGACATCGTGGCGCGCTATCAAGGCGGGCACAACGCGGGGCATTCCGTCTATGTCGGCGAACGCGCTTTCGTCCTACACTTGATTCCTTCAGGCATCATCCATCCGGGTAAGATTTGCGTGCTCGGCAACGGGATGGTCATTGACCCGAAAGCCTTTTTTGAAGAAGCCGACCGACTCGCCGCACAGGGCTTGCAGGTCACGCCCGAACGCGTCCTCGTCAGTTCGCGCGCCCACCTGATTCTGCCCTACCATCGCGCCCTCGACCACACGAGCGAGGAGCGCCTCGGCAATGAAAAAGTAGGGACGACTTTGCGCGGCATCGGCCCGGCCTACGAAGATAAGGCCGGGCGGCGCGGGATTCGCGTCGCGGATGCGCTGGTGCCTGAGGTTTTGCGCTCGCGCATCGAGCGCAATCTGGAAGACGCCAACCGCATCATCGAAGCCTACGGCGGCCAACCGCTGAACGTCGAGGAAGTCTTTGACGAAACGTCGCGGCTCGCCGAACGCCTCGCCCCCTTCATCGCCGACACGACGCACTACCTGAACCGGGCGGCACGCGAAAGCCGCTCCATTTTAATCGAAGGCGCACAGGCCACTTTGCTCGACGTGGACCACGGCACTTACCCGTTCGTCACTTCATCAAACACGACCGCCGGCGGCGCCAGCGTCGGGACAGGGCTCGCGCCGCACCGCATCACGGGCGTGCTCGGCATCGTCCGCACCTACACGACGCGCGTGGGCGAAGGACCATTCCCCACCGAGATGCTCGCCGGCGAAGAGGAACTCGGACAATTAATTCGCGAGCGCGGGCGCGAGTACGGCGCATCGACGGGACGCCCACGCCGCTGCGGTTGGTTCGACGCCTTCGCCACCCGCTACGCCGCCGAGATCAACGGCTTCACCTCCGTCGCGCTCACCAAACTCGACGTGCTCGATGCGCTCGACGAAATAAAAGTTTGCACCGGCTACCGCCTGGACGGGCGTGAAGTCGCGTCTTTCCCCGCCGTCTCACAGGATTTGCGCCGCGCCGAACCCGTCTATGAGACGCTTCCCGGCTGGAACACTTCAACCGAAGGCATCACTGAGATCGAGCGTCTGCCCCCGAACGCGCGCCGCTACATCGAATATCTCTCGCGCGCCATCGACGTTGAGATCGGGCTCGTCTCCACCGGGCCGGAGCGCGACCAGACGATTCTCTGCCCCGGCTCCGCGCTCGATAAATGGTTCAAAGATTAAACTCGAGTTTTACCAATTGCGGTGAACAAAATGCTCAATATTTCGCATAAACAGGGATATATTGCTCGCTTTGCTACCAAGCCATAACATCGAAAGTTGCTCAAAATTCGGGTGCTGCCCATATGTT
>JBPCIP010000012.1:0-10429 GCA_051006195.1 Pyrinomonadaceae bacterium
GTTTTGAGGATGAACGCAAACCGGACATTTAGCGTCGTTAGCCGTCTAGCGGCTGAAATACTGAGCAAAACTCGTTATTGCTGAGTCCTTGACAGTTCAAATTTGGTTTGCTAGCAGCTCAAGTAAATGCCGTAACTAAACGGTTTATAAAATGTGTCCCGACATCAGTCGCCGAAGGCAAGATGCCCCGACCCTTGCGCGATATTCGTTTCTGGTGGACGGACGAAATTTATTCCGAGTATCGCTACTTTCAGGATCACCCCGACGAGCCGAAGAAGTTTTTAGCGAACGTCCATCAGGACATGACGGGGGCGAATCAAGCGTTGGGGAGCCGCGTTCAGCATCTCATCTTCGCGCCGCATTCGCGCACCTCTTATCTCGATGCCATCTTCGAATCCGTCGGCAATTACCTTATCAACACCAACAACGGCTTTCTCGCCGCCAGCCGGCAAGGGGGCTTGCCGCGCCCGCACACGCGCCCGCTCTACGCCACGCGCGGCTCGCGTCAGGGCTACAACGCGCGGTTCGTCCCCTGGTTCGGTTCCTCCGACCATATGACCTTTCTCGACGGCCCCATCAACACGCCCGCCGTCGCCCTGATCAACTGGGACGATGAATACATCCATTCCTCCGACGACGACCTGGACAAGATCGACCAGACTCAACTGCGCCGCAATAACTTCTTGATCGGCTCTATCGCCTACTTCCTCTCCCGCGCCACCGAGCGCGACATCCCTCTGCTCGCCGCCGAAACCTACGCGCAGGGCACGAAACGTCTCGCCAACGATTTGCGCGTCGCGATGAACCTGCTCCATGACGGAAACGCTTCCGGCGACAACTGGAAAGAAGCGAACTATTTGATCGAGCAGGGAGTTTTGCGCGAGCAACGCGCGCTCGACACGATCCGCGTCTTCACCGCCTCGAACGGCAAAGCCGCTACGGCGATCAGCGAACTAGGCGCGAACATGAAACGCAAAGGAGCGGAACTCGCCGCCGACCTGCAAACGTATTACGCGCAGTTGCGCGGGGGCGGGCGACCCGCAGCCTTGAAATTGACCGTCGAAGAACAGGCTGCTGTGCGCAAAGTCCCGCAGAACGCCGTTTCGTTAAAAGACTACTTTGAAAACCGCGACAAGGTGCGTTATCGCACCGCTCTCCACGGCCTCATGCGCGATGAAGTCTTCAACTTCGTTGACGGGCGGCGCAGCTACTATGACATCTACAAAGCCGTCTACGCCGAAGCCGCCGCCGCCGGTTCCTGGTACTACGGCACGGTCACGCTTCAGGATGTCTCCGGCCTGCTCGACGCAGCCGTCCAGTCGCAGGCGTTGACCTTGAAGTAAATTTCAGTCTTGTCAGGGGCGGGAGAGTGGATTTCTGCCTGCACGGAATTGAGAGTCGTGATGATGGCAGATTTTTAGCCGCCGTTTCGGCTCAGGAGACGGGCGATGATCTCCACCAGGACGTTGATGCCCTCCGGCTTCAGGAGAAACGCATCGACGCCCGCCCCTTGCGCTTCCGCCTCCACATTGCTTGCCGAGAGCATGATGATCGGCGTGTCGCGGCGATGCGGCAACCCCCGCGCACGACGCACTAGCTCAACCCCGTTGACGTGCGGTAACTCATAGTCGAATAACAGCAGACTGTAAGGCGCGTCGCTCTCGATCATCTCAAGGGCGAGCGTGCCATCCGCACACGTCACCACGCGCCAGTTTTCCATCTCCAACGTCCCTTTCACCAAGCCAGCCACTAACGTGTCGTCTTCCACATGGAGGATCGTGATAAACGATGCGACGGTCTTTACTTTGCCTTCGTCGGGACGGCTCGCATGGCGATGGTGGCGAATCACACTCTTTTTTCGTGATTCGGGCGGCGTGCGCAGCGGGAACAGTTTCTTATGACGGCCTTTGAGCAAACCGTCTAAGGTTTGATGCGTGAGGGTGAGCAGATAAGCCGTCCGCGATAAGACTCCTCCCGCATTTTTGAGCGCGCGTTCGATCAGGAACGCTTCGTATCGCTCGACTTCCTGCCAGAACGAAATTCTGTAGTTGCCGGGAACAATAAACTTTTCGGCGGGTTCCGGCCCGGCAGGTGTTTTGACGTGCGGAGCGATGATGTAGAGGACGCGACGCGCACATTCGGCCAAACGCAGGAGGATGCCCGGATGCTGCGAGGTACGGAGAAATTCGGCGGCTCGCTCGTAGAGGTCGCTCAAGTCGGCGGGCGTAAACCTCTCGCCTAACTCCTCGATGGCCGTCAAGGCCGCCTGTCCCGCGCCCTCCAGGTCTCCGGCTTGCTCCGCGACGACAATCGCGCGTTGCAGCGTGAACAGCGCGCTTGTGTGTTGGCCTAACCGACGCAGAGCTATCCCGTGCGTTGTGAGAGCTTCGGACAGCAAGTGCTGTTCGCTTCCTTCCTCAAGCGTCTCGACCGCCGACCGTGCCAGTCTTTCCGCTTCGGGGTTTTTGCCTTCGGCGAGGAACGCGCGGGCGCGGGTCTCATCTACCTGGGCGACGTGAACCGCATCTTTTAAGTCTACAAGCAACCGGCGCGCACGGGTGAGGTGCTCATGGGCTTCGATAAATTTGGAGGCAGTGAAGAATAAGAAGCCTAAATTATTCTCGACGCAGGCTTGATAGCGTTTATGTCCGGCCTGCTCGAAATGGAAACTCGCGGCGGCGTATTCGACAAAGGCGCGGTCTTTATAATCCTCGCGGTGTTCGATTTCACCTAAAAGCGTTAACACCGCTCCGAGTTCGTTGTGATATTTCCCTTTTAATGCCTGATTGTCGCTCGCTTTCACCAGAGGCGCATTTTCGTTATGGATGCGTAGCGCATCATTGTACCGGGTCGCCTCTTTCTCGACGGCTGCGCTTCGAAAGAGAATAACTGCCCTTAATTCCCTCTCGTTATCCCCAAGTCGATCTAGCGCGTCTTTTAACACCACGCGTGCTTCATCCAGTGCACCTTCGCGCCAGTAGCAACTAGCAATCTCAGTCAATGCTTCGGCTACTTTGTTCTTATCCTGCAAAGCCCCAAAGATAGAGATGCTTTCGCTGATTAAATCTTTAGCTTTTTCCTGCGCATCTTTGAGTTGTCGCGTACTGCCGATCCATCCGAAAAGCACGCCAACACGCAGCAGTACCTCGGCTGCGGTGTGCTGATCCAATCCTTCCAAGTTGGGGCGTTCTCCGATGCGCTGCCAGAGTTCGCCCAGCGCCTCCTGCGCCGCGTTGTAATTTCCCGCTTCCTCCAGCTTCCTGGCGAGTTCACAGCGCAGCCATGCGCGTTCGCTGCAACTGAGGGTCGAATCATTGATCTGGTGAAGTAGTTTTGTTTCTATGTCCATGTGAGGATTACCTTTACCTATGCTTGCCGCGTACACGGCAAGCAGGGCGCGAAAAGGCGCATCTTAACCATACATAGTGTTAAGATGCGCCGTGTTGAATCCATCGGGCTGAGGCGGCGTGAGAACGCCGATCACACCTTTAGCTCTTAATTTCAGTACAACTCACAAAATCTGTCAGGAGAAAACCATGAAAAAACTACAGCAAATCTGCGCGACGCTCGCGCTCACGCTCGCGCTCGTTCTTTCCGCATCTGCGGGAGTTATAGGAACCGATAAAACGCCACCTCCGCCATCGGCAGACGGCATAATCACCACATGGAAAACCGGGACAACGGCGGACACGGCTACAGAGATCGCGCTCGGCCTGCTCCAAAGCGTCATCGCGCTTTTCTAAATCAAAAAACAAGACATTGGGACGCGAACCAGAGATCGCTGTAGGGGCAGGGCTTGTCCCTGCCCGTGTGTTCGCCGTCGCAAGGCGGGCAACCACAAGGGTTGCCCCTACACATTAATGCCGGGTGGTTCGATTTAGACCGGCACTGATTCAAAATGTTTATGGGCTGCCGTAAGGATCACGGGCGGCACAGGCGAAGTGTGTCCGCGCCCGCACTATACAACAGAAGTTACCGGCAGGTTAAGGATTATTTTCACGCGCCTCTATCCGTTCACTGCAACTGAGGTTGAATCGTCGATCCGATAAAGTGGGTCTTCCCGCAAGTTTATGTAAGCATGACCTTTGCATATGCTTGCCGTGTACACGGCAAGCAGTGGGGAGGGTGAATCTCGCTTGATCGGGAGACTGAGTTAGCTTTTGCGCAGCTCGGTGAGCACTTGCTTGGCGACGGATTTGAGGGTGTCGAAGACGCCGTCGCCTTTGTAGGCGATGGCCTCATGCACGGTCTCGTCTTTGCGGCGCAGTTCGGCCACGATCTCTTCAGGAGGGATGACATTGGGCAGGTCGCGTTTGTTGAGTTGCAGGACGTAAGGCAGTTTCAGCAGATCGTAGCCATTGGCCTTCAAATTCTCTTCCAGATTGTAAAGCGCCTCGATGTTGGCATCCATGCGCTCTTCCTGGCTGTCGGCGACAAAGACGACGCCGTCCACGCCCTTCAGGATCAGTTTGCGCGAAGCGTCGTAGAAGACCTGGCCGGGGACGGTGTAGAGGTGAAAGCGCGTCTTGAACCCGCGCACGGTGCCGAGTTCGAGCGGCATGAAGTCGAAGAAGAGTGTGCGGTCGGTTTCGGTCGCAAGACTGATCAATTTGCCTTTCGAGGCGGGCGCGGTCGAATCGTAGATGTATTGCAAATTGGTCGTCTTGCCGCACAGCCCCGGCCCGTAATAGACGATCTTGCAATTGATTTCGCGTGATGCGTAGTTGATAAACGTCATAGCTCTTTACTGACAGGTTAAGTTAGGTGACGGATGACGAGTCGAAACAAGATTTTAACTTGTCACTCATCACTCATTAACTGAATAGGCTATCAATATCATCATCCGTGATTCCTGCGAAGAGCGCGTCGTCCTTCTCCTTTTTTTGCACCGAATCTCGTTCCACCTGTTCGAAAATTACGGCCATTTCGCGCGACGCTTGTTTGACACGCAGTTTGACCAATCCGAGGCTGGAACGGTCGTCAAAGACGACAATGAGCAGCGTCCGCCCGATGATACAGATGTGAATGCTTTCGCGTTCGCCTTCGTGCGACAGAGTAGGAAATTCTTTCTCGCCAATGAGTTGCGCCATCCCGCCCGTCGCCGCCACGTTTCCGGCGGCCAGCGATGCGAGGCTCGTTGTGTCAATATTGCTCACATCTCCCTGCACGGCGATGGGCTGGCCGTTTTTGTCCACCAGAAAGACCACGCGAGCGGCTGAATCAATACGGAGCTTATGTAAAACGGATAAAATCCGCTCGTACTGTTGCTCGCGCATGATGATGGGAGTGTCTGTCATTAGTACAGGCGCTTTCTCTATTAGTGTAGAGCTACGAAGGTAGGATTTCAGGGGACTACTGCCGAGTGCCGCGATTATAATCTAACTCGAACATTTCAAAGGAATTCACTTGTAGAACGGACAATTTTGTCCCTGCCATCTGAGGTCTCGCACAAGGGGGCAACCCTTTTGAACTCTAACATAACGACTTTGATAACTCCAAACTGTTTTTCTTTGTTGGCACTGCTCTTCCCTCTCAGCCGAAAGCTGCTGTGCGCCCGCAACTTACACTACCACGTTGATTTATGCGACAGGCTGTGTTAAGCTTCGGACGTTTACCGGCCCCCAATTCTTCGGGTGTCATTTTGATATTACGGGAGTTTCGCATGAGCGAATCCATCAGCAAGAGCGCGAAAAGACCTGCCTCCCGTCCGGCCACACGCAGCGCCTCTGGTGTGTCACCGGCGAAAAACCGTAAGTTGAACGCGAAGACTGCAAGTCCGAAGCCGCTTGCCAAACGCTCCGGTGCGGAGAAAGCCCCTGTGCAGAAAGCTGCTAAGAGCAAAGCTGTGACTACAGCGCCCGCGAAATCTGCCAAAAAGAGTGCTGGTGCGGCGGCGAAGATTAGACAGACGGCAACCGCAAGGCCCGTGAATGCGAAGCCGCCTGCTCCTATCAAAAGTAAAACTCCGGGCAAATCTTCAGCCCGCCCGACAATTACCACCATCTCCCTGAAGTCTCCCAAACGCAACGCTCCAGTTGCGAATGCAGCTACCAAGAAACACACAGCCAAATTGACAGGTATACCCGCCAAACACCCGCAGCAAGTTACGCCGCCGCGTCAACCGACGTTGGACGAAGCTGCCGCCCTGCGCGCCTTTGAGCGGGCTCATAAAGAATTTGTGCGAGGGCGTTTTGCGGAATCGCGGTCGTCGTTTCGCGCGCTCATCGAACAGCATGCGGGCGTGGCCGAAGTGACGGCGCGGGCGCGTACTTATCTGGCAATCGCCGAAGCGCGGATGCGTACCGAGAGCGCGCTGCCGCGTGGCGCTGAGGAACTTTATGATCGCGGCGTCATCGAACTTAATCGCGGAGAGTTTGTCGCGGCGCAGGAAATGTTCGAGCGTGCGCTCAAACGCGACTCCGAGGCGGCGCACATTCACTACGGCCTAGCCGCCACCCGCGCACGTCTCGGCGCGCTCGAACCAGCCTTGCTGGCACTCGCACGCGCCCTCGAACTTCAACCGACTCTGCGCGTCCGTGCGCAGCACGATCCGGACTTGGCAGCGTTGCGTAATAATTCCGAGTATGAGCGGCTGCTCTTCGCGTCCCGCCCTTAATTGCCGCCGCAATCGCCACGGCCAAGTCACTCTCCCTGCTTGACGCTAAATATCATATCTCGTCCCACCTCCTTTGTAAGCCAATGTCTTTTAGGTATGATTTTCACGCGGATGGTCAAATTGCCGTTTCGCGCGGCGAGGAGAGCGATAATTTGCATGTGACGGGAACAGATCAAGGACTCAAACTGGTCGCCATCGGAGGCGGCACAGGTCTCTCGACCGTCTTGGCCGGTTTGAAGCGTTTGGTCGGCCCCGGCGAGGACGGGCAGCAGTGGCTCGACGCTCTCTCGGCCATCGTCACCGTCTCCGACGACGGGGGCAGCAGCGGTCGTCTGCGCGACGAACTGCAAATTCTCCCGCCCGGCGACATCCGCAACTGCATGGTCGCCCTCTCGGAAGACTCGACCTTGATGGGACGGCTATTCCGCTATCGTTTCCGCGGCGAGGGTCAACTGAGCGGCCACAGCTTCGGTAATCTCTTTCTCGCCGCGTTGACCGATGTCACCGGCGACTTCAACGAAGCCGTCCGCCTGTCTTCGGAGGTGCTCGCCAGCAAAGGGCGCATCTATCCGGCGACGCTCAACGATGTGCGCCTCGTCGCCGAACTCGAAGACGGCAGGGAGGTGCGCGGCGAAACCAATATCACGGCTTCGCGCGCGGCGATTCGTCGGCTGCGCCTCGAACCGGAACAATGTCTCCCGCTTCCTGAAGCGCTGACCGCGCTGCGCGCCGCCGACATCATCACCGTCGGCCCCGGCTCGCTCTACACCAGCCTGCTCCCCAATTTGCTCGTCTCGCGCGTGGCCGAAAGCATCGGCGCATCGCAGGCCGTCAAAATTTTTATCTGCAACTTGATGACGCAGCCGGGCGAGACCGACGGTTACACGGCGCGTCAACATCTGGAGACGGTGAAGCGTTACGCGCCCGCCATCGCTTTCGATTACGTCGTTATGAACAACCGGCCCATCAGCGACGAGCAGTCCGCGCGCTACGCTGCCGAAGGCGCTCACCAGATCGGCTTGAACGCTCAACTCCACAAAGGGGAGTTGAGGGCCGAGTTGAGCGACGAGACGGAGATCGTGCGCGCCGACTTGCTCGACGAAGGAGAGAAGGTGCGCCACAGTCCCGAAAAGCTTGCGCGCGTGGTCGTCGCCTGTTACGAGCAGGCGTGCGCTTCGCATCGCTTTCACACTCTCGCCTGAACGCCTGAGAACATAATGGACAAACAGCCGTCCTCCAATCCGCAGGGAACAATCAAGAGCGCGCAACCGGCGACCGCAACGACCACCGTCGCGGCCAATGCGCCGCTCGACGTGCTCATTCTCGCCGCCGGACTCGGCACAAGGATGCGCTCGCGCACCGCCAAAGTTTTGCACCAACTCGGTGGTCGCCCGCTCATCGCCCACGTCTGCCACACCGCCGCCGCGCTGGTCAAGGAGGGCCGACCCATCCACATCGTCGTCGGGCATCAAGCCGAAGAAGTGAAAGCGGCGGTCAGAGAGGAACTCGGCGCAGACGGCGCGGTCTTTATCACACAGACCGAACAGCGCGGCACAGGCGACGCCGTGATGACGGCGCGCGAGGTGCTCGGTGAAGCCAACTCGACATTGCTCGTGCTTTCCGGCGATGTGCCGCTCATGCGCGCGGAGACGCTCGGCGCGCTCATTCATCAACACCGCACGCATCGCGGGCACGGCGCGGCCTGCACCCTGCTCGCCGTCCGCCTCGAAGACCCGACCGGCTACGGGCGCATCGTGCGCGACGCAGAGAACCGCTTCGAGCGCATCGTCGAACAGAAAGATGCGACGCCCGAAGAGCGGCTGATTAATGAGATCAACGCGGGCATCTATTGTTTTGAGACGCGCACCCTCTTCCCCGCGCTCGCACGCGTGCAGCCCGCCAACGCGCAGGGCGAATACTATCTCACGGATGTGCCCGGCATCCTTCGCGCCGACGGCGCGGACGTGAGCGTCTTCGCGCATGGGGACGCGCGCGAAGTCTCCGGCATCAACACGCGCGTCGAACTCGCCGAATTTGAACGTCTGCTTCGTCTGCGCACGCTGCGCCGCCTCATGCTCGATAGCGGCGTGACCGTCATCGACCCGGCGCACACCTACATCTCCGCCGAAGCGCAAATCGGCCACGACACCGTCATCTATCCCGGCGCGCTCATCGAAGGGCGCACGCAAATCGGCGCGGGCTGCGAAATCCGCTCCGGCACGCGCATCACTAATTCGCGCATCGGCAGCGGCGTCTCCATCAAAGACCACTCGGTCATCGTCGATTCCGACATCGCCGATAACTGCTCCGTCGGCCCCTTCGCACACCTGCGCATGAACGCGCAACTCGAAGAGGGTGCGGCGGTCGGCAACTTCGTCGAGATGAAAAAATCTCGGCTCGGTCGTAAATCCAAAGCGATGCACTTGACCTATCTCGGCGACGCGACCATCGGAGACCGCACGAACATCGGCGCAGGCACTGTCACCTGCAACTACGACGGCGTGAACAAAAATCCGACCGTCATCGAGCAGGACGTGAAGATCGGCTCGGACACGATGCTCGTCGCGCCCGTCACTGTCGGCGCGCGTTCCATCACCGGCGCGGGTTCGGTCGTGATCCGTGATGTTCCGCCCGACACGCTCGTCGCGGGCGTCCCGGCCACCGTCAAAAGAAACCTCCGCTCCACGTCTCCGACGCCTGCGCCGGAACAGCCGGAAACACCAGACTCGGAAGAAACAGCAACAGCAGTGATGAGTGATGAGTGATGAGTAAAAAGCAGATGTCTTTTACCCATCACTCATCACTCATCACTCATCACTGCTTTCCTGAAAGGAAAGCAATTCATGTGTGGCATTGTTGGATACGTCGGCAATAAACAGGTCGTGCCCGTCATCATCGACGGGTTGCGCAAACTCGAATATCGCGGCTACGACTCGGCGGGGATCGCCGTCGTCGATGAAAGGCATCATCTGGACATCCGCCGCGCCGAAGGGAAACTGCGCAACCTCGAAGAAGCCATTCGCCTGAAACCGCTCGACGGCACTTACGGCATCGGCCACACGCGCTGGGCGACGCACGGCAGGCCCACGGAAGAGAACGCGCACCCGCACCGCGATTGCACGGGGCGCGTCGTCGTCGTCCACAACGGCATCATCGAAAATTATCTCCAACTCAAGGAACGCCTGCGCGCGACGGACCACCGCTTCGTCACCGAGACCGATACGGAAGTGATCGCGCATCTCATCGAAGAGTATTTGCGCGAAGAGGATTCGCTGGAGTCGGCGGTGCGGCGCACCGTGCGCGACCTGCGCGGCATCTTCGCGCTCTCGATCATCTCGGTGGACGAGCCGGACATGATCATCGCCGTCAGGCAAGGCCCGCCGGTCGTCATCGGCCTCGGCGACGGCGAATACTTCGTCGCCTCCGACATCCCGCCCATCCTCCAACACACGCGCGACGTGTTCTTCCTGGGCGACGGCGAGATCGCCATTCTCACGCGCGATGCCGTGCGCGTGACGGACTTCGAGGGCGACTTGCGCGAGCCGCAGCAGCAGCGCATCACCTGGGACCCGATCATGGCGGAGAAGGGCGGCTTCAAGCATTTCATGCTCAAGGAGATGTACGAACAGCCGCATGCGGTCAGAGACACCGTGCAGGGGCGCATCTCGCTCGATACGGGGCGCGTTTATCTCGACCAGATGAACATCACCGAAGCCGAGTTCAAAAGTTTCGACCGCGTTATGATCGCGGCCTGCGGCACTTCGTGGCACGCTGGTCTGGCGGGCAAGTACATGCTCGAACAGTTCGCGCGCA
>JBPCIP010000013.1:0-21744 GCA_051006195.1 Pyrinomonadaceae bacterium
GCCGACAGATACAAAAAGAGAGCGGAGTTGGATCGCTTAACACGATTGATTCGGCAATCGGGCTTTTGCAGGGTAGAGGCTATTTACGGGTACATCCTTTGCCTGGTTCAAACAATGGCTACGAGTACGAGGTGCTGACGGAGAATGCTGAGGAAAAACTGGCTGAAACGCCTAAACTGATAGCCGAAGCATTACGGCAAGCTGCCCTTGTGCTTGAGCAAAAAACTGTTTTGAGTTCTGAGCAACTAAATAAGTGGAGCCGACTCGCTCATCAATCGAGCCGATTAGTTGAGGAGCTTAGGTAGCCTTTGCAGTAATAGTCAGTGATTTTTCGATGATAGTCAGTCGCGGAACAACTGAAGATAATATCCTTCACAGGTAAGACAAAATCTTCGACGGGTAAGGATAATATCCTTCACAGGTAAGCTCGATAGCTTTTAGAAATCGGTATGGTGGTACTCAGTTTTGCCACAATATGTTGTATGTCATGCGTTTAAACGCTCAATATATAATATCTTTGACGGGTAAGTTTGCGTTTTGACCAACTGTAACAGCTTAGATCAAGGTTAAATTATTGAATCGAAAAGTCTTACTGCTCCCAAATTCGTGTTTTTCCCGATTTTAGCCGTTGAAATAATATCCTTCATAGGTAAGACAATATCTTCAATGGGTAAGGATACTATCCTTCACAGGTAAGGATAATATCTTCGACGGGTAAGGTATGAAACAGTGTCGTTTAACACCTGTAATTATACTATTCTGCACTACTTAACAGCGTCGTAGGAGAGCCTGAAATGGATTCGCTGTCGCCGCTTAAATGTTATATATAAGATCAGATCAGATATTTAAATTACTTATTTAACGAGCTTCGCTAAATCAGCCCCAGTTCGCAGTAGATTCGATTTGCATTGGAGAGTTCAGATTGAAAAAAGGGAATCGGCAGAAGCCGGAGAACGAAAGCGGCGCACTGAAATTCGAGCCGGAAGGTGAGTCCCGCTCAATCGCCAGAACGCATCGCGCGTTTGGATTGTTTCCGAGCGCGCTTTTGCTTTCCGGCTACGGTGAAAGCGAAGTCGAGAAGGAGCGCGGTTTCACTATCACCGAGAAGAACGTCGCCACCAGCGAGGTGACGGAACGCCGCTTCGAGATGTTCACGAAAAGCGAGATGGGACTTCCGCGCGGGCGCGATCCCCATGTGCTCGTCAGTTTGCTGAAACTGCTTTTCACCAAAGATGAGACGACCAACAGCGTGTGGTTTCGCAAATCCGAACTGCTCGAACTGCTCGGATGGGCGGACAATGCCGAGAACCGCGCCGACCTTGATGGGGCAATCATGCGCTACTTCGACACGGCATATCGCGGCATGAGTTTGCAGACGGACGCAAAGCGGGTCAGGGAACGCGAGCGAGTGCGCCGCCTCATCATCGGCTACGACAAGGTTGACGAACGCCGCGTGCGCCACGTCGCGGATAAAACGACGGACGTGAAAGAATCGGCGCGCCTCTTCACGAGAGTCATCTTCGACCCAGACTTCATCAACGACTTGCGCAGCGAAGAGTTGTCACTTTCAACAGACATCAACGTGCTGCGCGTCCTCGACTCCTCGAACCTTGCCAGCCGCCTCTACGAAGTCCTTAACTACTTCACGAACGAAGGCAAACTCGAGTTCAACTTGGAGATCAAAGAACTTGCGCACGAGAGGCTCGGCATCTCGCGCAAGACCGCCGCGCCGTCGCAGTGCTGGCAGAAAATCTCACATGCTTTCGATAAACTGAAGAACTCCGATTATCTTTTGTCTTACGACTATGACCCCAAGAACGGATATATCTCCGGCAGAATCAACCCAAAATTCGCCCCGACGCACCTCGCGCCGCTTCCACCTCTGCCGACGACCGACGACCGCCGCATTCACCTGAAAAAACGATTCGCCACGCTAGGCACATATCCGAACGCCGCTGCTGCCGCGCTGCGAAGACTTCCCGACGAGTTGCTCGGCGAAGCAGAGCTGATCGTTGACCGCATCGCGCAGATCAGATCTGACAACATCGGCAAAGGAAAAGATTTCAAGTGGGGCGGTTGGGCGTACAATGAACTCATCGAACTTATCGAGAAAGGCTATATCAACCCCAACCTGCTAGACGGGACTGAGAGCCTGACAGGCGAGGGGGCGGAAGCATCGCAGACGGACGCGACGGATAATGAATCGAAGATTGTCGTTTGCACGGACGAGCGCGCCGCCACGCTGTGGTCGCGCATCGTGTCGAAACTCGGCAAGCGCATCAACGCCTCCGCACTTGCTACATGGTTCGGTGAAGGTGCGATCACGCCGATCAAGCTAGAAGACCAACAGCTCACGATATACGCTGCGAACCAAGTTGTGAGAGATTGGATTGGCGAAAATTACGCGGAACATTTAGAGGCGGCGGTGAGTGAAGCGGCAGGGAAGAATCAAAAGATTGCACTGCTCTGGCAAGTGGCAGAAGGTTAGCAGTATTTTGCAGCAGCACTTGCCTGCCTACTCGAAACAAATTATGCGCGATGAAAACAATAATGGGGAAGCAGGTAGTAATGGTGGTAGAAGCCATCTGCGTTTAATTGACCGTCCGGCAAAACAGAAGGAAGCTTCACGACTTTCCGAACCTGCGGCGAACGAACTGCGCGAGTTGCTCGAAGATGTGCAACACCACACGCCGCGAAAGAAACAGGCGGCGGACGACGACTCATTACCCCCTGCGGCATAATTACGAAGATGAATATGTGGCACAAAAGGTTCGCGCTAATCCGCTCGCCGTTTTGACAAACTTTCATCGCGCATCAGCTTCGCATCACCTTTCGCAATTAACGTCTCGGCTTCTTGATTGCCGTCACGCACGCGCCGTTCACGATAACAAGACCAGCAGCAAATAAGACCCGTATCTTTATCGCCATTACATAGGGGGCAAATCTGACTCGACCTGACGTGCGGAAAGTCTGCTTGCATCATTCCACTCACTGTGAAGGATCGCTCCGTTCACCTTCCTCTGCGACGGGCGCAAAATCGTACCGTCGCCACACGTCGGCGACTTCTTCCGCCGATTTACCCATGAGAGATTGAAACCACTCCCTGATACCGATCACGCGCAAACGCACGTTCGCTAAAACCGCATCATCAATCCCTTTCGCGCCCTCCCAGACAACGATACTGGTGCTTGTCTTGGCCCCGTGCAGAATCACATCTTGTTCACGCTCGGCGATTAACTTTCCGAGTTGACGACAGACCTGGGGGTTCCTTTTGTAATCGCTATCAAAGCCAAGCACCGCGTCTTGACCGCACAGAGCTTGAATGATCTCGGCGTGAGCGACTCCGACTCCGGCAGTCGCAACAGCACGCATCGGTAGACGCAACCGGACAAAAACTTCTGCCTTCAGCGCGCCCTCGGTGACGAGTATGGGCAAGTCTTTGACGCTCGTAGTTTGATTCGGCAGTCGTGTCCAGTGGATCGGACAGCCTGAACTTGTGCCGTGCGGTTCGCGGTCGAGACGATCCTCCGGCGTTGAAAGCCAGTGGTAGCCTCCTTTTGCTCCGGCGAAGCGGAGTTGACATGCTTGAATCAAACCCTGTTCATTACGATATGGAATGATCAGAGCGGGATGTTTATAGTCGTAATCTCTACCGAGTTTTGCCCTTATTTCGCGCTTCAGCCAAAAACCCGGCACGCCGACGACACCACAGTGTCGGTGCATTCTCGCCTGTTCTGGAAACGTCTTTTCGATAAAGAAACTGACCGCGCGTGCCAGCGCATCGCGCTCGCTCACTCGCGGCGGGAGCGCGCCGAAGTGTAGCGCGTCTTGTGGCAACAGACCGCGTGTCAGCAAGCCGTCGGGAATGGCGGTGACGAGTTCATGCGCGTAGCACGTTGCTGGCGACAGCGCGATCAGTTTGCTGTAAGCGGCATGTCGGATTTCGAGCGGAGCGAGTGGAGTTGTGATCAAGGTTTTTGTCAGTCGGCTTTCGTCTGCGCGTAAAATTGTTTTCGCCTGTGAAAACTCGGAGCGCAAAGAATCCTTTATGAGTATATGAACATAACCGCCATCTTTCGCGCGCTTGACCGCTCCTCTGGACTCTTTCATACAGTGCGCGAGGCGATTGTCGCGCGTCACCTGGCAATACTTCCTCGCGCCGCAGATCGGACAAGGATTTTGGCGCGTCGCCCGAACGAAACCGACATGCAGCAGTTCGTGATAACGGCTTAGTAGATCATCGGGAAAAGGCTTGCTGGTTTCGCGCGTCATCGGCTCATAATGCATCGGCGGAGTCGTTCCTTTCGTGAGTGGAGAGTTGGTAATTCAAGAATCGCGTCTTGCTTCGGCGTTCGTTGAACTCACGAAAGTGCTGTCCGCTCTTTCTTCTGAAAACCGCAACAGTTTTCAGATTAATTCATCTTTCAATAGCACTAAAAACGATACTGGCCCATTTCTTCAATTCGTCTTGTCATATCGTGCGTGACTTGCGAGAGTATCTGCGCCATGCGATGCCACTCGGCGGCTTGAATTCCGGCGGCGCGCACCTGACCAATTGCGCTTTCCGTTCCGGCGAGTTTGATTTGCGCGGCCTGGTTGAGCATCCCGGTGCTGTCACGCGCTGCTTGCCCGGCGATTCCGGCTTGCGTATTCGCCGCTTGGTTGACGCTACCTTGCCATGTGGCGATTGCGCCGGATTGACCACGATATTGTTCGGTCACCGCGCCCTCAAGTCCGGCGGCGCGCGTCTGCTCAACTGTGTTGCGATCCTCTGCGTAAGCGCGATTGCTATTGGCAGTACGACCGAGGTAGTCACTTGAAAGTCCAAGTCCGCCGCGCGCTTGCATTTCGATGTTCACGCCATCGGTGACGATCTGGCCGGGACGACTCGTGAGACCGCCGACTTGTGAGCCGACGCCAGCACCCGGCGCACCACCGGCAGCGACTCCGCCTGCGCCACCGATGACTTCAGAGCCGAACGTCCACCACGTTTGCTCATTCGTGTTTTCGCCCGTCTGTTGATTGAGCAGAACTTGACCTTGCTCGCGTGCGGTTTGATTGCTCACGCCGCGCGTTGAAAAAGCGCGGTCAGCATCGATGATGCCGACTTGCGCGTCGCGGTTGATGGCGACGTTTGCCATCTGGTTGCGATAGACGGAGATGAGATTCGACTGCTCGCGCGCGGCGGCAGCATTGTTGGTCATCAGTGCGCCGGTCCGCGAGGCGTTAATCTGTCCAAGTTGGTTGTACAGCCCGGCGGCGTTCGTCTGCGTTGTCGCGTTGTAATCGGCGCGGGCGGTCGTGAGTCCGGCGGCGGCGTGCGTGTCAACTTGCAGACGCTCCGCCATGTTATTGAGTCCCGCACCGACTCGCGCGCTGACGAAGTTGATGCCTGATCCGACAATCGCCGCCATCCAGCCCGATGCGACTGATGCCACGCCTTCAAACGTCTGCCCAAAAGCTATCTTCCACGAAAGAACGGGTGCGGCGACAAAGCAGAGCGCGGAGACCAACATCATAAAAACCGCGACACCGAAACAGAAGGTCGGATCAACGTCAGGGCGGGCGATTAGTTGAGCCGTCTGAGGGTCAACACTGTACATCGGCGTGCCGTCATAAATCGCCATTCCCAATGTGCCGATCTTGAAGGCGATTATTGTCAGGATATGAGCGACGATGGGGAAGACGAGGGTATAGACGACCACACCGCGCGCGAACTTGTAAGAGACTTCGTGCGCGAGCGCTTTGTCTATGCTCATCGCAATCATCCACGGGACAGCCAGCCGGAATGCGATCATCAAGAAGCCGGTCAGGACGACCAGGACAAACTCGCCAAAGGAGAGAATGCCGCGAGCGATGTTCAGCACCGTAAAGAGCTTGGTCATATCCCAGCGCGCCGGATCAATCATCTCGTTGACGGTTCTGACGGACGTATCTCTATCCGATAGCACCCCGACGATTGAATCAACACCGGTCGGCATCGGCGTGTAGATGCCGCCTCTATCCGTCGTCGTGAACATGCCCATCGTGAAGCGCGTGTAAGACTCGTCGAATTCAAGGACGGCTTCGCGCAACGGGATGCGAAGCGGAAAGACGAGTTGACCCCCTAAAGTGTAGAGATAGCTGACGAGCCACGGGCCCAAAACGATGAGTGGCAAAATGATAATCGCGCGTCCTGCCTGACCGAAGAAGTCGCGCGTTGCGCCCGGCTTATCGCTCTGTAGTTTGAGAAAAGCGGCGAGAATAACAAGCTGCGCGAAAACGGTGGCGAGAAAGGTATAGCGCCTGAGCATCGCGCTCTCGACAATGCGTTTTACCGCCGGAACGAAGCGAGCAGCGATTTCACCAAGCGAGCGGACTTGTTGCGGCGCACCTGCGGTCGGTGATGCGGAAGGCATCGGTGTCGGAGTTGCGGTCTGCGCCAAGGTCGTCTGGGCAGCGAATGGAATGAACGGCAGGCAAACAATTAAAGCAAGCAACCGTCCCCGCAAAGCGTCACGACGCGCATAACTTTGCAGGTTACAACTGCGCGTTTTCTTGTTTGTGCCTAATCTCGACCGTAAAAAAATCTTCATATCATCCTTGACGGGTAAGCGATGATTCAGACCAATCAGCACGCTTCACTTAATTAGCCGATAGCCGCTATCGAATTTGAAATGGCTCGTACTCATCTGCGGGAAAATCGAAGACTTCTTGAACCGGATTTTCAGGATCGAAAAGTGCGTCGAGGCTTCTCAACGTTTCTTGATTCACGCGCGTCATCTCGCGCCACGCTTCGGTTTCTCTAAGAACCGCTTGACCGAAACGAGCGTGCGCGTCGATGCGAACGCCGAACTGCGTCATCTTGTCATTGATGATGCGCGTGTTTTCGGCAATCTGTTGGGTAAGAGTAGCGATGTAGAGTTTGCAATCCGCGAGTTGCTGCAAAAGACTCTGCACGCCTTGTTGCTCACCGACGGGCTTTGAAGTCTCGGCGGTAAGCGCGGCTTCCAAAGCGCGTTGGGCTTGTTCGGCACGGGCGAGTCTGCCGAGGGCGACTTCGCGGTTATAGACGGCTTCGCCAAACTCCGCGTCTTGCTCAAGCAACAATTCGTGATACTGGATGCGCTGCTGCGAAGGTTTGCCGATGGAGTGGCGCATATATTCTTCGAGGTCGCGCATATTCTGTTGGGGATCGAAGATGCCGTTTCGCATCCTGTCCCACACCCTCTGCACGGCGAGGATGCGTGCGCTGACCATCGTGCGAATGTCCTGCTGGAGTTGGAAGATTTGCCGGACAGTCTGCCCGAAGTTGGCGACCGTGTTGATGAGGTTGCGGTTACGCGCGAGTTGCTCATCAGCCGTTCGCATGATGTTGCCCAAGCGGGTGATCTGCTCGACTTGATTGTCAATCATCGTCGCGTACCTATTGATCTCTTCGACGTAGTGATTAACCGTCTCAACCCATCGCGCCGCGTCTTGCACCATGCGCTCGATCTGTGTGGCGTGATTCGCGCCGTCATAGACTACCCACTGCGCTTGTACCGTTTGCGATGGCATGAGCATCAGACCGATGAGAAGTCCAAGCAGAACTTGTCTGCTGCGAGCCTTCAATCTCATTTGATTTATCCTTTACGCTCAAGCCGCGCGTGTGTCTTCCATCGCTGCCAGCAACACCTCATCAATCTGCGTGAGTCCCGCACCGATCAAGCCTTGCGGATAATGCTCCGCCAGCCAGAGATGAACTTGAACCGGATGCCACTGCGGTTTGAGGAACTGCACGCGCTGGCGAGCGTTGCGCTCATCAGGGTTCGATGTGTACGTCCAAAGTTTCAGAGAAGAGTTCAGGACGAGGCGAAATTTCTGTGCTTGCTGATGCGCGCCTGCACCCCAAACACCGACGAACTCCGAATAGCGACCGGGCTGGTTCTTAATTGAATCAATCGCGTCAACCACAGCGTCGGTGAACTTGAACTTCTTAACCATATCGGCGTAGTCGCCGGATTGTGTGCCGATAAACTTCACGCCGACGTTACTCATCAACGAATGACCAATCGGGTTCGGGCTTTCAGGCGTTCCAGTAATGTCTTTGAAGGCTTGTGTCGCTAAGAGAGTAAGCACGCCCTCTTTACCTCCCGTGCGCGCATAGCGGTCAATCACCGCGACGATCTTCGGGTAGTTGCGCGTGTATTCCCACATCTCATCGAACGCCAGCAACATTTTCGTGCGCGTGCCGTCCGGCTCGCGGTGTCCTTCACTCTGGATGACACGCGCGACGATGCGGAACGCCAAGGATTGCCGCACGCGGTCGGAGAAGTTTTCTAAAGATTTCATTTCATAGACATCGAGCGGGGATTCTGCTGCGAACTGCGGCGAAGTCGGTGCGTCAATAAATGGATCATTTCTGAAAGTCTCAAGCGCGATGCGAAGCTGCGTTCTCACGGCATCGGCTTCCGCATCGTCGAACTCGTAAGTGCCGAGCATCTCCAGCAGATGTTCGTGACGCGGCTCATGCTTGGGCTTGTCCTTACCGTTGCGCGGAACTTCGTTGGCATAAACTTCGCGCACCATCAAAGTCAGGATGTCCTCAGCGAAGCGGGCGTAAGTCGAACCGCTCTCTTTCACATCCACGCGCGCAAGTTGCAGCGCATCCTGGACGACGTACCATTTTTGCAGTTCCGAAGGCGGGTCCCCATCTTTCAATCCTTCATAGTCCCATATGTTAATCGTCGCTCGCTCTAGCGGGTCGAACTTCAAGTGTCTTCCGCCAAGCGCGGCAACCAACGGCTCTTGCGAGTTGCCGTAATCAACGACGCGCACGCGCAACTTCTTGATTGTCGCCAGCGCGTTAGTGATGATCTCCGAAAGCAGCACGCTTTTACCGCCGCGTGAACCAGCAAGCAGTAATCCTAAAGGGGATGTGACTTCGGTTGAGTCAAACAGATTGAAGCCGATGAGATGATTTGACGGCGTGGTGACAAGCGTGTGTGGATGTTTGCTTCCACGCCACACTGATTCGAGCGGAGCGAGTCGAGCGAGTGAGCGCGTCGTTTCAGTAAACTCTCGTCCCGTCGCTCGCGCGCTTAACTCTCCGGCGATACATTGCGGGTAAAGAGCGCGCAATGCTTGGGCGGACTCACGCGCCGCGTCCGCACCGGGCAAGTGTCCGAGAGCAGCGATGAGGTTGCGGCATCGTTCGTCGAGCGAACGAGTTGATTCATGCATCTCGGCACGGTTACGTGCGTTCTCGCCGTACACGACCGCAAAGGCGCGAGCTTCGATCAAACTTTCGCGTCCGCCGGCAATTTCAGCGCGTAGGTTTTTGATGTCGCTTTGCGCGGCTTGTGCGTCGGGGTCATCGTCGAGTGGCGTTGGAGACTTCCTTGAAACTGCTGTTTGCGCGCGGCTCAAGTCCTTGTGCTGGTCTTTGAGGCGTGATTTCGCACGCTCCTGGTCGAGTGTGATGTATTCGATGACCGTGGTATGCCTAAAGGCGAGGTTAGGATTCGCGGTCATCACGCGCAACATGCCTGCCGAAACAATCGGTGTCGGTGGGCGAAAAAGCGAGACGAGTGCGACGGGGCAATCGCCGTGCATCATGAACTGACCCTTGCTTGAAACTTCCTCACCGCACAGAGGTTGCCGTAAGTCAGCCGCTTCGACGAGCGAAAGCGCCGGAACCGTTTTTTCGTTTTGCCGGTGAGCGAGGAAAGTTTCGCGCCACATCGCTTCGCGCGTGAACGGTTGCAAACGAAAGGGCGACATTCCCTCAATGGTCGAGAAGATTTGCGAGGCGGTTTCGCACGCCGCGCTCTCGGCGGAGCAAACGCGGGCAAAGACTTGTTCACGATTCGTCTTCATCCAACTGACAAGCAGTGCATGCGTAAGTCGCTTAATGCCTTGCCGTCGCAATTCGTTGATAAACGCGGAAGGGAAGCGCGCAAGCCTTGTGAGCCGCTGACGCGAAGGATCGTCCGCGTGCCGGACGGGAACGCGCACCCAGAGCGTCAGGCGATCATCTTGAAAGCCGCCGCCACGAGCCAAACTTTCCGTTCCCGTGAGTCCAACCGTATGAAGCATCCGCGCCGGGGTGTAGGTGTCTTTCGTGTGCGCTTGCGATTGGAGATGTTCGCGCAGCGCACGCCCTGAATCCGACCATACATCGTGGCGCAACTGGATGATGCAGCCTTGCTGTCTGACGCTTTGAAGCGTGCGCGCAAAGTCGTTGTAGAGCCGGTCAACTTCCGCATCATCGGTGTAGAAAGTAGCAGGCATCTCGACTTGATAACCGCGCGTATAGCTGCCGTCGGTATGTCGTATGTAGCCCAAGTGGTTGATGCCGTGAATCTCTGTGATACGGCGCGACCCGAAAGGACGAGCTAAACGCCGACGCTCGCGGCGCGCATCTTTTTCGCTGTGTGACGATGGACTGTTATCGTTCTCGTCAAGCGAGTGCGCGGCAGTGCGCCGAAGCTGTGATAAGCGAAGACCTAACCCTACGCCAGCGCCGGCAATAGCCAGCGAGAAACAGATGCCTAAAAGGTCGAAGATGCTCATTAACATAAATCCCTCACAGATGCTCGAAGCGGAACACGGATGCGACCGCTGATGAGCGCGACGCCTGACTTGCGCCTGCGTTCTTGAACTTCAGTGCGTCATCTTGCTTTGCCCAAGATTCGTTCAAATCATCCGTCGGCAACGCGGCGCGCACTCGTGAACTCGTCACGAGTGCGCGCAAGCTGTGCTGAAACCACAGAGGGCGACGACCCAAGCGAATGAAGTTGAAGAACGCGACCGTTGCGGCGAGCGCGAGCGTTCCGGTGAACATCGGGACGGGGATGCCATAGAGCCTGATATTCAGGATGAAGGGAAGCACGAATCCGGCAAGCGTGACGAGAAAGACGTACTTCCAATCGGTGTGCGGTACGCCGAAGCGCACTAGGGCTAGGTAGATGCGCTCTCGAACGGGATGTTCCTGCATCTCGAAAACCTCGCTTGCAAGTTGAATCTGTTTTAGTTGAGCGTGCGATCAACCGTGACGCCGCGACCTGAAGACAGGTAGCTAACGAGTGAAATCACGCCGCCGATGGTCATCAAAAGACCGCCGCCGATAAAGCAGTTCATACATTCCTGTCGGCGCGAATACTGAAACGCGCCCCAGATAACGGTCAGTGCTCCGATAAGGAAGGCGATACCGGCGGCGAAGATCACGGTCTGCCTGATAGCGTTCGGCACCATTGATTGATCCTGCCCGAAGATCGTGCCGCCCGTCTGCGCGAAGCACGGCACGGCGGCGATAGTCATCACCAAAGCGAACGTGATGATCGGTTCTACCGCTTCGAGCATTACTCCTGCGAGCATTGCCGCCTTACCGTAACGAGCCGCTCGCGTTTTGCCGCTCGCGCCCAGTCCCGCATCAATCAAGTCCAACCGCTCGCTCGCGTGAGCGCGCAAACTTTCTCTGATTTTGTTCTTCATCACTTCTTCTCTCCGAATGCAAATGTTGTTGCTGGAAGCGAGCGGACAGGAAATGCCGTTCGCTTGAATCTCGGTCTCGTGCGAGCGGCTCTTGTGCAACGTGAGTGCCACACGCTTTTGACTCACGATCTCGTTGGCACCTTCGTTGCACAAGAGAGTCTGAGTGGATAAAGAAGTTGATGAAAGGAAGTTAGAGAAAGTGAAAAAGATAGCGGCAGTTCGTGCAGTGATGTATTCGCTGCTTATCATCGCAGTGATGGGAGCATCAAGCCGAAGCGAAGTTCGCGGGCAGGAGAGGAGAGAAAACGCCGCATGGCGCGAGATGAACGAGCGTGCGCGTCGCGTCGAACCCGTGATACTCGAAGCGGCGAAGCTTTACGGCGTTGATCCGCGCGCTCTGTGGACGATTGCTTATCTTGAAACGAGATTCAGACCCGAACTCGTCTCACCGAAAGGCGCGCGTGGGATGATGCAGTTTATGCCCGCCACCGCCACTCGGTTCGGACTCAACAATCCGCATCACACAGTGGCAGCGATTCACGCGGCGGCGCGTTATGTGCGCTTTCTCGCCGCGCGGTTCGATAACCGCCTCGATCTTGTATTAGCGGGATATAACGCCGGAGAAGGAGCGGTTGAAGCGTACCTTCGAGGCGTTGCGCTTCGCACATCTGAAGGGCGTGTCATCAACCCGAACCGCCTTCGCACGAGCGGCATTCCGCCTTATACGGAGACGCGCAATTACGTCGCACGTGGTGTTGCCGTCGCGCGTGCCGTCGCCGCTTCAAACATCTTTTCAACGGCGGATTTAACGGCAAATAACAGGTCTCTACAGATGCCGAGTACTGAGGTTTCAGAGAACAATCAAAGTGTTGATTCTCTCGCGCCAGTTAATCAGAGCGAAGAAGCCGCTCATACTCCGCACATCATCCCGACATCAAGGTATGCCGCGAATGAAAGGTCTTCTGCGGAAGTGAGGCAGCCGACGAACGTGCAGGAAAGCTCGGCACATTCGATTAGAACCTCTCTTACCGCAACCAATATCACTGTCGCTACACCTCGCGTAAACGGCGTGCCTGCAAACGCGCGGGAATCGAACCTTACTCAACCGCGTTCGACGTACATTCGCACGAGCGCGCCGCGACGTTAAGCGAAGCGTATATGACTCGGTGCGAAGCGTATATGACACGAACCGAGTCATATACGCTTCGCACCGTTTCCTTATCGAGTCCTAGATCGCAATGGATGCGACGAAAACAAATCAAGATGTTGATAAGCAATCTTGGCCGCATGAGCAAATGTCTTTGCGTCAGTGCTATTCCGAATTGTGAGCGAGGTTTGCTGAGCAGCCCGAATGGCATAAGTGTTGTTATGACGGCTTACAAATACGCTCCTTCGCAGTTGTATCGGCAATGGCAAGATGCGGCAGAGAGACAGGTGTGAATCAAAATGACGAGAGAGAAACGCGCCGCTACGACTGTTGCTTCGCGCCGCCAACGCCTGACGGATGAAGATGTTGAATTGAATGAAAGGCAAAAAGCTGCGGAGCGACAACGAACGATTGATGAAGACTTAGAAAGCCGAATGAGAAGCGCGCTGGTTGATGTCTATCGCGCGCTGGCAGGTGAAGGCGACGGAAATGAATCCGAGTACGCGGACATTGAATTAGTCAACGAGCTTATCCACTGATTCAGGGAACGGGGGCGAAGAATGGCGACTGCGGTTGAAACGATCAAAGGTCGGACACACCCAAGCTCGATTGTCTTCACTGAGGTTGAAGACGAAAGCGCGTCACGAACGCGAAACGAGATGCAGAGCGAAAAAAGCGAAGAGGAGACAATGCTTGTCGCTGGTGATGCAAATATCGAAGCGCGCACGTCGGAACGCATCATTGATTACGTCGCCGATCCCGAAACAGTTGAGACGAATCGTCGTTTGCTGAGCGCGCTCGGCATCTGCGTCGTCATCATTCTCGTGCAAGCGGCTTTCAACTTGACGCTTTACTTGCGACGACCCGACCGCATCGTGGTTGACCGCACGGCGGGAGGAGATCGCGTTGTCGTGATGAACAACCGCGAATTCGGACTGACCGATTCAGTCTCGCTCTCGCCCGATGAGCCGACGGCGGGAGATAAGAAATCCCTCGCTTCGCATTTCTTGAATCTTTACTACGGCAACAATCCAGACATTCGTGATCGCCAGTTGAACGAGGCGATTGGCTTAATGATTCCGTCGCGCGGGCGCGAACTTTTTGAATACTTGCGCCGCAACCGAGTGCTTGAAAAGCAGTCGGCGGAAAGCTGGCAGGGGCGTTGGACAGAGCAACAAGTATGGGTTGACGCGGCAGACCCGTTCACCGTCCACGTCATCGGCACGCAAGCCTTGACGCGCGTCGTCGAAGGGCACGCCGTCGAAGAAACGCATCAACTGAATCTCACCGTCCGCCTCGCGCGCGACGAACTTGGACGCGCTGACAGAAACAATCGCACCGGCTATCAAATCACTTGGTTCGGTTGGGAAGAATTGCCGAACACGCAAGGCTCGCCCGCGACTCCGCAGACGAGCGCGACGGACAGCAGCACGACGACCGCACGTCCCTCAGGAATGTAGGTGCGAGAGCGAAGATAAGATTTTTGGCGCAAGCCGCAAGGAGCATGAAAGATGAGCATCCCCTGTCAGAAAATCATCGGAGTCTTAACCTCATTAATTATCACTTGTGCGATGTTGACGAGCGCGAGCGCGCAAGGCGCAACTCAATCCGATAATGCGAGCGGCGCGAATGTTCGTCGTCAAGCAACGCCCAGAGCGGGACGCGGCATACGCCGAAGAACGCCGTTGCCCGTGCGCCGAGTCGCCGCAGCTACCCCGCAAAATACTACGTCCGTCGTCACGGTCACGCCGCACCCCATCACGCCCGATTATCTCTACGGACAAGCTAACATCGCTGTGCGCGGCAACGAAGACCCGGTGATTCGTTTAGGATTGGCGCAACACGGTCCCATCGTTATCGAGTTTCCCGTTTCCGACAATTTCTTTGCGGTTCATCCCGGCGGTTCAAGCATCGTGACCTACGACGAATCGCCGACGCTCGCCACTGACCACTACCTCGTCTTTCGCGCCGGAAGCGGCTTTTTGAACGGCGTAAGCGATGCGAACGGCAATGAAGCCAGAGCTTCCGTGTCGGTGCAGATGCAGTCGGGATTGTTCGTGACGTTTCTCTTTTATCCGGTGCGCGATGTCGCGCGGATGGCGCATCGCTGCGTCGTCACATACGCACGTGATGATGTCGTCACTGCACGCCGCGCCGCTGGTTTGGCGGTCAATCTCGACGGCAGAACGCCGACCACACAATCATCGTCTTCCATCGCTTCGCGGCGCGTGACAGGCAACGCGATTGAAGCGACGCGCCAAGATGCGGAGACGAATGATTCAACACAAAAAGAACAAACCGCAAGCGTCACGCTCGAAAGCGGCGAACTCATCAGCACCGTCAAACGTACGAACCAGAATCGTCACCGCCGTCCGAACGACATTCAGCGTGAATCTCAACGCGCTCTTCGTGAAGCGCTCGCCGCGCCCGACAAATTCAATCGTTGGAGCGCGCCCATCAGTGGCCTTTCCGTTGCGGCGATAGCTCCGGTGGACTTTGACGCAAACAGACGATTGACGGTTATCGCTGTTCGCAATACTACGCAGAAGGGTTTGCGACTCATGCCGGACGCTCCCGACTTAGACCTTGTGACATTGAACGAAGCGGGGCGCGCAGTTCAAGTGCGCTCGATCAATCGCTTGCACACTGAAACCTCCAGCGTGGGCGGAGCGATTCCGGCGGGCGCGACCATCTACTACGCGATCATCTATGAATCGCTGATTCTTGATGCTGCGCAGCGCGTGCGCCTCTCGGTTGCACAAACGACGGCAGCCGACCAACCCGCCGCGACTGAACTCAGCAGCGCGAACTGAAAAGGCGAGGGAGGCGAGCGAGATGTACACGAACGACACTAACAACGGCAATGGAAAAGGTCACAAGCGCATCAGGCTTTCGCTCTCCGATCTGAAAAACATTGCGACGCTTGACCCTGACCTGAAATCGAATGGCAACGGTCATATAAAAGAAAGTGAAACGAACGCGAAGACCTCTGCGAAGGATGAAACGCACCATGTGACTCAGACAGCACCGCAGACCGCGCCAGCGAGTTCAGTTGAACCTCCTGTTGAAGCGAACAGCGATGAGTCGGATGAGAACCTTGAGTTGATTGAGCGCGAAGAAAAACGCAAAAAGTGGAAGCGTGTCTTATTTTCGTTTGGCATCATCAGTAGCGCGCTCGTGCTGCTGGTAGTTGTCGGATATTTGCGGCTCTTCGCCGGAAGCGACGAGACATATCGCGTCGAGAATCAAAAGGGACGCGAACGCGCAAGCGGCGGGACTAACGCCAACGCATCGCCGCAAGGATTGACCGTTGAGGAAATCCGGCGCGAGATGAATCACCGCAACGCGAATGCGGCGAATGACAGTGCCGGACAGCAAACTTCGTCGAACCTCAATGCGAACACGAACGGCAGCGCCGTTTTGAGCGGAAACCCGGTCACAGACCGCTTGCCGCTTCCCGATTATTCCGCAACTGTCGCGCCGTCTCCGCAAACGAGCGCGCAGCAGCAACCTTCATCGGTGATGAACTCGCCGGCGACGGCGCGAACGCTTCAACCGAACGAAGATGCAGCCGACACATCTACCGGGCGCAGAAGCGCGCTGAACGTCTCGACCGGAACCGCGAATTCTGAGCGTTCGATTCGCGTCAGTGCGTTGAGCGCAGACCGTTCGACTCAAACATCTCCGACGAATCTCTTGCGTAACGAGTCAACGGTAGCGAATCAAACGAGCGGGCAAGCCGTGTTGCCGCCGTTGGGCACGATGCTGCCCGTCCGCACGCTTGGCACGATCTACACATTGCGCGCTGAAGGTTATGTGCGAATGCAGCTTGTGCGCGCCGCGTCGGGGCGTGGTTGGAGTTTGCCGCGCGGAACTGAACTTTACGGCGTAGTGCGCGGCTCTGACTTTGAAATCGGGCGTGCTTACGTTCAACTCGTAGGCTTTATTGACCAAAATACGGGGCGGCTCGTCAGGTTGCAAGGAAGCCTCATGGGGAGCGACGGCACGGAGGGCTTGCGCGGGCAGAAACGCAATCTGCAATCAGGTTGGACGCGGGCTTTGCGAATCGCGGGAGCGGGTTTTGTCGAAGCGTTAGGAACAGTCGCAGCGACAGTCGGCAGACGCCCCGTGTACGCCGGAGACATCTACGGTTACAGCGCGCCGCGCGTCACTTCGCCATTGATGCAGGAGATAAACGGCATCGCTTACAGACAAGGGCGCGCCGGATTTGTCGAAGTTCGGGCGGGCACGCCGGGTTACGTTCTCGTGATGACCAGCCCGCGCGAAATACAGGGGGTTGAAGTCGATTTGTCGAGCGAAAACTTGCAGCGCACCTCCGATGCGACGAATGCGAGAGATGCCACACGCATGTCCGAAAGCGAACTCGCGGAGCTAATGACAAACGGCGATGCCGAGACGATCCGCCGCGCCCTTCCGCGCATGACACCGGAGATGCGCCGCGTAGCTTTAGCCGCGCTTGCCGGACAGTAATTTTCGCAGTGCAAGGAAACATAAATGATTCCGCCACCCGCACCGAATCAGCAACAACTCAATCCGCGCGAAGTGCTCCGCGACGAAGGCAAAGATGGTATCGCCGCGCGCTTATGCGAGGCAGGCTATCGCGTTCAATCGCAGCTTCTCGATGATTACGTTCAAGTTTTGCGAAGCGGGAAAATTTGGATGATCGAAGGCGAACCCGGAAGCGGAAAATCCGCTGTCGCTTTTGCAACGCAACTCGCTTTCAACTTAACGATGTTTCCGATTCAAGGCATGAGCGAGTTGAAGTTGGGCGACTTGATGTACGAATGGGATAGGGAAGCGCAAAGCCAGTTCGTCATTCAATCCGTCTCATCCGGCACAAAGAATTTGGAAGAAGCGCAGAGCGAGCAGTACCGAATGAGTTTTTTGAAGTTGGGACGCGCGCTCGATGCGTTTCACTTCGCCGCGCAGACGGGCAAGGTTCCGCTTCTCTTTTTCGATGAAGTGGACAAGCTGCCGGAACATCTACAAGACATGTTGCTCGGTCTCTTGGAGTGCGGCTACGCTTACGTTCCGCATTACGATCAACCTATCGGTCTCTATGACTCAAACACCAATGGCACAAACCGAGCATTGTTTCCGCTCGCTATTTTCACGTCGAACAATCTGCGCTTCAAACTCTCGCCGCCGTTTCGCTCGCGTTGCTTTTATTCGTGGTTGGATAAACCGACACCGGAAGAAGAAGTGTTGATACTGCGGACGCGCGTCCCGGAAGCGTCTCCGAATCAGGTGAGAGCCGTCGTAAAGATCAATGAATCAATCAAAGCCATTCCCGGCGTGCAGAATAAACCGGGCTTACGCGAGTTGATTGACTTGCTTGCGGCGTTTGTTCGTGATGAGGTGCGCGAAGTGAATGAAAACGTGCTTGGGTCTTACGTCGGTTACTTAGCGAAGCAGCAGAGTCAGGCGAAAAGTTTGCGGCTGGCGTTGGCGCGCGTGGCGAGTGAGACGCACCAACCGGATGCGGCGATTGATATGTGGATTGCCCGAGCTTTCGGACGCGAACAAATCTTTATGCGGGATGCGGCGTGATGCGACAAAGCGTAACTGGAAAATCACAGGCAAGAACTGCGTCGCTTCGTCCTCGGTCATTGCCGCGACTTACACCAAAGATAGTTGTTGGTTCAACCGCCGCGCTTGTTGCTTTGGTGATTGTTTTCGGCGGTGACATTCGACGTGCGCTCAACGGCGGATACAACCCGCGCATCTCTTTTGCACAAGGCGAAGAGACGAGAGGCAGCCGTATGCGCCATCAACAAAGGCAAGCGCAGAATACGCCCATTTTTGACGGCGAGGTGTATCGCACGGAAGGGAGATTGAGGGAAGCGAGCGCGGTGGCGATTGCTGCCTCACTCGCCGGAGTCGCCCGCGCGGTGGAACGCCGCCCGGCGCAATCGGTGGAAGTACTATTGGCTGAAATTGCGCGGCGCAATCTTCTGCCGCCCGGAGTTGAGTTGTCAGTTGACCAACGCTCGCTCATCTCCGAGCGAAGCACGATTCATTTGCGCTTTCGCCCAGAGCCTTTCGGGATTGAAGTTTTATCTTTGGGGCGTGAGCGTATAGACGGAGCGGGGCTGCTCGTGCGTGTTCCCGATGAGGAGAATAATCAGCAAGACAGGCAAGAAAACTCGCGTCATCGTTACTTCCACTCTTTCCGCTTAGAGAACATAACCATCCCGGAAGCCTTCGCGTCTGCCAGTGCCGTGCAAGCTGCCGGATGGCAAGCGGACTACTTCGACGCGCGCCTTCCCGACGGCGCAAACGCCGAACAACTCGCGCGATGGACGCACGAACGCGGAGCGCAGAGTCGCTAATTAGACTCGAACACAACAACACAACCTGACGATGAATTTCATCAGCCGCATTCAAATCTACGACGCCGAGCGCGGCATTCCGCGCCGCGCCGACGAGCCTTATCTGCCCGCGTACCACGCTTTCTTGCGATGTATGCGGGATGCTGGGCAAATCGCCATCGTGCTGTTTTGCGGCGTGTTGTCTACCGCTTTTTTGTGGCTCGCTTCCATGTATTTCGTCGTCGGATTTTATGGACAGATGATTTACATGGGGTTAATGCTCACCGCGCTTCTCATCGCGCTGTTGGAGGCGGGGCAAACGCTTCTGCCGTATTACAGGTTCAATCAACTGCTGACTTACGGCACGGCAAACTGGGCTTCGCCGCTCTGTTTGCAAGACGCGAAATTCGCGCGTTCGATGAAAGAAGGATTGCAGCGCGGTGAGTTGGAGATCGGCAAGCTGCCGCGCCCCCTTCGCAAGCCGTACCGTTTCACCTTGACGCCAGAAACTGCGCTCGGCTCGCTCGTCTTTTTCGGTCCGCCGCGTTCAGGTAAATCCGTGTTGCTGATGAACTATTTGCGCTGTCTTGGGCGCACGGGCTGGTCAACTGTCATCATTGATCCGAAAGGCGAACTCTTTCAGTATTGCGCGCACTTCTTCAAACGCATTTACCGCATTGATTTTCAAAATCCTGAGTGCTCCGACCGGTGGAATTTCATCCCGCAGTGCAAGGGCAACAAAGAATACGCGCATATGATGGCGACGATCATGCTTGGCATTGAAGGCGGGAAATATACGGGGACTGATCCGTTCTGGCAGGAAGCGGAAGTCGCGTTGCTCACGGCGATTCTGCTTTACGTTCCCTCAATCGTTGACCATCCGACGCCGGCGATGATTCATGAGTTCATCGCCCTTCGCAGTTATGAGCGACTCTGCACCGAGTTGGCCAACTGCGACAATCAGGATGTGCAAGTGCAGTGGGGAACATTTACGAAAGCGCCTGACCAGACGCGCGGCAGCGTCTTCACCGGACTCGCCGCGAAGATCAACCCGTTCACGATTGATGCCGCGAAAGCCGTTACCGCATCAATCGTCGAAAGTGAACATGACGCGGGCGCACGCTACATAGACTTCGATGATTTACGCAAGCCCGGCACGGCAATCTTTATCGTCATCCCGGAAGGCGCGGCTTCACGCTACAAGATTCCGCTTGCTACGTTCGTCGGGCAAGCGGTCGAGCATTTGCGCGCAGGCGAAGTTGACGAAAAGACGACGCCCGTGATGTTCGTCGTTGACGAAGCGGCGCACATCCCCATCGCCAACTTGAAAGAGTTGCCTGGTGTCGGGCGCGGTAGACGTTTCGGCGTAATGCTCTTTTATCAAAACCTCTCGCAAGGTTTTGACATGTATGGTGAACACGGCTTCAACTCCATCTTAGGTTCGATTAACGCTAAAACATTCTTACCGGGCTGCGATCATGTTACGGCACGCTACGCTTCAGAGCTTGTCGGACAAACAACCGTCTGGGGGCGCGGCTTCGATGATTCGCCCGGCACGCAGTTCGACCGCGAGCGCACAAACGAGACAAGTCGCGCGCTAATTGACCCGGCGGAAATCAGGCAACTGCTCGTGCATCGGCAAGCGATCACGATTGTCGAGACGATGCCGCCGGTGAAGTGGACTTATCCGAAGTCAGCTAAACAGTCGCCGCGCGTCATACCGCGCAAGTACGGCGCACCGCACATCGTGGGTTTCATCGAAGCCGAACAAAGGACGAGCGAGAGACTCTCGCTAAAAGGAGTCGCCGATCAGCAAATCGCTCTCGTTGGAGAAACGGAACCCAAGAAGGACGAGTTGAACTCAACTTCAAGCACCGTGGAAACATCTATGCCTGACGAAGCGGCGAAGATTGAGAAGCAAGCAGGGCAGATCGTAGATAGCCAAGCGGGAGTGCAAGCCGGAGCGGGCGGAAGCGTGAAGATTACAAAGATCGTCAATGAAGAAGAGATTATCAAAGAGAAAACCCGGCAAGCGATGGGACACTTCTTTACGATTTTCGACGGCGCAGCCGCGCCCGCCGCGCACGAAATAGCGGCGACTCCCGATACAACGCTCAACCGTGTTCTCAACCCTTGAGCGCAAAAATTTACGAAAGGCGATGGCGATGGCGAACGAACAAACTATCAATCAAGAGTCTGGAACGCGCATCGGAAAACTACGCTTTACATTCGTCATCGCCGCACTTTCTTTGATTCTAATGATCGTTGCCTTCATCCATTCCGCGTGGACGGCAAACAACGCGCGCGAAGCCAACTTGCCCGTCCCTGCAATGGAGTTGCTCGCACGCGATCTACGGACATTTCATCATCAGACCGGACGCTTTCCTCACGACTTCCGCGAACTCAATGAGCGCATCTGGCAAGGCGCACGCGCACAACAAATCTCACCTGACGGCAAGACTCTTACCGCCGCGCAAGCAAACTATTTCTACACGCTGCACATCATCAACCCGCCGAATCCGACGCGCGCCAATACCGTCGTCCCGCCGCCAAAAGCCGCCATCTGGGGCGTACCCATGGGCGAACGAGCCGACGAATCCGCAACCTACTTTTGGTACGTCACGCCGCAGACGATTGAAGGATGGATGGGACCGGCTTTAAGACCAGAGACAATTGGAGCGATTAGCAGCGTTCCATCCGAACAGCAACTCGCTTTGCTGACAATGACCAGACAGACCACGAGCGGCACGAGTCTCACCGCCCCAAAATCAAGCGGCGTGTTTTCATTCTTCCCGTTTTGATTTATCA
>JBPCIP010000014.1:0-29910 GCA_051006195.1 Pyrinomonadaceae bacterium
TTATGTGTTAATGGAAGACTCGCTCGCGGACAGCCGCAGCAGTAGCGGTGAGCGATGAGCGCGCCGGAGAGCTTACAAAAGCGGTCAGATGTCGTGTGTCGTTGAGCGCGAGGATGCGCCGGAATCCGTCGACGCGCAGGTCGAGATGGCTAATCCCTGCCCGTGTGAATGCTCAAGCGGGCAGGGATTAGCCATCCCATACATCTCATTCTGATTTGCAAGTTGGTATAAGAATCCCTCTGCTTACTTGGCGCAAGTCGCGCAGCAAATTAAAAGGCCATCCTCGAAATTGAGGATGGCCTTTTAGTTTGCTGCCGGGGACATTCAGCGCTGTGCCAGAACTCCTCGATCATCTCACCCAACGAAGGCCAAATATTAAGGCTGGCCGAAGCGTAGGCGATACTCGGCGGACTTCATAAAGCCGTCGATCATTGTCCGGTAATCGCCCGGATGCCCTCTCAGATAAGTGAGCCAGTTGGCATAGCCTTCCGGTTCCGGCGTTCGACGTAAGTAACCGTAGTATTGCATCGCCACAAACGCATTGTTGAATTCCTGGTCGCTCACCTCCAGACTCTGCACTATCGCGCGCAAGACCTGTGCTCTGGTGAGTGTGCCCGCATGTAATCGATCCGATAAATCTTTGTCAGTCAGCGTGACCAGTTGCCCCGTGTCAGGGTTCGCCGGGTCAGTTGTGTTGATCGTCCTCAATCCGTAGCGCGCGAGCAACGTGTTGACATATGCTCCGGGACTCAATCCATCGTAAGGCGTGCGAAACTCCTGCCGCCGGATAAAGTTGTTCGCAAAAGCGGTACGCTTGACGTATACCTCTTCGGGCGTCTGCCCCGTCACGCCGCGCAGGTCCGGCGTGATCTCGGCGTATGTGGGCAGGCGGTTGAACGCCACCTTATAAAACAGGAAGACGTAGAAACCTTTGAGCCGGAATTCCGGTGAGTTGAAGAAACTGCCGGAGACCGTATTGCGGTCACAGGCCGGATTGTTATTCACGTCCGAGCAGTTGTTAAGGATCGCCGTCCACGGCTCGCCCGCTTCCGGTTCGCGATTCAGGAAATCCAGATACTGCAACCGCACGAAGAACGGCGTGGAGAAGATCGGGTTCGCCGAGGTCGCCGTGTCGTCGTCCTGAATTGTCAGGATCGTCGAGCTTTGACCGCCGAGCGTCGCGCCGGTCGGATTGGTCAAATTGAGGCGCACCGTCTCATTGCCTTCGATGTGCCCGTCGTTAACGAGCGGGACGGTGAAAGTCTTATTTGTCTCGCCCGGCGCAAAAGTGAGCGTGTCTATGGTGGTCGCATAATCGCAACGCGCGTAGGCCGTGCCGTTCACGACATCGCACCGCACCGGGGCGGGATCATCCACGGTCGCGTACTCGACCGTCGCCGCGCCGGAAGCGTCGCCGGTGCGAGTCACGGTGACGGTCGCGCGTCCTGCTGCCTCGGCCACGCCGTAACTGGCCGCGCTGAATTGCAAACTGATCGGCAGCGGCGTCGCCGCGAAGTCAACATCCGTCCGGTCGCCGGAGAGGGTGAAACTTTGATTCGCGGGCGAGAAGGTGAAATTGATCTTTGCGGGCGTCACCGTGTAGGCGACTCCCGCCGGTAAGTTGACGAATGAGTAGTTGCCGCTCGCATCGGTGGTTGCGTTTCTGCTTTCACCCCCGCCGATTAACGTCACTGTCACGCCGCTCAGACTGCTGTCGCCCGTCGTCACCCGCCCGCTGATGATGTGTGTCCGGAGCGTCGCGGTGAAGTTAATGCCGGGTCTGTCGCCGTTAATGTTGACGGTCTGGCTTGCCGGGCTGAAAGTGTAGAAGGCTCTCGACGGCGTCACCGTCACGCTACTGCCTCCCGTGAGATTCGCGAACGAGTAGTTGCCATTTGCGTCGGTCGTCGTCGTGGCCGACTGCGCGCCGCTCAGCGTCATGGTAACTCCGCTTAATCCGTTGTTGTCGCTCGTCGCCACGCGCCCGCTGATCATGTAGGTGAGGGCAATGGATGTAAAGTTGGCGGTCGTTTGATTAGTACGCAAGTCGTTGAAGGTGAGATTCGACGGGTTGAAATTGAAGAAAGACTTCGATGGCGTGACGGTGTAGTTGCCGCCCGGCGTTAGATTCGAGAACGAGTAGTTGCCATTTGCGTCGGTCGTCGTCGTGGCCGACTGCGCGCCGCTCAGCGTCACCGTCACTCCGACAAGACCGTTTGCGCCTTCGAGGATTTGGCCGCTGATGGTGAACTTGGGCGGCCTCTCGGCCTGCCGGCACGCGCTGAACTGGGATGTGTTGCCCGCCGGGTCGGTCGCCGTCGCCGTGACGACTTGACCTGGCGGCACGCCGCCCGTCAGCGTTGCGTTGAAACTCGCACTGCCGTTGCCGTCAGTCGTCGTGGTCGTCGAGCCGATGAAAGTTTGCCCTTCGCCCCAACCCGAAGCGTCGCAGGCATTATTGGAGAAGAACTGCACGTTGTAGGTTGTATTCGCCCTGTTGTTAAGCGTCCCCTGAATAGTGGTTGTGCCGTTCGCGCTGATGGCCGACGTGATAACCGGCGGGATTTGTCGGCGCTCGCTGTCGGGATTATTGATGTCCAGCCGAATCCCCAAGTCGCCGTTGGAGAAAATAGAGTTGGAGAGGATGGCATTCCCGAATGTATCATAGGTAACAATTACGCCGTTTCTGCTGTTGAAGGCGATGACATTGCCAGCACCACTTTCAATGCCGCCGACAGTGTTATTGCCCGACAATCCACTGATGGAGATGCCGTCACGATTGTTCCCAAGCGGGCTGACGCCATCTGCCTGAGTTCCAATGACATTACCCTTGATTGAATTTCCGGCGCCACCGAAGAGAGATATTCCATCTCCTCCGTTAGCTGAAATAACGTTACGCGCTCCGGCTGTCGTTCCCCCGACGGTGTTGTTACTCATCGCAGCGATGCCCACGCCGCCGCCACGATTGCCCAGCGCCTGTGTGCCCGTCACGTCGGTGCCGATGAAATTACCCAGCACCTGATTTCCCATCGTGTTGTTGTCGCTTGGGGCGCCACCGATAGCGATGCCCGTGCCGCTGTTGCCTGAAATGAGGTTACGCGCCCCGATTGCCACTCCGCCAATCACATTATTGGCTCCCCGCCTGATATGCACGCCGGCTCCGTTAGCTAAGGCAACAGTACCATTGGCATCTGTGCCGATGAAGTTGCCTTCAATCACATTATTGCCGCCATTTCCCTGCAACACGATCCCGGTCGGTGTGTTGGGAGATTGAAAGCCGCGCGAGGCAAAACGGTTGATCACCAATCCACGAATAGTGCTGCTTCCGGCACTGAGCACCAGCCCGCTGACATCGGTTCCCGCATTCATTCCGTTCAACTCAATAAGCGGCGAGCCGGCAAAGCCCGGTTGAGTCGTACCGTCGATGACGACCGGGTCGGTGATCGTGGGCAGGGCTGAGGCCGGCGTGATGGTCTGCACGCCCGCGCCAGGGATATTGAAAGCGATGGTCTGCGTGCCGGGCGTCGCGTTGGCGTCGAGGATGGCCTGACGCAAAGAACCCGCGCCCGCGTCGTCCGTGTTGCCGACGGCGAAGACTGAAACCGGCGTGCCGATAAAGTCGGCGTCCGTGACATCATCGGTGACGTTACTATAGACGCGACTCTCCGGCGCGAAGGTGAAGCCGGGGCGCGACGGCGTAACGGTGTATGTGCCGCCCGTAGGCAAGTTGGCAAACGAGTAGTTGCCGTTGATATCTGTCTGTGTAGTTGCGCTCTGTGAGCCGCCAAGTGTCAGCGTCACACCGCCAACTCCAGCGCCGCTGTTATCTATTACTCGACCAGAGATGTCGGCGCTGTTAGCCAATAGGCATTGGGAGAACTCCGAGGTGCCACTGTTTGAGTTAGTTGCGGTCGCGGTAATAACTCGGTCAGTGGAACTTGTGACCGGAAAAGTGGCCGTGAAGCTGCTGTTGCCGCTGCCGTCGGTGGTTATCGTCGTTGTGCCAATCAGATTCTTACCCTCGCCAAAACCGGAGGGGTCGCAATCGGGATTGGCGAAGAATTGCAGCGTGAAGGTTGCGTTCGGCGTGCTGTTGAGCGTGCCCTGAAGGTTGATGCTGTCGTCGGTGATGGAGGCTGAAGTTAAGACCGGGGCTTGCTGATTACTGTCAGGGAATGAAAGATTGATGCCGAGACGGGCATTCGAGAAGATAGAATTGGACAGGATCGAAACAGGGCTACTGCCATTGAGAGTGACGCCATCATCCACAGTGAAGGCAATGATATTGCCCGCACCGCTGGCCGTCCCGCCAATTGTGTTTCTACCTGTCATTGTCACACCCCTACCGCCGCCAATCGCAGCCGTGCCAGTCACATCGGTGCCGATATAATTGCCCTGTATCAAGTTGCCGACTGGTGGAGGGGTGGTAGGAACGTTACTGGAAACATTGAGGCCGGACGCGATGAGGTTGCGCGCCGCCGGAGTCGTCCCACCAATCGTAGAGCCTTCAGTTGCGACCGAGACACCCGCATTGTCACCCAATCTGGATGTGCCGGTAGCGTTAGTGCCGATGTAGTTGCCTTGCACTAAGCTGCTTCCCCTTCCCCCGATAGACAGCCCGCCGACGATGACGTTGCCTGCTCCGGGCGTCGTTCCTCCGACCGGGCTGCTTGAGTTAGTAACGCTGAGTCTTCCGCCGAGGGCCACAGTGCCGCTCACATCGACGCCAATATAATTACCTTGTACAAGAGCATTGGCACCCTGCGATAAAGTGCCGAAGGTAGAAATACTGCCACGCCCCGGATTCGCAACGTCATTGTTCACGATGACATTGCGGGCTTCGGGCGTTGTTCCTCCAATGACGTGACCGGGTGAGGTGACGCTTACTCCGCCATTGTTACTCAAAGCGACACTGCCATTAACATCGGTGCCGATAAAGTTGCCTTCGATGACAATGTTACTGCCACCCCCAAAAAAAGGTGCGTTCAATGAAATCCCATAGCCGCCGAAGCGATTGATAACCAGTCCCCGCACCGTACTGTTGCGGCCTTGGATAGCCAACCCCTGGGACGAACCGGCGCTGGCTCCATTCAGTTCGATGATCGGTGTCCCGGCAAATCCCGGCTGAGTTGTGCCATCGATGATGACCGGGTTGGTGATCGACGGCAAAGCCGAGAGCGGAGTGATGGTGCGCGCTCCCGTGCCCGGAATATTGAAGTTGATCGTGTCTGTGTCCGCAGTAGCGTTGGCGTCGAGGAGCGCCTGCCTGAGCGAACCGGGGCCGCTGTCGTTTGTGTTAATCACGGTGAAGGTAGCTGCCACCGATGGGGTGATAACAGAGGGCGCGCTCGCATCATTTTTAAGAACCACCAGGCTGCTCAGCGCGTTTGCATTCAAGCGCATCGGCAATACTGCTACCGGGTCGCTCCCTATATCAAGTGAGGCGGCAATTTGGAGAGAGAAGACCGCAGTACTCGTCCGAGCATCTCCGCTTATCTTTGTCTCCGCATCAAAAGTCAGGATTCGTAGTTGCTGGCTGGCTTCGGTCGCCATGACCAAATCATCCGCCGGGCCGCCCGAAAGTCGCGCCGGAATTAAATGAGCGTTAGGGGCGAAGCCGGTGGCGAGCGTCGTGGTGTTCCACTCTTGTACTTCTTCACTTGCTTTCTGATTCGTATCAGTGACACTTCTTTCCATCACTGAGTACAGCATCCCGTCCTCGCTTAGTAAGACCAGACTTTGATGACCGTCGCTAAAATTCCCCGCCACCATTGAAGTGATCGCGGACGGGAATGATGATTGACTGATGCTTGCCAATTCCACTTGGGCTTGTTGTGTCGCATCCAGCGATAGACGCCGGTCTCTCCCTCGCACTATTGACAAGTGATTGTCGGACGCCACAGCCAAATCTATCGCGTTATCTTCATCCAATTGCCCTAAGGCTAAGGCCGTCGCGTCGCCGGGCACGGTCAAGGCTTCCGGCGTGGCTTCGAGCGCGCCTTCCGGCGATTCAAAAATCAGCGCCTGCGAGCCATTCGCTCCTGTGATCCCCACCACGATATCCATCAACCCATCAGCCCGATTGATCTCTCCGGTGATGAGCGCGGTGACAACGCCCGGCAGTTGCACCGACCTGCTCGCGTTAAAATCGCCCGACCCGTTGCCGGGCAACATGTACAGGATGTTATTTCCTCGCGCGGCTGCGATGAGGTCTAAATGGCCGTCGCCGTCAAAATCACCCGTTCTCATAAAATCAGGAGCGTCGGGCACGGCAAAGATTCGCGCCGGAGAGAGAAATGCCGAGTCTGTTCGCTCGCCCCTCGCCCTGCGTCGTTGCGCCACGGGGCGGTTAGGGTAGATTGCATCCACATTGCCCCGGCGCAAAGTTACGGTTCCACCTTCGGGGCTGGCATAGCCGCTCACCAGATCAGGGACGCCATCCGCATCAAAATCGGCTGAAGCCAGTGATAGGGGCCGGAGCGAATTTTGTTCCAACGCTTGTTTGAGCCTCGCCTCGCCTGCGAAGTCAGTTGACAGAGCCTCGCCGTTGCGCAGATTAAGTTGGAGGTCGGCACGTTTGGGCGCGTTCGATGCGATGCGAGCGCCGGTCTGTGTCTGACCGGATGAGTAGCCGGACAAGATGATTAAACTTGTCAAACCTACTATTCCCACAATGATTAAAGATCGGAAGTTGTTTCGCAGATGGCGCAGGTGGAACATAGAACATCCTCGTTGATGATGGTGATAATGTGAAAATTAGAAGGGAGATTATTGCTGGGAAACTACGCAGGAGCGAGGTTGCGCGCAAGCTCATTGCAGAGACAATCTTCAAGCTGTTCTAAGGAACGTGTAAAAAATAACTTATAACGATATAATCGTCGCATCTTGTTGAGTTGAACAGCTACACACTATGTCTATTTCTTTAGAACAATCCTTTTTCGAGACTCTCAACGAAAAACAAAAAAGACTCTTTGCAGCTTTGAAAGCCAGCGAACTCGGTTATTTCGGTGTCACGCAAGTGGCGCAACAACTTGGTCTTCATCCGCATACCATCCGGGCCGGAAAAAAAGACTTAGCGGCCCTTGGCACTTCCGCTGAAACTTCTTCGCGGGTGCGCCAAAGCGGTGGCGGAAGGAAAAAAAACTTGACCTCCAAGGAGAGCTGAATACTTTATTTGATGAAATTGTTGAAGTCGCCACGGCTGGCTCTCCGATGAATGAAAAGGTTCGTTGGACAAATTTGAAAACAGCGCAGTTGGTGTCTTCATTTGCCGCCAAAGGTAAACACGTAAGTCGCTTTACCATTCAACAACTGACGCAAGCCAAAGGGTTTGTCAAACGAAAAATGAGTAAGGTCTTGACCATCAAAGAGGTCAAAAATCGTGATCAACAGTTTCACTATATCCAGCAAATAATCGCAGAATTCAAAAGCCAAGGCTTACCCATCTTGAGCATTGACACGAAAAAGAAAGAGTTTATCGGGCAACTTTATCGTGCCGGAAAGTCCTATTGCCAAGCGCCGGTCAAGGTCTATGACCACGATTTTCCGAGTTTGGCACAAGGCGTGATTGTGCCGCACGGAATCTATGACATCGTGAAAAACAAAGGCTATCTAAGTCTGGGGATGAGCAAAGATACTTCAGAATTTTTGTGCGACAATGTGCGGTATCATTGGCAACATGGCCTCCACGAAGATTATCCCGAAGCCGATCAGGTATTATTTTTGATGGATGGCGGCGGCAGTAATTCTTGTTTGCATTACATCGTCAAAGAAGACTTACAGAAGTTAGCTCATGAATTAGGAATAAGGATCACCATCGCCCATTATCCAGCCTATTGTTCTAAATACAATCCGATAGAACATCGGTTATTTCCACATTTGCAAAGAAGTTGGGATGGCATAGTGTTTGAAAATTACGAGATTGTCAAAGAACAAGCGGAGAACACAACGACCAAGACAGGACTGAAAATAGTGGCATGGCTCAATGAGAAGGTGTATCAAAGCGGACGCCAATACAGCGAAAACTTCAAAGAAACGATGACGATAGTCTTTGACCAAATGTTACCGAAATGGAATTATCAAATCCATCCTTTATAAGTTATTTTTTACACGTTCCTAAGGAGATAGCTGAAGGTTATTGAACAAATCTCGGAATGTGAGAAGCCATTCGATATTTGCGACCTTCTCATACCTTTATAATTTCAATCTCTTTTGGTCACTTTACTGCACTCACAAGTTAAGCCAGATATGGCTATAAGTCAACAGACCTTCTGATCCTATGACGGAGGATTCACATTGAAGCGAGATGCCGCGTGTCGTTGAGCGCGAGGACACGGAGAAAACCGTCGGCGCGCAGGTCAAATCGGGAGACGCCGCAGTTGGCGGTGTCGAGCCAGACGGGGCGCAAGGTAGGGGCATCGAGCGCGCCCATGAGGTGCAGGGCGAGGATGCCGATTGTGCCGGTGTGGGAGAAGACGGCGAGAGTGCCGCCCTGATGTGCCGCGATGGCGCGGTCGAGTTCGCTCGAAGCGCGGTCGAGGAGTTGGCGATAACTTTCGCCGCCGAGTAAAACGTGGTCGAAGTCTCTGCGGAGCAGCGCGGCATACTCGTCCGGGTATGTTTGCGCGGCTTCCTCAAACGTCAAGCCTTCCATCCCGCCGACGCTGCGCTCGCGAAATGCGCCCGTTTGCGTGATCTCCAAATTGAGTGCGTGCGCTAGCGGCCTCGCCGTCTCGACGGCGCGCGGCAGATCACTTGAATAGACCGCCGTAATTGGTTCAAGGCTCAACGCGCGCGCCGTCGCTTCCGCCTGCCTGTGTCCGAGCGCGGACAGAAGCGTCGCCGTGTGCCCGCCGAAACGACGCTCGGCGTTGCCCTGCGATTGCCCGTGACGGATGAGCAGGATACGCGTGGTCATCTGAAGAATTGCGGAATGCGGATTTCGGATTGTGGATTGGAAAAACGACTTTCTTTTAATCCGCAATCCGTCTTCCGCAATCGAACTATGCTGCCACTGTTTCCGCCCGGAGTTTTTCGGCCTGATAATGGGTGATGAGGGCGTTGATGATCTCGTCGAGTTGGCCTTCCATGAAGAGGTTGAGTTGATGGACGGTCAACCCGATGCGGTGGTCGGAGACGCGGTTCTCTTTGAAGTTGTAGGTGCGAATTTTTTCGGAGCGGTCGCCGGAGCCAACTTGGGAGCGGCGTTCGCTCGCCAGCAGTTCGTGTTGCTTCTGCTCTTCCTGTTCTTGCAGGCGGGCGCGCAGAACGCGCATCGCTTTCTCGCGGTTTTTGATCTGCGATTTCTCGTCCTGCATGGAGACGACGGTGTTGGTCGGCAAGTGCGTGATGCGCACCGCCGAGTAAGTCGTGTTGACGGACTGGCCGCCCGGCCCCGAAGAGCAGAAAGTGTCGATGCGTAAATCTTTCTGGTCGATCTTCACGTCAACTTCTTCGGCTTCGGGAAGGACGGCAACCGTGATCGCGGAGGTGTGGATGCGCCCGCTCGTCTCCGTCTGCGGCACCCGCTGGACGCGATGAACGCCCGATTCATGCTTTAACTTGGAATAGACTTTGTCGCCTTCGATGAGCGCCGTGGCCTCTTTGATGCCGCCGATGCCGGATTCGGAAACGTTGAGCGTTTCCATGCGCCAGCCCTGCCGCTCGGCGTAGCGACCGTACATGCGCAGCATCTCGGCGGCGAACAGCGATGCTTCATCGCCGCCCGTGCCCGCGCGGATTTCGAGGATGACGTTCTTCTCGTCGTTCGGGTCGCGCGGCAAGAGCAGGATGCGCAAGTCCTCTTCACACTTCTCCAACTGCGCTTGCAAAGTTTCAACCTCGACACGGGCGAGTTCGCGCATCTCTTCGTCGTCTGCGTTCATGTCGAACATCTCACGCGCGCCGGAGAGTTCCTCTTTGAGCGTCTTCCACTCCCGATACCGCGAGACCATGCCGCCGAGGCTGCGATGCTGCTTGGCGGCTTTCCCGTAGGCGGCCTGGTCGGCAATCAGCTCCGGCGAAGAGAGTTCTTCACCCAACGCTTCATAGCGGGCTTCGATCTGTTCCAGTTTCTCTAACATAAAAGAGCTCTCAGCCTTCAGCCTTCAGCCTTCATTCTTTAGTAAATGCCCTGCTCAACCATTGACCGCTCAATGCCGCCAGCGCAGAAAGCTGAACGCTGGCGGCTGTCAGCTATTTACGACAACGGCGTCATGACCGCTTCGCGCGGTTGCGGCTCAAGTTTGAGCGATTCTTTGAGCGCGTAGATAGCAACTTCAAGTTGCTGGTCGTCCGGTTCTTTCGTCGTGATGTTTTGCATCCAGAGGCCGGGGAGCGTGATCAATTTGAAGACGATGCTGCCCTCGCGTTTGGCCGAGAGCCGGATGATCTCGTAGGAGAGTCCCGCGATGACGGGCATCAGCGCGATGCGCGTCAACATGTTGAGCGCGAGCGAATCGAACTTGACAATAGAGAAGAGCACGATGGAGACGAGCATCACGACCATCAGGAAACTCGTTCCGCAACGCGGATGATGGCGCGGTTGGGTGCGCGCGTGCTCGACCGTTAAAGGCAAGCCCGCTTCCCATGTAAAGACCGTCTTATGCTCCGCGCCGTGATACTCGAAGACGCGCCGGATGTCCTTCAGGAGCGAGAACGAGATGATCATGATCAGAAAGAAACTCATGCGGATGGTGCCATCAACCAAGTTAAACGCCACTGACGGGCGCACGGGATGAAGATACCGGCGCACACTCTGCCACGCGCGTGTGTACCACGCCTGCTCCGTTGTCGCCGTTTGGTTTGCCACCGCCGCCGCCGTGTTGCCAATCGCAGCGCCGGTTGCGGCGGCCTGAGTCTGCGTCGTCGCCTCAGCATTCACTCCGGCGGGGACAGCCCATCCGGCGGCGACAAAGAGCGCGTTGGTGAGCACCAGCGGCGCGACGATGAAGAGCATCACGTTGAAAAAAAGCGCGAAGACGATTGATCCCACCACCGAAGCGTTTGCGCCACGTTTCATCTCGTCCGCCGCGCGCTTCTCGGTCGGGACGGGGAAGAGACCGGGCACGCCGCCCGTGATCCCGGCGAAGTCGCCCTCGCCTTCCACAACCGCCGGGGTCAAAGCCACTGCCACTGCTCTCTCTTCCTCCGCATCGGCAAACGCTTCGCTCGCGGAATAGTTGAGAGCTTTAATGCCAAGCGCCATCGACTGCACGAGCACCGCCGCGCCCCGCAGCACCGGCAGACGCAGGAAGCGCACGCTATCGCTCCACTTCGGCAACGCCGCACCCGTGAAGACGATCTCGCCGTCCGCGCGCCGCACCGCGACGGCGTAGGCGTTCGGCGTCCGCATCATCACGCCTTCAACGACCGCCTGGCCGCCGACAATCAAGTCTTTTTCGTTTGCGCTCACGTCCGTCTCGCTCTCTATAATCAGTGGAAAAATTAAGCCCGGTAAAGACAACGACGCCGACGCATCAGGTTCGGAGGTCGCTTGAGCATCACCCATTTGGATGCGCTGGATGCAACCCCCGCGCGAAAAGCGCCGGCGTCAAATTTTAAGTCGCTAATACTGGTGGTTGCTTGTCCGTTTCATCAATGCTCATGCCGCTTTCCGCGATAAAGCCTGGCAGATCGGCTTGAGTTAGCTCACCGGGGCAGCGGTCTCAACAGCCTCAGCGGTCTCGGTCTTTTTGCCGTAGCGTTTGTTAAAACGGTCAACGCGTCCGGCGGTGTCTATGAGTTTCTGCTTGCCCGTAAAGAATGGGTGGCAGGCCGAACAGATTTCAACATGCAGATCGTCCTTGCGGGTCGAACGCGTGGTGAAGTTTTCGCCGCAGGCGCAGATGACTTTGATTTCGTTATATTTGGGATGAATTCCGTCTTTCATGTTTTTCCTTCCTCGCGACAGATGCGAATATGAGTGATCCGTCAATCCAGCATGATACGTTTGCGAATTCTTATCGTCAAGTTAGATGGGCATTTAAGCCGCCGCGTGGCCTCTCCAGAGTCGCCGGATAAGTTTATTGACAACGCCGCAAACCGCATGTTAAAACCCTTGCCGTACCGCCTTTTTTGCTTCTTTGTCAAAACCATAAGTCGAAAGTTTGGGACAGTAGTTTTAGAGACGGCGCGCGATCCGCGTGCGTCCGACTGTCGGAGTTTGACCTCTTGAGCCGATGACCGACGAACCTGACAAAACTTCATCCCCGACTTCTGCCGAACCCGCGACAGAACCAGTCGCCCCGCGCGCCGCCGCCCCGCCGCGCCCGACGGACGACAAATCGCCAAGCCCCAACGCCGAAATTAAAGACGCCGGAACAATGCCTGCGCCGCCGCATGCCCCCGGCGCATCGTCGCTGCCCGCCGACGAGACGCCGGAACAGAAGCGAGCGCGCATCATCGCCGACGCCAAAGCGAAGGCCGACGCCAAAGCTGCCGCCGCCGGGGCGCAACCTTCAAGCGCGTCTGCGCTCGCCACATCGGATGAAGAGAAGGCCGCGCGGATTGCGGAAGCGCGGGCCAGGGCTGCCGCGCTCAAGCAAACTGCGAGCGAGCCGGGCGCAACCGCCACGCCGGGCACCACTCCGGCGGCAGGAGGCGCAGCGGGTGTGCCGAAAGCTCCGGTCAAGAAAAAGGATGAGGGCCCGAAGCCGACTGACGCAGCGCATCATCCGCTCGTCAAACGCTTGCGCGAAAATCTCGACGGCGCGATTGTCGAAGCCTCGGAGTTTCTCGGCCAGTTGTCCGTCCGCATAGCAGTTGCGCGCATTGTCGAAGTGTGCGAGTTTCTGAAACGCGAGGCGCAGACGCCGTTTAATTATCTCTCCGACCTCACCTGCGCCCATTACCCCGAAAACGCGGACGCGCCTTTCGAGATCGTGTATAACCTCTATTCGATCAGCGCGAACGCGCGCGTGCGTTTGAAAGCGGCGACGACGGACGTTGAAGGCGTCGAGAGCGTGACGGGCGTGTGGCCGGCGGCGAATTGGATGGAGCGAGAGGTCTACGATCTCTTCGGCGTGCGCTTTCGCAATCACCCGGATTTGCGCCGCTTGCTGTTGCCGCCCGATTGGGAAGGCCACCCTCTGCGTAAAGACTACCCGCTCGAACCGGTGGAGAACAACTGGACGGCCAAACACCTGCCGGAGTTTACGGACGTACAGCGCGAGCAACTCGAACAACGCCGCGCCTACGGCCTCGAAACCCTCTCAACGCCGAACGAACGGCGCGTCCGCGAAATTTTCATCGCGGGCAAAGAAGTCATGCCGTTGGACAGGAAATAAGGGATGAGGGATGAAAGCATGTCGGGGCGGTGAATATTTTCCTTCATCCCTCATCCTTAAAGGTTATGCACCAAATCGAAGTCGCCACCACGAAAGAGACTTTGCTCGACAGCCCGGAGATGGTGCTGAACATGGGGCCGCAGCATCCTTCGACTCACGGGGTGTTGCGCGTCATCCTGAAACTCGACGGCGAGACGGTCATCGATCTCGACTGCGACATCGGCTACCTGCATCGCGGCATGGAGAAGATCGCCGAGAATCGTCTCTACCCGATGATCGCGCCCTACTGGGACCGGCTCGATTACATTGCGGCGGTCTCGAACGGTCTATTGTGGGTGGAGACGGTCGAACAGATGTTGGGTCTCGATGTCCCTCCGCGCGCCCACTACATCCGCACGCTCCTGACAGAACTCAATCGCATCGCTTCGCATCTGCTCTGGCTCGCCACCCACGGCCTCGACATCGGCTCGTTCACCGTTTTGCTCTGGGCCTTACGCGAGCGCGAAGAGATACTGAAAATCTTCGAGCGGCAGTTCGGCGCGCGTCTGACCTGCCACGCGTGGCGCATCGGCGGAATGCCGAACGACATTTATGATGGTTTCTCGGAAGATGTGACGCGCTTCACGGACAACTTCCCGCATCGACTGAAAGAATATGAGACGCTGCTTTCGGAGAATCGCATCTGGCTCGGTCGCACCGTCGGCATCGGCGTCATCTCGGCTGAGGACGCGATTGCCATCGGTCTCTCCGGCCCGGCGTTGCGCGGTTCGGGCGTCGCGTGGGACATTCGTAAATCGCGCCCGTATGCCGCGTATGCCGACATGGAATTCGATGTGCCGGTCGGCGAAAACGGCGACACGTATGATCGTTATCTCGTCCGGCTTGAAGAGATGCGACAGTCACGGCGCATCGTGCAACAGGCATTAGCGAAGATGCCGGATGGTCCGGTCAACGCGAAAGTGCCGAAGATCATCAAGCCGCCCGCCGGCGATTATTATCATTCGATTGAAGGGCCGAAGGGCGAGATCGGCTGCTATCTCGTCTCGGACGGCACGAGCCGCCCGGCGCGCGTCCGCGTCCGTCCGCCCTGTCTGATCAACTTGCAGGCGTTACGGCAGATGTGCCTCGGCCATCTCGTCGCCGATGTCGTCGCCATCATCGGCACGCTCGACATCGTGCTCGGAGAAATTGATCGCTGAAGAGGTCAGAGGTTGATGGTTAGAGATCAGTGAAACAAAAACTGCTTCTTACTAACTTCTGGCCTCTAACCTCTGGCCTCTGAGGTTATGAGAGTTGTGCGATTGCCGGTGCAGGAGATGACGCGCGAGCGATTCGCGCCGTTCGGTGTGGTGCTTGACAGTCGCGGCTCGGTGGAGATCGATTTGGGAGCGGGCGTGCCGAGTTTGACGGGGACGACGAGCGAGCGCAGAGCCTTCGAGTTTCGATTCATGGCGCGGCACCGGCAGACGATGCAAGTCTTTTCGCCGCTCGCCTCGTCGCAGTCGATCATCTGTGTCGCGCCGCCGTCAGAAAGAAACGCGCCCGCCGTCGATGAGATCGTGGCATTTTTCGTGAGCGGGCTGCTGCCCTACGTTTATCACAAGGGGACGTGGCACACGCCGCCTTTCGCCGTGGGCGAGTGGTCTTCCTACCTTGTCGTTGACCGCGCCGGAACGCTCGACAGCGATTACGAATTGGTTGATTTACAAGCCGTACATAATTGTACTTTCGAGATTGATGTTTAAGATGGCCTGGTTAAAGCAGGAACGGCTTGGTAAAGAGAGGCGGAGAATATGAGTGCTGACCGCACAACCGAAATACTTAACTACCTGAGCGCGATTAGTCGTGAGGTGGGCGAACTGCGCACAGAGATGAACGCGCGTTTCTCTGAAGTGAATGTGCGTCTAGATCGCATTGAAACTGAAATTACACGCATCGGGCGCGAGCAACGTCTGCAAGGGCGAAGACTCGACCGCATCGAAGCCCTGATGCTGACGACGCGGGCGGATGTTGATGAATTGCAAGACCGTGTGGACGCGCTCGAAGGCAGATAGGCATCGCGTTTGGAACTTCCTATGGATATGCTCGCATATTTTGCGCCGCCGGATTTACTCAATGGCCTCTTGTTGAAACTGCGGCTCGGTCAGGGCACGATCAACTACGTCGTCTGGCCGTTTATTCAGATCGGCGCGGTGGTGACGTTCGTGGCCGTCTGGGCGGCGTATGCGACGTATCTGGAGCGCAAGATTTCGGCTTTCATGCAGGCGCGTTTGGGGCCGATGCGAGTCGGGAAATGGGGGCTGTTGCAGCCCATCGCCGACGCCATCAAACTGCTCACGAAAGAAGACCTCAAGCCCGACAAGGCCGACACTTACATTTTCTATTTCGCGCCGTTTATCTCGGTGGTCGCCGCGTTCGTCGTCTTCGCCGTCATCCCGTTCGGGCCGGACTGGGGCGTGATCACAGACATCAACATCGGGCTGCTGTTCGTGCTCTCGGTCTCTTCGGTGGGCGTGCTCGCGATCATCCTCGCGGGCTGGTCGTCAAACTCGAAATACGCTCTGCTGGGCGGCCTGCGCTCATCCGCGCAACTTGTGTCGTATGAAGTCTCGATGGGAATGTCGCTCATCGGCGCGTTGATGTTTGCGCGCACGCTCAGCCTGTCCGGGATCGTCTCGGCGCAAGGGTTGGATTCCATCTGGTACATCCTCTATCAGCCGCTCGGCTTCATCATCTTCCTCATTAGCGGCGTGGCGGAGAACAACCGCGCGCCTTTCGATATGGCCGAAGCCGAATCGGAACTCGTCGCCGGATTCCACACGGAATATTCGGGGATGCGCTGGTCGCTCTTCTTCATGGCGGAATATGCGGCAATGATCGTCGTCTCGGCGATAACGACGACGGTCTTTCTCGGCGGCTGGTATTTCCCGGGCGTCTACCGCCTGACCGAAGCCAATGGATTTCACACGCTCTACGTGTTGTTGTGCCTGTTCATTTTCATTGCGAAGATGGCATTTTTGCTCTATGTCTATTTCTGGTTGCGCTGGACGTTCCCGCGCTACCGCTATGATCAATTGATGGACCTCGGCTGGAAGTGGATGATCCCCGCCGCGCTCCTGAATATCACGCTCACCTCAATTGCGGTCTTCACCGTGCAAGCCCTCGACGGCTGGCGCGGAATGGATACGGTCGAATCCCTCACGCGCGGCGTAAATTTAACGGCGCAGGGTAAAGCGATCATGATCGCGTTCGGCGCGCTCGGCGTATTCGTCGCGGCGGGCATGCTCTCGTTTATCAACCACGGCGCGCGGGACTTCAACTTGAAGAAACAGCGGCGCGGAATTCGACTCGTCAGCCCGCCCGTGGGTCAACCCGCCGTCGCGCCGGTTACGGCTGCTGCGGTAGTGACGAAATAGAAAATTTAAGCTTCAGATTCCCCTGTCGGGGAAGCCTAAAAGTTGAAATGTGAGATTTGAAAGAAGAGGTTGTTATGCCAGCAGTTTATGTTCCCGAAGCAAAATGGAAAGAGAAGTTGAAGCGGTTCTTTCTTTTCGATTTGCTCGCGGGGTTGAAGCTCACGTTGAAGTTTAACATCGGCGCCTTGACGGACAAGGATGCGGTGGGGGGCAAGGGAATTTACACGGAGCAGTATCCGAAAGTGCGCCCCGAAGTCGCGCCGCGCTTTCACGGCGCACCGCGTCTGAACATGGACCCGGAAACCTATGAGACGCTGTGCATCGCCTGCAACCTCTGCGCGCTGGCGTGCCCCGAAGACTGCATCGACGTGATCGCGATGGACATCGAGATCATCACGGCGGGCAAGCCGCGCAAGAAAAAGGTGCTCGACGAATTCATCTTCGACACCTCGCGCTGCATGTTCTGCGCGCTCTGTCAGGAAGCGTGCCCGACCGCCTGCCTCGAACTGACGCAGGAATTTGAACTCGCCACCTACTCGCGCGCCGGTTTCGTCTGGAATCGCGAAATGCTCGAACAGGGACGCGAGACTGTCAAATACGAAAAGTGATGAGTGATGAGTAATGAGTGATGAGCAAAAAGGCTTTCACCACTTACTCATCACTCATCACTCATCACTCATCACTATGACTTTATCCGGTTGGGAAGCGGTCTTCTTCTGGGTCTTCGCGGTGGCGGCGCTGGTGGCGGCGTTGCTGACGATCCTTGCGCGCAACGCCGTTCATTCCGCGCTGTTTCTCATCTCAACGCTCATCGCGGTGGCCGCGCTTTTCATCCTGCTCGGCGCGGAGTTCATCGCGGGTGTGCAGGTTCTCGTCTATGTCGGCGGCGTGATGGTGCTGTTCCTCTTCGTCATCATGCTGGTGAACGTGGGCGCGGAGGAACGCGGAAACGAGTTGCTGTTCAATCGCCCGGCGCAGGTGGCGACGAGCGCGGTCTTTCTGGTGCTCCTCGCCTTCGGACTCATTTACGCCCTCCGGCAAGGCTACGAGGGGTTGCTTAACCGCGATAACTTGGTCACGGTCGAGCAGCGGCAGGAACTTGCCGCGCGGCGAAACGCGCAGCAACAAAACTTGCTGCCCGCCGAGACGCGCACATCGCGCATCTCCGAAGACACGCAGCAGGTGGGCGCAAGCCTCTACCGCTTCGCCGCATTGCCGTTTGAGATCGCGAGCGTGCTGCTGTTGGTCGCCATCGTCGGCTCGGTCATGCTCGCGCGCACCGTCAAACAGGAACAGGCCACGGATGACGTTGGAGAGGAAGGATGAGCGGGAAATGCGGATTGCGGATTATGGATTGCGGAATATAAAAACGACGCCAATTGCTCTTGAATCCGCATTCCGCATTCCGCAATCGAGCAGGTGATTCGTTTATGAATAATTTTATTGCACCCGCCCTCGCCTTGCTGCTGCAGGAAGTTACGGGAAGCCGCTGGCAGGCAATTAAACAGGGAGTGTTGGAGCCTGACCTGTCGAAGTTTCTGGTCATCGGGGCGCTGCTCTTCATCATCGGCATCGCCGGGGTGCTGACGCGCCGCAACATCATCGTTATCTTTATGTCCATCGAGTTGATTCTGAACGCGGCGAATCTCAACTTCATCGCCTTCTCGCGCTACTTGCAGGATACGGGCAATTTGAACGCCGTCGCCGGGCAAGTCTTCACGGTCTTTATCATCGTCGTCGCCGCCGCCGAAGCCGCCATCGGCCTCGGCCTCGTCATCGCGCTCTACCGAAACAAAGAGACCATCTTTGTGGACGAGATCGATCTGCTGAAATGGTAAAGCGTCCGTTGTCAGTAGTCCGTTGCATGTGCCGGACGAACAAGTGGCTAAAGATTAGAGCGAACAACTGACAACGGACGACGGACAACGGACAGCATCTATGCACCGACTCATCTGGCTCATCCCGCTCCTGCCGCTCGCCGGAGCCGCCATCAACGGATTGCTCGGACGACGCTTGCGCTTCTCCGAAAAAGTTGTCGGCGCGATTGCGGTCGGGTCGGTCGCGCTCGCCTTCCTGCTCGGCGTGGCGGCGGTTTATTCGTATGGTTTCAGCAATCATGCGAAGTGGCCTGCGCCTTACGTGACGAGCGAGGACGGCGCGTGCTACACGTGGATTCCGGGCGGTGCGACTGAGATCACGCAAGGCGCTCGCGAAAGGGCGCGATCCGCGGAAAGCTTAGAGGAAAAATTTGCCGGAACGACAGGTGGCTCATCACTTGATGTCGAATGGAGCTATCAACTCGATCCGCTCTCGTCGATCTTCATCCTGATCATCACGGGCGTGGGCCTGTGCATCTTCGTCTTCGCGACCGGGTACATGCACGGCGATGAAGGGTTCTATCGCTTCTTCGCCTATCTCGGCCTCTTCATGTTCATGATGCTCGTCCTCGTGATGGGGTCGAATTTCCTGATGATGTTCGTCGGGTGGGAGGGCGTCGGTCTCTGTTCTTATCTGCTCATCGGTTACTACTTCGACCGCAGGGAGGCGGGCGACGCCGCGCGCAAGGCGTTCATCACGAATCGCATCGGCGACTTCGGTTTCGCCCTCGCCGTCTTCGGCATCATCGCTGCCTTCGGCTCGACGCAGTACACAAATGTGATGGCGCAAGCTTCCGGGTATCCGATTGAGCCACTCGGCACGTTCGGCCTCATGTCGTGGCTCGCGCTCGGCCTCTTCGTCGGCGCGTGCGGCAAGTCGGCGCAGCTACCACTGTACGTGTGGCTGCCGGACGCGATGGCCGGGCCGACGCCCGTCTCCGCCCTTATTCACGCGGCGACGATGGTCACGGCGGGACTCTACATGCTGACGCGCACGAACGTCATCTTCCAGCATTCACAGACGATGATGCTCGTCGTCGCGACGGTCGGCGCGCTCACCGCCCTTTTTGCCGCGACCATCGGCATTACGCAGAACGACATCAAGAAAGTTCTCGCTTATTCCACCGTCTCGCAACTCGGTTTCATGTTCCTCGCCTGCGGCGTCGGCGCATTCGCCATCGGCATCTTCCATGTGATGACGCATGCCTTCTTCAAAGCGCTCATGTTTCTCGGCGCGGGTTCGGTCATCCACGGCATGCACCACGAACAGGACATGCGCCGGATGGGCGGCCTCAGGAAGTACATGCCGAAGACGTACCTGACGTTTCTCGCGGGCTGGCTCGCCATCTGCGGTGTCATCCCGTTTTCGGGCTTCTGGTCGAAGGATGAGATATTGTGGAGCGCGGCTTCGACCACCTACATTCCTTACGGCTGGGTGCTCTGGCTGATCGCCACCATCGCCGCCGTCTGCACGGCTTTTTACATGACGCGCCTCGTTGCCATGACCTTCTGGGGCAAAGAGCGTTTTCTCGAAGTGCCCGCCGGCGGACAGGCCGACGAAGCGCACGCGCACGGCTACGACGAACACGCCAAGCCGCACGATGCCGTCGCTGAATCATCGGGCGACCGCACCCTGCATGAACCGGGCGAATACGTCGGCGAGCCGCACGGCCACCCGCACGGGCATCTGACGCCGCGCGGCACACAGGTCTTGCATGAAGAAGCGCACGGCCACGCCACGCACATCCCGCATGAATCGCCGCCCGCGATGTGGATGCCGCTCGCCGTGCTCGCCGTGCTTGCCGTTGTTGGCGGCTTCGTCGGCGTCGGCCCCGCATTCAAGTTCATCACGGGCACGGAGCATCCGGGTGGGCGTCTCAACATCGTAACGTGGCTTGAGCCTGTGCTTTGGAATCCTGCGACAGGCGATTTCAACAAGCCGCACGCCGCAGGCGAGCACGCGCGTATGGCAGAGCACCCCGCCTCGAATTTGATCGCCTCGACTTCTGCGGACACGGCGGGGCAGGCGGCGCAAGGCGCGGCGGCACACTCGCCCTATGGCGATACGGGATTCAACCTCGCGCACGCGGTCGAGGGCGTGTTCCACAGTCACCTCGCGGCTGAATGGTTCTTCATCGTCCTCTCCATCGTCGCGGCCCTCTTCGGTATGGGGATGGCCTACCTCTTCTACGTAAAGAACCCGCGCTTGCCCGAACTGTGGGCGGCCCGGCTCGGCGCGCTCTACCGCGCGAGTTACAACAAGTATTGGATTGACGAACTCTACGGATTGCTCTTTACGCGGCGCACGATGGATGCGGCGCGCGGCGTCTATGCGGTTGACTCGCGCGGCATCGACGGCGCGGTTAACGGCACGGCGTGGCTCACGCGGCGCATCAGCCGCCTCACCGGCAACTTTGATCGCAACGTCGTCGATGGCGCGGTCAACGGCGTGGCGTGGCTTATCGGGCGTCTCATGTCGCCGCTTTTGCGCGCGGCGCAAACCGGCCTGACGGCCAACTACGCGCTCGTCATGGTGCTCGGCCTCTTCGCCGCCGTCGCCTATTTCTTCAGCGGCGACATCCTGTTCATGGTGCGCGGTAAATAAGCGGTTTTCAGTTTTCGGTTTTCAGTTTCGAGTTGTCTCCGATTGAAAACTGTTCGCTGAAAACCGAAAACTGAAAACTGAAAACTGTTATGAACATTCCCTATCTGCTTTCTCTCATCACATGGCTGCCGCTGGTCGGGGCGATCATCATTCTGTTCGTGTTCAGGAAGGATCAGGCGCACGCGATCAAGCGCTTCGCGACCGCGTGGTTCGGGCTGGTCTTCTTGGTGTCGCTCGCGCTCATCGGCTACGACCGCGCGCAGGGCGGGATGCAGTTCATCGAAGATTTCCAGTGGATTCCCATCATCGGCGCGCGTTATCAAATGGGCGTGGACGGCGTGGCCGTGCTGCTCATCGTCCTGACAACGCTTTTGGGCGTCATCGCCGCGCTCTCTTCGTGGGAGTACATCGGGAAGCGAGAGCAGGAATATTACGTGCTGCTGCTCTTGTTGCAGGCGGCGGTGGTCGGCGTCTTCGCGTCGATGGATTTGTTTTTGTTCTATCTCTTTTTCGAGGTCTCGCTCGTGCCGATGTATTTCCTGATCGGCATCTGGGGCGGCGAACGCAGGCTCTACGCGGCGATCAAGTTTTTCCTCTACACGCTCGTCGGCTCCGTCATCATGCTGCTCGGCGTCTTGAAGATTTACTTCCTCACGCAGGACGCCGCATTGACGAACGCCATCACTCCGGCGGTGATGGACAACATCGCGGCGACGGGCACGCAGGCGCGCTCGCTGCTCGACAACGCGCGGGCGGCGGCAACGACAGGCGGCACGTTCAACATCATGTTCCTGCAAGCGTTGGGGTCGGTATTGCCGATGGGGACGATGCAGGTCTTATTGTTCTTCGCCTTCGCTATCGGCTTCGCTATTAAAGTCCCGATGTGGCCGTTTCACACATGGCTGCCGGATGCACACGTCGAAGCGCCGACCGCCGGCTCCGTCATCCTCGCAGGGATATTGCTCAAACTCGGCACTTACGGCTTCTTCCGCTTCAATTTGCCGATGTTCCCCGCCGCCGCGAAAGATTTGAGCTACTTCAATTTGTTCGGCGCGACGTTCGGCGTCCGCCACATCATGATCACTCTGGCGATCATCGGCATCATCTACGGCGCGCTCGCCGCGATGTACTTCGTCGTAGTCCGTGACGGCGATGTAAAAAAGTTGGTCGCTTATTCTTCCGTCTCTTCGATGGGCATCGTTATGCTCGGCTTGTTCGCTTTGAACCCGAACGGCCTGAACGGCGCGGTGCTCCACATGATCAACCACGGCATCTATTCCGCCGCGTTGTTCCTCTTAGTCGGCATCATCTACGAGCGACGCCATACGCGCAAAGTCTCCGAGTTTGGCGGTCTCTCCCACGTCATGCCGGGCTACGCCACGATTTTTCTCGTGATGGTGATGACGGCCATCGGGCTGCCGCTGTTGTGCGTCTTCATCTCAGAATTTTTGGCGATGCGCGGCGCGTTCGAGGCGCAGCCGTGGTGGGCGGCGTGGGCTGCGCTCGGCATCATCCTCAACGCAGGCTACATGCTCTGGCTCTACCAACGCATGTTCTTCGGCCACATCGACAATCCGAAGAACGAACATCTGCCGGACATGAACGGGCGCGAATGGGCTTACATGCTGCCGCTCGTCATTCTCTCGCTCTGGATCGGCGTCTACCCGAAGCCCTTCATCGACTACATTGAAAAACCCGTCAACTCGGTCGTCCGGCAAGTGCGCCCGGACTACCCGCTTCGGCCCGCCCTAAATGACATGACGAGGCCGGAGCAAGCAGAAAATAAATGATGAGTGCAGCATGATGAATGATGAATAAAAGACATCTGCTTTTTTACTCATCACTCATCACTCATCACTCATCACTCATCACTCATCACCCATCACCCATCAATTATGTTTGTTCTACAAGCCAACACAACTGCTCTCTTCAGCGTGCGCGATTTGCAGTTGATCGCGCCGGAACTGATTCTGACCCTCTGTGCGTGCGTGGTGCTCGTGATGGAGGTCGTGCTGCCGTATCGCAAGAGCAAGTTGACGGGCTACTTCGCGCTCGTCGGCATCACGCTGGCCGCCCTGTCGCTCTTTCTCCTGTGGCGTACTAACGGGCAATACCTGCCGCTCGACGGCTTTTACGGCATGGTGCGTATCGACGGCTTCGCGCTCGTCTTCAAAGTGATTTTTCTTCTGGCCGCCGCGCTCACCATCGCCGTCTCGCTGCGCTACCTGGACGTGGAGGGCGAGCAGCGCGGGGAGTATTACGCGCTCGTTTTGTTCGCCACCGTCGGCATGATGTTTCTGGCCTGCGGCTACGATCTGATCTCGCTCTACATCAGTCTGGAATTGATGGCCTTGACGTTCTACGTGCTCGTCGCGTTCACGAAGCGCGAGCGGCGTTCCAACGAAGCGGGGATGAAGTATTTCCTGCTCGGCGCGTTCTCTTCGGGCGTGTTGCTCTACGGCATGTCGCTGTTGTTCGGCGTGGCCGGTTCAACCAACCTCGGTGAGATTGCCGGAAGCGTCACTCAGATGATGAACGACGCGCCCGTCGAAAATTCAAGTGCGACGGGCTTGCCCTTGCGCCCGCTCCTTCTGCTCGGCATGATCGCGCTTGCCGCCGGGTTGTTTTTCAAAATCTCCGCCGTGCCCTTTCACATGTGGGCGCCGGACGCTTACGAAGGCGCGCCCACCCCCGTCACGGCCTTTCTCTCGACGGGATCGAAAGCCGCGAGCTTCGCGCTCTTCGCGCGCATCTTCCTCGAAGCCCTCGGCGGGATGCGCGTGGACTGGGCGCCGCTGCTCGGCCTCGTCGCCGCCATCACGATTTTGGTCGGCAATTGGGCGGCGATCACGCAAACGAACGCCAAACGCCTCCTCGCTTATTCGTCGATTTCCAACGCCGGCTACCTGCTGCTCGGCCTCATCGCCGCCAATGAGTATGGCTACCTCGGCCTCGTCATCTACCTGCTCGTCTACACTCTGATGAACATCGGCGCGTTCGGCATCATCATCTCGCTGCACCGTCGCGGCATCATTGGCGAGGACGTGGACGACCTCAAAGGACTCGGCCAGAAGTCGCCGGGGATGGCTTTGATGATGGCCGTCTTCATGCTCTCGCTCGGCGGTCTGCCGTTGACGGGCGGTTTTATCGGCAAGTGGTTTCTCTTCGGCGGGTTGCTGCAACGTTCCGTCGCGGATGGGAAGGACTGGTACGTCTGGCTGGCGGTCTGGGCGATCCTCAACACGGTCGTCTCGTTCTATTATTACGTTCGTTTCATCCGCGTGATGTATCTCGGCGAGGGCGTGGCCGACGAGCGACCGCTGATGCTGTCGCCCGCCCTGCGCGCCGCGCTCGTCTTCTCCGTCATCGGCGTCATCTTCATCGGCGTCTACCCGCAACCGTTCATCAACGTGGCGCAGACGCTCGTCTCGTCGTTGGCTAACGCCGCGAGCGCCGCGTTTGCATTGAGATAAAAGCAACAGCGCACCATTGATGTACATCGCCGGGTCGCAGCCGACTGAAGAGTTGCCGGAGGCGATGCTCTCATGAGAGCATCGCCTCCGAGTTTTCTATGTGGGTCTTCTATTTTTTCGCCGCGCTCCTGATTCTGCAAGCCGTCATCTCCCTGCGCGGCGGCGTGCGCTATCTCTCCTACTTCAGGCGCGAACTCGCCGCGCCAGCTTCCGACTTTACGCCCTTCGCTTCGATCATCGTTCCCTGTCGCGGCCTCGACGAAGGTTTACAAGATAATCTCGACGCTCTTTTCCGGCAGGGCTACCCGGCTTATGAGATCATCTTTGTCGTCGATAGCCCCGACGATCCGGCGTTGGAAGTCATTGAGAAAGTGCGTTGGGTTGGGGAGAACGTTTGGTATCCGACGACGCGAGTCGTCGGCGCGGGGAAGGCAACCGAGAGCGGGCAAAAAGTTCATAACCTGCGCGCCGCCGTCGAGGCGATTGACGAACGCAGCGAGGTCTTCGTTTTCGTTGATACCGACGCGCGACCGCGCCGCGATTGGCTGCGTTCGTTAATCGCGCCGCTCGCCGCTGAAGAGATCGGCGCAACGACCGGTTATCGCTGGTTCGTGCCCGGCGGCGGCGGCGGCTTTGCCTCGCACCTGCGCGCCGTCTGGAATGCTTCGATTGCCTCCGCGCTCGGCGAAAACTCACGCCGAAACTTTTGCTGGGGCGGCTCCACCGCCATTCGCCGCGCGACGTTTGAACAACTCGACATGTCAATGCAGTGGCGCGGCACCGTCTCTGACGACTTCACGTTGACGCGTGTGCTGCAACAAGCGCGGCTGCCGATTCATTTCGTGCCGCGTTGTCTGACCGCCTCACATGAAGCTTGCCGCTGGCGCGAACTGTCTGAGTTCACCACGCGGCAATTGAAGATCACGCGCGTCTACGCGCCGCACCTGTGGCGGATCGTGCTCGCGTCGAACTTTCTCTTCGTCGCCATCTTTTACGGCGGCCTCGCCCTCTCGTGGTCACGCTTTTGGCGCGGCACGCCTTACGCGCTGCCCCTCGCGCTCGTCGTCGCCATCTTCGTGTTCGGTTCGGCTAAAGCGCTGTTGCGCCTGCGCGCCGTCGCGCTCGCGTTCGAGGCGAGGCGGGAGATATGGCGGGCTCGAATCATCTGCGCGCATTTATGTTTGTGGCCGCTCACGTCCGCGCTTTTTCTCTACAATGCGCTCGCCGCCGCTTGCTCGCGGCGCATCACCTGGCGCGGCATCAGTTATGAATTGAAATCGCCGACGGAAACTGTCATCATCAACCCCCGTTTACGCGAAGACGCCGCGACCGCCGCCGCTGTAGAGCGAACGGACGAGACCACGCCGGTGCGCCGCGCTTAACTGCGATGCCGAACAAAGCCGCCCAACTTTTCCAATTGCTCCGCTCGACCGAACGCGAAAAACGTCTCGGCACGCTGATCCTCTTCGTCACCTCGCGCTGCAACGCCAAATGCGAAACCTGCTTTTACTGGGACGAACTGAACCGCCCCGGCGATCTGACCTTCGCGCAACTGGAAAAAATCTCGCGCACGATGCCACCCATCACCGACCTCTGGCTCTCCGGCGGCGAACCGACGCTCAGGCGCGACCTCAGCGACATCATCGATCTCTTCGTCCGCAATAACGGCGTGCGCCGCGTCATTATCCCGACCAACGCGCTCACAAAATCGCACGTCTGCGAAGCGGTTGAGCACGCGCTCGGCCAGCATCCCGGCATTGACCTCTACCTCAATATCGCGCTCGACGGCTATGGCGCGACGCATGACCGCATCCGGGGCGTACCCGGCAACTGGGAGAAGACGCTTGATTGCATCCGCGCCCTCTACCTTTTGAAAGAGAAATACGCCTCCCGTTTTCGGCTCAACGTCAACACGGTCGTCTGCGCGGCGAACTACACGGAGATCGAAAAACTCTCCGAATATCTTTGGGAAGATTTTCAACTCGACGGGCATTATTTCAACCTCATTCGCGGCGAGACGAAAGCGGGCGCGACGATCAAGCGTGTGCCGCCCGACGTTTTGCCGGAGATGTACGCCCGCGTCGCGGCGCTGACGAAACGTTACGGCGAACGCATGTTTGCCGACGATGACGCGAGCGCGCGATTTGTCAAATCCGTCGCCTACGTCGGCGCGATCACCACACACTATCGCACGCAACTCGCCAACTTCGACCGCCAGACTCCGTGGCCTTTCCCCTGCACGGCGGGCGAAACCACCGCAGTCATCGATTACAACGGCGACGTGCGCGCCTGCGAGTTGCGCGAACGTTTCGCCACGCTCGCCGATTATGATTACGATTTCGGCGCGCTCTGGGACAGCCGGGGCAGAGCGGCGGAACTCGCCGCCATCGACGGCGGCAAAGCCTGCTGGTGTACGCACGTCTGTTTCATCCACGATTCCATGCGCCACTCGCGCCGCGCCCTGCTCTACGAGTTGCCGAAAAATTATGCGACGCGGGAGAAATGGTGAAGCGTCCGTTGTCCTCCGTCAGTTGTCCGTTGCATGTGGCCGCGGCGTGAGTTATTAAAGATTGAATCGAACAATCGACGGCGGGCGAAGCACAACGGATAACTGACTACGCACCACGGACAGCTTTTATGACAGATCAAGACGAGCAAAACGTTAACGGCAAGAGCGGAGTGGTGTATGGGGCGGTGCTGTCGCTGGCTTTTTCCATCGTGTCTTGTCTGCTGGTCGGATGGGTGCTGGACCGCTGGCTGGGCACGGGTCCGTGGCTCATCGTGACGGGCATTATTCTCGGCGCGGTGGCCGGTTTTATGCAGTTCATTCGTCTGATGTCGAAGCTTTCCTGAGCGATTATCGGAACTCGACAGCGTGCCGCCTGAGCGAGTAGAATCGACTGTTCTACGATGAGCGAGATAATTAACAGGAGCGCGCTTGAACCTGAAGCGGCGACCGATGAAGACGCCTCCGCGATGGGGCGGCGCCTGTTTCGCGCGATGATCTGGACGGCTGCCGTCGCGTTTGTCATCAGCGCGCCGTTGCTGCCGTGGCGCGTGACGACGGGGCTGTTCATCGGCGGCGCGCTCTCGCTCTTGAATCATCACTGGATGCGGACGGCCATCAGCGCGGCGTTTGATGCGGCATCGGGCACGAAGGGCAGGCCGAAACTCAAAATCGTTCGTTTCATCACACGGTATTTCATCGTTGCGGCGGCGATCTTCGCGGCGTCCCAACTAGATATCGCCTCCGTCGTGGCAATGCTCGTCGGCCTTTGTTCGTTCGTGGTGGCCGCGATGATCGAAGGATTCAGGCAGACGTATTTCGTGATCATACATCGAGAGGAAACTAAATAATGTTCTGGTTGCTGCAAGCGCATGGCGCGGCGGAAGACGCCGCCGGACACGCCGAAACCGCTCCTGCCGCGCCCGCGCACAGTAGCGGCGAGGGCGCGGCGCATCACACGCCGCCGCTCGTCGAAGCCGTCAATGATTTCATCGGCAAGCCGCTTCATGATCTACAGATGGCTTACACGAAGCCGGCGTGGAATGAGTTCTTCGCCTATTTCGGCACGGATGCGGAGACCGTCTTTGGCGCGTATACGGTTGAGAATGCCGTGCCGTGGTATACGGTGATGTTCGTCGTCGCATGCCTCATCACCATCGCGCTGATCTGGGTACTGAAGGGCAAGTATCTTTCCGAGGACGAGCCGCACGGCGGGCAGCAGACACTCGAAGTGGTCGTCCTCGCCGTGCGCGACATGGTGGAGAACATCATCGGGCCGCACGGTTTGAAATACTTCCCGGTCGTGGCGACTTTCGCGTTGCTGATTCTCGTCTCGAATTTGATGGGGCTGTTCCCGATGTTCATGTCGCCGACGGCTTCCACGTCCGTGACGTTCGCGCTCGGCATCACTTCTTTCTGTTATTACAACTACATCGGCGTTAAAGAGAACGGGTTGATGGGACACCTCGGCCACTTCGCCGGAGTGCATTATTTCAGCGGCGCGATCCTGCTCATCATGGGACCGGCGATGTTCGTCATCGAATTGATCAGTAACGCCGTGCGCCCGCTCTCATTAGGGCTTCGCTTATTCGGCAACATCTTCGGCGACGAGCAGGTGGCGGTCAACATCGCGGGCGTCGGTGCGCCCTACACTTACTGGGTGCTCCCGGCAGTGTTGATGATCCTGAGCGTCTTCGCCTCAGTGATGCAGGCGTTCATTTTCACGCTGCTCTCGATGATCTACATCGGCGAAGTTTCGCACGCGCCGCACGAAGACCACGAAGACGCGCACGGAAATCAACTTCAGCCGATTGAGGGCGATGAAATTATTGCACCGGCATTGTAAAAGCAGAGGCCAGAGATTAGAGGCTGGAGGTCAGTAAAAAGCAAAAGCTGAGTTTTTATAACCTCTGATCAACCTCTAGCCTCTGTAGTTAAGCGCTTTGAGCGATGCGGGGAAACGCCTCCGCGCACGTTGGAGCGCAGAGATATAAAACGTTTGGGAGGGAGTGAATCGTCAGGACTTGAGACGAAGCGTGTGGGCACGCCGCATCATAACTTTCGCAGTGTGAAAGTTGAGGGGAGTCGGCATTGCAGGAGCGCCGTTGTAAGAGGGGCGGCGGATACCGGATGCGGGCGAAATCATAAGTAATGCGTGCGCCGCTCCAAAGTGTTCGACGAAATTCATGAACTCTCCGGTAGATAATCGAAATCTGTAAAGGAGAGATGAAGATGAATAAACTCAGAATGACATTCTTCGCCGTGGTCGGAGTGCTGATGGCTGCCATGCCCGCGCTGGCACAGGCCGGTCAGGTGGCTGCCGATAACGAATCGAGCGTCGCCAAGTATGCGAAGTTGGCCGCCGGATTCGGGTTCGCGATTGCGGCGGGCCTGGGCGCCATCGGTCAATCGCGCGTGGCGGCGGCGGCGGCGGAAGGCACAGCGCGCAATCCGGGCGCGGGCGGTCGTATCCAGATTTTGATGATCATCGGTCTCGCGTTCATCGAGACGTTGGTCATCTTCACGCTGGTCATCGTCTTCGCGACGGTAGCTTAACTCCGGCGAACGAGCCGACGGACAATTCTCGCGGGTGCGGCCTTTTATAAGAGCCACGCCCGCGAGTTTTTTTCACTAGACCTCTTGCAAAAGTGGTCGTTTGTGGCTCTGTCGCCCGCGGTGCGGTGGGGGCGCTGCTCCCCAGAGCGCACCCTCTCTCACTAGCAGCGGGGATGCGTCCCTCACGGTGG
>JBPCIP010000015.1:0-1170 GCA_051006195.1 Pyrinomonadaceae bacterium
GTTCACGACGAGCGACCCGACGGCGTAGATCATAAACAGCGGGTCGCCGCGAAAGTGATGCGTTCCGCTTGACGCCCAACGCGCGCGTTGGTTGCGGAAGCGCTCCCATGTCGGTTCGGGTCGCGTCGCGTTGCGCGCACGCAGATCATCAACGTAAACGACGCGCCCGAGGTCTGGGCGCGCGCGGACAAGTTGCAGCATCAACATGTCGTCGCCCGCGATGCGGTGCATCACGGATGTATAGCCGCCGACCGCATCGAAGGTTCGGCGGCGGAAAGCGATGTTATGTCCCGACGCGCCGAACGGAAATTTGAGATTCGCGCTCGCCGCCATCAATCCGACGAGTGTGAGAAACTCGAAAGTCTGCACGCGCTCAAACAGGCTGCTCTCCTCATCCACTTTTAACTCGGAACTACCGAGCGCCATCGCCACATCCGGCTCAAAGTAGCGGACGATTGTCTCGACCCATGTCGGCTGCACACGGCAATCGGCATCCGTCAGGAGCAAGAGTTCCCCACGGCTCACATCTATTCCCGCTTGCAAGGCGGACTTCTTCGGCGAGCGCCCTTCTGGGACGACGCGCTGTTGCAGCAGCTTAATGTGTGGTGAATGCGCAGCGAAGTTATTTACGATGCGAGAAGTCGTGTCAATCGAACGGTCATCAACGATGATCGCTTCGTAATACGGATATGTCTGTTGCTCTAAATCCCGAAGCAGGTTCGGCAGACTCGCTTCTTCATTGCGCGCGGCGACGATGATGCTGACCAGCGGTTGTTCTCGATTATGTGACGACGACGGGCGTCGCAACCCACACCAGAATGCACCGAGGCTTGCGATGTAAGCGAAGAGAGCTGTTAAGAGAAAAATCGAAAACAATTTCTTCGGCGGCTATACACTTATTGGACGGATGAAGCGCGCGGATCATCGTCGAGTTTCGCCTGCTCGTAGGCGTCGAGTTCCGCGAGATGTTCGCGTTGGCGCTTGAGAATCTCTTGTGTCGTGTTGAGCTGTTCCGGCGTGAGCGGTTGCCCGCCTGCCGCGGCACTCGCACGCAAGCGCGATTCATTCGCTTCGATTTTCAAGAGGTACTGCGCGCGTTCCTCCTCTACCTTAGCCGCCTGCCGCTGCACGGTTGCCGCGCTCGGCGCTCTTCCGCGCTTCGCACCTGCC
>JBPCIP010000016.1:0-7403 GCA_051006195.1 Pyrinomonadaceae bacterium
TGGAAATGAAAGAAGATGTAGTGTATGAATTCGTAATTTAGTCGCATCACAAAATCTAACGCCGGATGTTTAGAACAAAATGATCAAATTCATCTCAGGCGATATTCTGCGCGCAAACTCTGAGTTCATCGCGCTCGGCGTGGCTACGGGTGCGCCGGAGGGCGCAGGCGCAGGCGCGGGTGCGGCGCAGAAACTTTCTTCCAAGTGGCCGGAAGTGCAGAAGCATCTCCGGCAGTTCACGCGCGGGAATAAGTTTCAGGGCGGTGATCTCTTCGTCGTCGCGCCGGGAAAGAATCGCCCCGGCGTTATTTTTATCGCCGCGCTGTCGGATGCGGATCAGGTCTCCGCGTCATTCCTCAACCGGGGCTTGCGCAAACTGGCGCGGTATTGCATCAAGCACAAGGTCGCGAGCGTCGCGCTGCCGAAGATTGATGTCGGCTTGGATTGGGAAGATGAAGTGAAGCCGCTCATCGAGAAATTTTTAGAGGGTGAAAAGACAGAGTTCTTCGTTTACGAAGATAAAGAATAGTCGCGCGCGAGAAGTTGTCGCCTGACACTTAATACAGAGGAGTTCTTGCTTGTTAGATTTCGCGATTGAGACGGCGCGCGAGGCGGGGCGCGTGTTGGCGGAGCGGTTCGGGCGCGCGTCGCTGGAAGTGATGCATAAGGGCGACATCGACCTCGTCACCGAGTCAGACCTCGCGGCGGAGCGTTTGATCGTCGAGCGCATCCGCAACTATCACCCGCGCCACGCCATCCTCGCCGAAGAAGCCGGAACGGTGGAGCGCGGCGCGGGCACGACGGCGAGCGACTACAAGTGGATCATCGACCCTCTCGACGGGACGACGAACTACGCGCACGGCTACCCCTGCTTCTGCGTCTCCATTGCGCTCGAACGCCGTGGCGAACTCGTCATCGGCGTCATCTATAATCCGACGCGAGACGAAATGTTCGCGGCGGAGCGCGGCGCGGGCGCAACCTTGAACGGGCGGCGCATCCGCGTCTCGGAAGTTGACGAACTCAATCAAGCCCTGCTCTGCACCGGCTTTCCCTACGATGTGCGCGAGCGCGGCGACTTTGCGCGTCACTTCCACAACTTCATCATGTACTCGCAGGGCGTCCGGCGCGACGGCTCCGCCGCTCTCGATCTCGCCTACGTCGCCTGCGGTCGCTTCGAGGGATTTTGGGAGGAGGGTTTGCGCCCGTGGGACGTAGCGGCGGGGGCAGTCATCATCGAAGAAGCGGGCGGGCGCGTCTCGCGCTACGACAACGCGCCGCTCGACATCTACAGTTCGCCCATCATGGCGAGCAACGGCCTCGTCCACGAAGCCATGATGCGCGTGTTGGCGATGTGAGAGAAGAGGGCAGCGACACCTCGGAGTTTTCCCGTAACTTAGCGCGCTCCGAGACTGTAAACGGTCGTCTTCGGATTGTACGCCTTCCAGTTGAACCAGTAATCTTTGAGCAGCGCGATTTTTTTGAGTTGGCGTCCTGCGAGCGCGCCCGTCGTGGCGTGCCCGGTAAAATCCCATTCGCTGCCGGTCGCGGCGTCGAACATGCGCCATGCGTCAGCTTCCGTTTTAACGAAAAACTCAAGCTCGCGCCCGTCAGCGTTCGTCTCAAACGCCCGCACCCACCAGCGACGCGCCACGCGCCACAGATAAACGGCGAGCAGCACGGCCAGACCCAGCGCGATGAGCGTCGCCGGCGGCGACCAACGCTTGAGCGTGTAGGAGACATCCAGCCCTTGCGTGGTTTGCGCCTTGAACGGCATGATCGTCCAGACCGGAATAAAGACCCACGCGCACGCGGCGACCACGGCCACGAGCAACGCGAGCCACAGCAGACTGCGTGTTGTTCTACCCTTCATCTCTCACCTTTCAACTGTTCATTAGAGCGCGGAGTGAATGATCTCGTAGAGGCGGTCGGTTTCGCGGCGGGCGCTCCGGCGCGTGTCTTCGCCGGGCAACTGCGTCAGGTGATGCAGCGGGTGGTAAACGATCTCGAAGCGACCGAGATGCGGATAACGCCAGTCGCGCGGCCAGATGGTGTTACCGCCGCGAATCGTGACGGGCAACACGGGGACATTGGCTTCGAGGGCGATGCGCGCCGCGCCCACTTTGAACGCCTGCATCTGGCCGTCTGAGAGGGCGCGCCCGCCTTCAGGAAAGATGACGAGCACGCCGCCCTCGCGCAGCCACTGCACCGAACGCCGGATGGCGCGCGGGTCGCCTTTCTGCACTTGCAGCGGCCACGCGCCCAATAGTCGCATCAGCTTTCCGCTCACCGGCCAGTCAAACGCTTTATCCCACGCGAGGAAACGCACCTGCCGTCCAATTGGCGCGCCGAGCCAGAACGGGTCGAAATAGGTTTGATGATTCGCGGCGATGATCGCGCCGCCGCTCGCCGGGACATTCTCCGCATGGCGGTAGCGTGCGCGCCACAGGAGACGAAAGAGAAATCGCAGGGCCGCCCGGAGCAAACGAATCGCCCACAGCGGCAGCACATAAGGCTCATCCTTCCGCTCGCTCGTCGGCTTGCGTCGCCCGATGCTGGTTTCCGTCTCGCTCAACGTGGCTCATCTCCCTCATCCGGCATCCCCGCCGCGCTTTTCTCTTTGCGCCGCCAGGCCTCGCTCAAGCGCACGACGACATCGCCGCCGCTACCGGCTTCGCCCGTCTCCAGCGGCTCATTGGCAGACAATCTGGCGCGCAGCGTGTCGAGTCCCGTGATGGTCAACTCCTCCCACCAATCCGGGATGTCGCGCTCCGTCAAGCTGTCTGCGTTCCAGCGTTCGCAGCGTTGACACTCGAAGCCGTCGTAGAGACGCGCTTCTTCTTTCGTCAGCCCCTTGCGCGTGCGCGCATCGCACTCCGCGCAGTGCCGCTCGATCTCGACCAGCAACACTTCGCGCGGGAACACTAATCGTTGTCTTTCTTTTCGCATCTGTTAGCCGAATTCCTCCAGCGGCCATTCCTGATCGATGAACTCAAGGTGTAGGCGCGCAATGTTGTCGGGGCCGGTGCGGTGCGCGCGGACGACGGCGAACGTCGAATTCCGGTAACGCAAACTCGTCAGCCGCACGAAGCGACCGCGCTCGGCCACAAGCGACGTGTAGACCGCCGCGCCGCGCCGGCTGATGTTCTCCGTGACGGTCTGCTCGCGCGCCGTGATGTTCCACTTCTCATCGTAGAGTTCGACCGTCACTTCGACCGGCACGCTCAGGCGCGTCTCCTTTTTCACAATCTGCCCGGCGGCGGGAGACTGCTCGCGCAACTTCCACAATTCGCCTGCCGCCGACGGCTCATACACCTCGTAACGCTTCGCCGGATCGACTTGGTAGCTCGCGGGCGGATGCTTGCCGACGAAAGCCACTCCCATGGTGAAACTCGGCGCGTCCGCACCTTCGGGAAATTGAGCGATCATGAACCGCACCAGAGCATAAACGCGATATTGATCTTCGGCGTGATCGAAGCACCGAAGTTGACGCGGCATCGGCAGCGTCAACTGAAGCAGACGCCCGGTAGCGACGGGTCGCGTGAGACTAAAACGCGCCCCGAACGGCGTCAAGTCGATGAGGCGCGACATCTCCGACCACTCTTTCCCGGCCTCTTCGCGAAAGTGTACGCGCACCGGCATCGACAGTTTCAGGCGTTCGCGCACCCGGCGGTTTTTCCCCTGATAATTCATTTACGCAGAGCCGCTTTCGAGACGCGCACGCCTCAATATATTGTGGCCGCCCTCCAGCCCGCGTTTGACCCGGAAAACCGCTCGAAACCCTGATTTTACAAGGCTTTTGCGTCCGTTTCGCAGTTGCGAAATGGGGTCTTTCCGGCTACAATATGTCGTACTTCGCTCCGACACTTATCGAGCCTCGGAAAAGTATCGTCAGGCACTGATTTTCAGGTCTGCAAAAAAATGATGCTCAAGTTCACGACGGTTGTTGTGGCGGCTCTTGTTAGCTCGTGATCGATGCGTCGCGCGACCTCGATCTCGCTCACCAGGTTCGGAAACTTGGAAGCGGCCAGGCGTCGAACCAGCGGCACAACATGTTGAGTCGTCCCCTTCGGACGGATGTGAAATTGTACTCGAAAGGTTTGTTGATGGAAACACCGGATCATAATTACGTCAATATCGAAGAAGAGATGCGGCGTTCGTATCTCGACTATGCCATGTCTGTCATCATTGGGCGCGCTCTGCCCGATGTGCGCGACGGCTTCAAGCCCGTCCATCGCCGCGTCCTCTGGGCGATGAACGAACTCGGCAACCAGCATAACAAGGCTTACAAAAAGAGCGCCCGCATCGTCGGCGACTGCTTTGTGAAGAACACGCTCGTGCATACCGAACACGGCCTCAAACCAATTGAAGAGATCGAACGGGGTGAGCGCGTGCAATTGCCGAACGGCTACACGAGCGAAGTTGTCGCTGCGTTCCACAACCCGCCCGCGCCGGTGCTCGATGTCACGCTGTCGAACGGCGTCACGCTGACCATCACGCACGGGCAACTATTCCGCGTGCTCAACGACGATCTGACCATCGGGTGGGAGCGCGCCGACCGTCTGGCGGGTAAGCGCGTGCTGGTCTCGAATGCGCGCGCATTGGGCGGCACCGTCGCACACCCGAACGCGACGCAGCGAGCGGCGGCCTACAGCGTCGGCTTGCTCATCGCCGAAGGCTATCTCACGGATCGGGGGCGTTCGCATCGCGTCGGCATTCAGATGGTTGACCGCGAACCGCTGGAGTTTGTCAGCGCGTTTTGCGCAACGCAGGGCGTCACCGCCGCGTGGCATCAACGTGCGCCGCAGCAACCACATCATCAACGGCAACACGGCTTGCGTTTCAGCGGTTTACCTGTCGCCTTCGAGGCGTGCGCCAGCACGTCCGCGCACAAAGAAGTCCCCGCGTGGATACTCGCCGACCGGCGTCTGTACGCGCCGTTTCTCGCCGGTTTCACCGACGGCGACGGGCACTTCCGCGCGCACGGCAAACAACGTGAAGCGGTACTCGTCTCAACCTCGGAAAAGCTCGTCACGCAAATTCAGACGATGCTCGCCGACGGCGGCATTCACGCCAGCCGCACATACGAAGATTTTTCGACGCGCGCCTATGGGGAAAACTCCCTGCCGCGCTACATGCTGACGTTGACGGGCGCGAATGCCGCCGGTTTCGCGCGCTTCATCGCGCCGTATCTCCAGATCGCACGCAAGCAGACGGATGCCAACGTCATTGCGGGCACACGCCGCCGCGTGCTCAACACGACGACGGAGTGCGTGCCCGGCGCACCGGTCTTCTCCGAACTCTCCGCGCATCATCTCGGCGGCGGTTGGTATAAAGATGCGAATGGCGATAAGTTCCGCGCCGGGATCAAGTATGCAACGGGCGCGAAGATTCGTTATGCCAGCGACCTGTCCGCAAAGACGCTTTCATATCGTCAGATCGAGACGTGGGGACTCCTGAGCAAACTTGAGCGCATCGGCTCGCCTTTGGCCGCGCGCCTCAAAACGCTGATGGAGACTTACTGTGTCATCGCGGTCGCAGCGGTCTCTGATCGTGGAGCGATGGCTGAGACTTATGACGTGCAGATCGCCGACGCGAACCACGAAATTCTCGCGCACGGCGTCGCCGTCCACAACTGTATCGGCAAGTATCACCCGCACGGGGACTCTGCCGTCTACGATACCCTTGTTCGCATGGCGCAGGATTTCTCCATGCGCTACCCGCTCATTGACGGGCAGGGCAACTTCGGCTCTGTTGACGGCGATTCCGCCGCCGCCATGCGTTATACGGAGGCGCGCATGTCGCGCCTGACGAGCGAAATCCTCGCTGATATCGAGAAAGAGACGGTTGACTTCCAACCGAACTACGACGAGTCGCTGAGCGAGCCGAAGGTGATGCCGACACGAGTCCCAAATCTCCTGTTGAACGGTTCGGGCGGCATCGCCGTTGGCATGGCGACGAACATCCCGCCGCACAACTTGAACGAGATCGTCGAGGCGACCATCGCGATCATTCGCAAGCCGCACATCAAAGACGAAGAGTTGCTCAAGCTAGTGCCCGGCCCCGATTTCCCGACCGCCGGCTTCATCTACGGGCGCACCGGAATCCGCTCGGCTTACCTGACAGGGCGCGGCATCATCCAGATGCGCGCGCGCGCCGGCATCGACCGCATCGGGCGCGGCAACACGGAGCGCGACGCCATCATCATCACCGAAATTCCCTATCAGGTGAACAAGGCGCGGCTCATCGAACGCATCGCCGAACTCGTCAACGAGAAGAAGATTGACGGTATCTCCGACTTGCGCGACGAGAGCGACCGCAACGGCATGCGCATCGTCGTCGAACTCAAACGCGACTCTATGCCGCAGGTCGTCCTCAACAAGCTCTACAAGATGACGGCGATGCAATCGTCCTTTGGCGTCATCAATCTGGCGATTGTCGAAGGCCAACCGCGCGTGCTGACCTTGAAGCAGATGCTCGAAGCCTTCGTCGAGTTTCGCCGCGAGGTCGTGCGCCGCCGCACCGAGTACGAACTCAGGAAGGCGCGCGCCCGCGCACACATCCTCGAAGGTCTTAACAAAGCCATCGACGCGCTCGACTACATCATCCCCCTCATCCGCAACGCCGGGTCGGTGGATGAAGCCCGCGCGTGGATCACCGGACACACGGAGCGGATGGGCGAAGGCCGCACCTGGAAAGGGATCCCGAACGATCTGACGCAGGCCGGATTTATCTTGAAGTTGCAGCAGGTCGTCGCGCGGCTGGAATTCTCCGAGCCGCAAGCGCAGTCGATTCTCGACTTGCAACTGCGTCGCCTCTCCGCGCTCGAACGCCAGAAGATTCTCGACGAGTACGAGGGGATCATCAAATTCATCGCCGAACTCGAAGAGATACTGGCAAACGAAAGCTCGCTTCGGCGCGTCATCGTGGGCGAACTCGAAGAGGTGCGCAAACTCTTCGGCGATAAACGCCGCACGGAGATCGTAGATGAAGGAGTTGAACTCACCATCGAAGACATGATCGCCGATGAAGAGGTCGCGATTACGATCACGAACTCCGGCTACATCAAGCGCACGCCCGTCTCGTCGTACACGCGGCAGGGGCGCGGCGGCAAAGGTCGCTTCGGCTCGGCTCCCAAGAACGGTGATTTCGTCCAACACATCTTCACGGCTTCGACGCACGCTTACATCATGATTTTCACCGACAACGGGCAGGTCTTCAAATTGAAGGTGCATGAAATCCCCGACGCCCCGACGCACGCGCGCGGCAAGGCCGTCGTCAATCTCATCAACATCCCTTCGACGCGAAAACTCGCGGGCGTCGTCCCCGTCAAAGAGTTTTCGGATGGCCGCTACGTCGTGATGGTCACACGCAAAGGCGTCATCAAAAAGACGCCTCTCTCGGAG
>JBPCIP010000017.1:0-3070 GCA_051006195.1 Pyrinomonadaceae bacterium
CTCGAAGGGCGCGAGGAGTTGCAGTTTCCGGCGGACGTTTATCTCGAAGGCGGCGACCAATATCGCGGCTGGTTCAATTCCTCCTTGATGATCGCGCTTGCAGCGCATGACCGCGCGCCTTACAAGACGGTCTTGACGCACGGCTGGGTTGTGGACGGTGAAGGCAAGGCGATGCACAAATCGGCGGGCAACGCCGTTTCGCCGAACGATGTGATAAAGGAATCGGGCGCGGAGATTTTGCGCTTGTGGGTTGCGTCAACCGACTATCACGAAGACATGCGCTGCTCGCCCGAAATCCTGCAGCGCGTCGGCGAAGCGTACCGCAAGATGCGCAACACCGTGCGCTTCGCGCTCGGCAACCTCGACGGCTTCGACCCGGCGCGTGATTCATTGCCGATTGCCAACAAGCTAGAGATTGATCGTTGGGCGCTTAGTGAACTAAATGCGGTCGTAGATCGTGTGTCAGAGGCTTACGAGCGGTATGAGTTTCACGTCGTCTATCAAACGCTTTATAACTTCTGCACTGGTACGCTCTCGTCGCGTTACTTCGACATCATCAAAGACCGCCTTTACACCGCTGCGCCGCGTTCACGTGAGAGACGTTCGGCGCAGATCGCGCTCTATTTCATCGCCGACGCGCTCGCGCGACTACTTGCGCAGGTGCTCGTCTTCACCGCTGATGAAATCTGGGAGCAGATGCCTTTAAGCGAAGGGCAACTTGCACACGGGCGCAATCCAGCATCTGTTCACCTCGCAGAGTTCCCGCATGTTACGGAAGAAGCAGCGGATGAGGAGTTGCGCGCGCGATGGGCGCGGCTCTTTGAAATTCGCGACGAAGTTCTGCCGGTGCTTGAGGAAGCGCGCGCCGAGAAGCTGATCGGCAGTTCGCTCGAAGCACGTGTTCGCCTGCAAGCGCACGGCGACACGCTCGCGTTGCTCGAACGCTACAAAGACGATTTACGCTACTTGTTTATCGTCTCGGAAGTCACACTAGAGGAGACGGCGCGCGACGAACTGAGCGTCGTGGTCGAGCGCGCCGCCGGACAGAAGTGCGAACGTTGCTGGAACTATTCGACGCGCGTCGGTGAGTTCGCGCGTTACCCGACCGCTTGTGAGCGTTGTGCGCCGGTGCTCGAAGAGATCGAGCGGGAGGCGGCGTGAGCGACTCAACAGTGAAGAGTGGGCGCGCGGCGGATTCGACCGAAGCGCAACGCGCGATGCGTTGGCGGGCGATCTATCTGATGGCGGCGTTCGGCATCTTCACCGCCGACCAGATGACGAAGGCGTGGGCGATTGCGCGCCTGCGCTTCAGCGAAGAGATCGTCGTCATCCCCGGCTTCCTCAATTTCACTTACGCGGAGAACACCGGCATCGCCTTCGGGCAATTGCAGTATGGCGGCGCGATGCGCTGGCTGCTCGTCCTCTTCGCCGCCATTGCCGCCGTCGGCGTACTCATCTATTTCTTCCGTGCGCCGCGCGATGGCGACCGCGTGCTCGGCGCGTGTGCGCTGCTTATCGCGGGCATTCTCGGCAACCTCGCGGATCGTGTGCGCCTCGGCTACGTGGTTGATTTCATTCTGTTCTACGTCAAAGATTTCCACTGGCCCATCTTCAACATCGCCGACATGAGCATCTGCGCGGGTGCGCTGCTGTTGGCGATTGATGCATTTTCGGATAGAGGTCAGAGGTCAGAGGTCGGAGGTCAGTAAGAACGCTACGCCTCTCGGCATCGTACTGTTCAACTTTCATAGCTGCCCGCTTTCGCCTCGCAAGACGGCAACGAAATGCTTTGCACTGACCTCTAACCTCTGACCTCCGACCTCTGCTTTATGTATCCAGAACTTTTCCGCATCGGCGCGTTTCCCGTCAACACCTACGGCGTGCTGCTCGCCGTGGCGTTCATCGTCGCGCTCTTCGTCGCCGCGCGGCTCGGCGCGCAGGACGGGTTGCCGCGCGAACGCCTTTACGACCTCGGCTTGTGGATGCTCTTGGCGGCGATTCTTGGGTCGAAGATACTGATGCTCTTTACCGAGCCGCAGTTTCGCGAGAATCCCTTGCGGTTGCTCTCGCTAGATTTTTTGCGCTCTGGCGGCGTTTTCTACGGCGGCTTCCTCGGAGCGGTGGCGACCGGCTACTTTCTCGTCCGACGCTACAACTTACCGTGGTGGAAAACCGCCGACGCCTTCGCGCCGGGAATCGCTTTGGGTCAGTTCTTCGGGCGGCAGGGATGCTTCGCCGCCGGGTGCTGCTGGGGAGAGCCGACAAATTTGCCGTGGGGCGTTCACTTCACCGAACTCGGACACGAGGTGACGGGCGTCCCTATCGTCAATGCGTTCGGGCAACCGCTTCATCTTCATCCGACGCAACTCTACGAATCGTTCGCCACGCTGCTCATCTTTGGTTTACTCTTCTGGCTTCACCGCCGCAAATCTTTCGACGGGCAGATCATCCTTACATATACCGTGCTCTACGCCGCACTGCGCTTTGCGATTGAGTTTGTCCGCGATGACCCGCGCGGCGACATCCTCGGCATCACGACGTTGACCGGACTTTCGACATCGCAACTCATCAGCCTACTCGTCGGGATAACAGGCTTCCTGCTGCTCGCCGTTCGCACACGCTACGCGCGCCGTCATACCGCGCACGCCGTCAGCGGAGGGACGACATCCACGGTTCAAACCTGATGACGACACACGCCGAAACCGATTCTCAATCCGTCACAGAGGTTCGCACGGAAGAGCGCGACCCTTCTACTATGCCGGATGCGTCCGATGCAGACGTGCGTGTTTTCACAGTCTCCGAAGAGGAAGCGGGCGCGCGTCTCGACCGTTTCCTCGCGGCGCGACTTGAAGATTGGAGTCGCGCTCGCTTGCAGAAACTGATCGAATCGGACGCGGCGCTCGTTAACGAGATTGAAACCAAATCGTCCTTCAAATTGCGCGCGGGCGACCGTGTGGAAATCGAACTGACGGAAGCGCCCGCCGCCGAGTTCGCGCCTGACGATGCGCCCGTCGAAATCATTTATGAAGACGATGTGCTCGCGGTCGTCAACAAGCCCGCCGGACTCGTC
>JBPCIP010000018.1:0-25968 GCA_051006195.1 Pyrinomonadaceae bacterium
TGCATTCTTCTTTTCTCAACGAGGCTTGAAGCAATTCAAGTCGGGGCTGTGTCAAGCAGCCTAAGGTCGGCTTTAGCCGACAAGGTGGATGCGACTTTCAGTCGCAAGCTACAAGCCACCGGCTTTACCTGGTGGTACTTGACTGTAATGATGGCTTACCTCGAATTGAGGTTGAAGAAAAAGGGAGGGTGCGGCCTGTGGGAGCACCTCCCTTTTTTCTTGTTTAGCAAAGCGATCTGGCAGGACGCGCTAAATCTGAATGCCGCGAAACTTTTCGACTTTTTTCGTCGAAGTCGGCTTGATGGCGACGGCCTCATCCTGTTGGCGATGGCCTTGTTCGCTCTCGGAGTGCCAGCGCGCCCATTCGGTGGGCGCGTCGAAAGTCTCGCCGCCGTGTCGGGTAAGGCGTTCGCGCACGCGGCACATGACCGGCGTGTTGACACCGACGCCGCTCAGGATGGCCTGCCCCTTCGTCAAGGCGGGAAGTTCGTTTAAGAGTTGCCGACCCGCGCCTTCGACCGACTTGGCGACCGTGTCCTGATCGATGGGGTTGACGATGCGCATAATCACCTGCGTCATGCACTGCGAAAGCACGTCTTGATCGAGTTTGCCGGGACGTTGCGTGATGAGGCCGATGCCGACGCCGAACTTGCGCCCCTCGGAGAGAATCTGCTTGAGCACGTTCGTCGAGACGACCGTCTGACCGGCAGGCGCGAAGCGGTGCGCTTCTTCGAGCAGCGTGAAGACGGGGTAGGGCAGGTAACTCTCGCTCGCGCGGTCGGCCTCTTCGCGCACCGTCGCCATGCGAGCCTTGTTGACGCGGCGCAAAAGCGTCGCCACGATGACCTGTTGCTCGTGTTGTTCGATGTCCGAGAGTTGGAGGACGGTGCAGCGCCCGGGTTGGAACAGTTCCTTGAGTTCGATGTGCTCGTGGTCAGAGAAGATCGAGCCGGGATGGTCGAAACGATTGTCGAGACGCCACAGCAGCGCGTCGATGGAACTGACGTTGCCGCCCGAACCGCCGCCGCGCGAGTCCTCTTCGCCATACTTCTCCGCCGTCACGAGATCGCGCAGATCGTGATAGCCCCACAAGCCCCGCGCGCCGCGCTCGCCTGCCGTCAGCTTCCGGTAAGCCTGCGAGAGATAATGGAGCATCTTGTCGGATGTGCCTTCGGGGAGGAGATACTTGATGTCGGCTTCGGTGAGCGAGGAGAAGCGCACGCGGACGCGGTCGTGCGTGAAGATTTTGACTTCCGGGTGATAGCCGTCCGGGTCGGCGAAACGCGCATCGCTTTCAATCGAACGCAGCGTGTCGTATTCGCCGTGCGGATCGACGATCAGGACCGCCGCGCGGTTATGCGGCATCATCAACTCTTCGACCAGCACGCCCGCCGTGTAGCTCTTGCCCGAACCCGTCGAAGCGAGAATCGCGAGATGCGTCGAAACGACATCTTTGACCGACAGGACGACCGGCACTTCGCCATCGTTTCTGGTCAGCAAACTGCCCAAGTGCGCTGCGCCCTGTTCTTTGACGCGGCGCGAACTGAGCACGCCCGCGAGCGTCTCGGACGAAGCGAGAAAAACGGGGTCGCCCGAGTTTGGCGGGATGCGCGGGTTGACGAAGTCGCCCATCGCCCGGCTGAAGTAGCCGATGGTCTCGACCGTGATCTCGTATAACTCGCAGCCTTCGCCGTCCAGCCCGATGAGCGCGGAGATAACGGCGGGCGGCGTCTCCGGGTCGGAGAGAAAAGCGTCAGGCAAATTGCGCACCAAGCGCCGCGCCGTGATGTTGCCGAGAATCTGGCGTTCGTCCGCGCCGTCGCGCGCCGTGTAGTAAACAAATTCGCCGATGCGCGCCCGCCGGTTGTCCGCCGTGATGAAAAGGTATTCGTGCGGGCGCTCGCCCGGCCCTTTCACCGTGCCGGTGCGCGTGTCAATTGTTAAATCGTGTGAACTCATTTGTGACTCAGAAGCTAACCGCAACGGCGGCAACTGCCACGGACCAAGCCGCGAGGTTTTGCCGGAGACTAATCTCCGGCGAATATATCATGCGAGAACAGGGCGAGGCGAAGACAGTATCACACGCCGCGCGCCGTGCTCGCTTGGCCGGTTTGGGTCGCCGCTTTCAGATCAGCTTCGACCATCTCTTTGATCATCGCAGCGAAAGTGCAGTTTGGCTGCCACCCCAGTTCGCGCCGCGCTTTCGCCGCGTCGCCGATAAGCAAGTCAACTTCAGCCGGGCGCAAAAACCTCTCATCAACTTTGACGTACTTCTCATAGTCGAGATCGACTTCCGCAAACGCCCGCGCGCAAAAGTCTCTGACCGTGTGTGTCTCGCCCGTCGCCACCACGTAATCGTCCGGCGCATCCTGTTGCAGCATGAGATACATCGCGCGCACGTAATCTTTGGCGTGTCCCCAATCGCGCTGCGCTTCGAGATTGCCGAGGCGGAGTTCGTCCGCTAGCCCCATCTTGATGCGCGCCACCGTGGAAGTGATCTTGCGCGTGACGAACTCGTAGCCGCGTCGCGGCCCTTCGTGGTTGAACAACAGGCCGCTCGCGCAGAACATCCCGTGAGCCTCGCGGTAGTTGCGCGTCAAATCGAAGCCGGCCACTTTGCTGATGCCGTAAGGGGAACGCGGGTGAAAGCGCGTCGTCTCGCGTTGCGGCGTCTCGACGACTTTGCCGAACATCTCGGAGGAACCGGCGAAGTAGAAGCGACACCGGGGGCGCAGTTCGCGCAAGGCGGCGAGCATGTAGTGTGTGCCGTTGATGTTCGTGTTCATCGTCGAGAAGCCGTCGGCGAAACTTTCGGCGACGAACGACTGCGCGGCGAGGTGATAGCACTCGTCGAACTCGTGTTGGCTGACGACGTGAAAGAGCGAAGGATAGCTCTCCAGACTCGCGGGATGAAGCGTGAGGCGCTCCAGCAGGTGCGAGATGCGCGTGAAGCGGCGCGCGGCGTCTTCAAGCGCGACGCGGCGCACGAGTCCATGCACTTCGTAGCCGAGCGAGAGCAGGTGTTCGGCCAGATAGCTGCCGTCCTGTCCCGTGATGCCGGTGATGAGAGCCTTCTTGCCCAAGTATCGTTCTCCGCAAATTAAAATCGTGAGAGATTCAGCGCGGCCTCGCTTACGGGCGGAAGCGGCTGATCACATCAACCACGTATTGTTGTTGTTCGAGGCGCAACTCCGGGTAGATCGGCAAGGCCAGCGTCTCTTGCGCGGCGCGTTCGGCTTCGGGAAAGTCGCCCGCCGTGTAACCGAGATAACGGAAGCACTCCTGCAAGTGCAGCGGCACGGGATAGTAAATCTTGACGCCGACGCCGTGCTGCCGCAAGTGTGCGATGAGCGCATCGCGACGCTCCGCGACGCGCACGACGTACTGGTGAAAGATGTGGCGCACGCCCTCGCGGATGAACGACGGGCGCAGTTGAAACGCGAGGTGCGCGTTCGTCAGCAGCAGCGAGTAAGTCTCCGCGCGCTCTCGCCGCGCCTGCGACCAGGTGTCGAGATGCGGCAGTTTGACGCGCAGCACCGCCGCCTGCAATCCATCGAGACGACTGTTGATGCCGATCTCCTCGTGATGATATTCGGTCGCGCCGCCGTGGACGCGCAGGCGGCGCAGGCGCGCGGCGAGCGCGTCGTCGTTCGTCGTGAGCATGCCGCCGTCGCCCGCGCCGCCGAGGTTCTTCGTCGGGTAGAAGCTGAAACAATTCACCAGGCCGAACGACCCCGCCCGCCGACCGCCATCCTCCGCGCCGATGGCCTGCGCGGCATCTTCGATGACCGGCAAATTGTGCCGCGCGGCGATCTCCATCAAGGCGTCCATCTCCGCGCACTGCCCGTAGAGATGGACGGGGAGAATAGCGCGCGTGCGCTCGGTGATCGCGGCTTCGACGCGGGACGGGTCGAGATTATAGGTGCGCGGGTCGATGTCTATGAAGACAGGGCGTGCGCCGGTGCGTGCGATTGAACTGGCGGTGGCGAAGAAACTGAAGGGCGTCGTGATGATTTCGCTGCCCGCCTTGATGTCGAGCGCCATGAGCGCGAGCAGGAGCGCGTCGGAACCGGAAGCGCAGCCGACGGCGTGCTTCGTCTGCGAGTAGCGCGCGATCTCCTCTTCGAGCAGGCGCACCTCTTCGCCAAGCACAAACTGTTGCGAATCAAGGATGCGATCAATGGCCGCGCACAACTCTTCGCGCAACCCGGCGTGCTGCTGCTCCAGGTCGAGCAGGGGAACTTGCATGGATGGGGAAGGTGTGGTCATTCGAGTTCGCTGTGTTCTCAAAGTTTATAAGTCAATTAATCGCCCGCCCTCGTTGATCGATTCCTGCGCGGCTTCGAGCAGGCGCACGACGCGCAGGCCGGTCGCGCCGTCCGTGAGCGGCGGGCGGGGGGCGGCGATTGATTCGAGAAATTCGGCGCAGACGTATGTTAAGGCTTCGGTCGAATCCAGTTTCGGAACCCACACGTCGCCCGTGCGATAGCTGACGAGGGTGCGATAGGCCGCTTCCTTGTCGGTGTCGGATTCGATGCGGTTGGCCGTCACGCCTTTGTCGTAGACGCGAATTTTCTCGGTCGGTTCGATGTCGTCGTAGACGATCATCTTGCGGCTTCCGGCGATGAGCATGCGGCGAATCTTGACGGGCGAGAGCCAGTTGAAATGAAAGTGCGCGATGAAGGAATCCTTGAAGCGCAGCATCACGTAGGCGATGTTTTCGATCCCGGCTTCGACGTGGCAACTACCCGTCGCCGTCAAAGCTACGGGGTCGCGCGCGACGAGGTAGTCCATGATCGAGAGGTCGTGTGGAGCTAAATCCCAGACGACGTTGATGTCGCGCTGGAAGAGGCCGAGGTTGATGCGGACGCTGTCGAAATAGAGCAATTCGCCGAGTTCGCCGCTCCCGACGATCTCTTTGATCTTGCGCACCGCGCCCGTGTAGACGAACGTGTGATCGACCATCAGGGTCAAGCCGCGCTTTTTCGCCAGTGCGATCAACTCCGCCGCCTCACGACTGTCGGTCGTAAAAGGTTTCTCGATGAGCACATGCTTGCCCGCCTGAAGCGCGGCGGCGGCGAATTCGTAATGCGTGGCGACGGGCGTGGCGATAACGACGGCATCGAGTTCGGGGTCGGCGAGCAGTTGCCGGTAATCGGGCGCGGTGCGCGTGGCCGGATAGCGGCGACCGATGGCGCTCAGACGCCGCTCGTCCGTGTCGCAAATCCAGAGAAGCTGCGCCCGCTCGTTCTCCGCGAAGTTGCGGATGAGGTTCGGCCCCCAGTAGCCGCAGCCGATAACGCCGATGGTGGTCATAAAGAGTTGCCCGTCGTCGGTAGTTTGCTGTTCAGTCGCAAGGGTTGGACCAGTCGCAGGTTGCCGAGCAAGGCTCAGGTCGTTGCAACCGGCATAGTTAAACATGAACGGCGGACAACTGACTACCGGCAAAAGACCGGATCGCTACGGCCACCCGCGCGATTTGCGCTTCGGTCAACTCCGGGAACATGGGGAGCGAGAGGACGCGTGCGGCCTGTCGTTCGGCGGCGGGGAAGTCGCCCATCCGATGGCCGAGCGAACTGTACGCCGGTTGCAGGTGGACGGGCACGGGATAATGGATGCCCGTCTGGATGCCCGACGCGCCGAGGTGTCTTTGCAAGGCATCGCGCGCTTCCGTCTGCACGACGTAGAGGTGATAGATGTGGCGCGCATAGGTTGATTCCTGCGGCAGCCTCAGCACGTCGCCGTCGAAGTCGGACAGCAGTTCGCGGTAGCGCGCGGCGTGTGCGCGCCGCAGATCGTTCCAGTCGTCCAGATATTTGAGTTTGACGTTCAAGACCGCGCCTTGTATGCCTTCGAGGCGGAAGTTATAGCCGACGATCTCATGCCGGTACTTCTGCTCCGAGCCGTGATCGCGCAACAGGCGCACGCGCCGTGCGACCTGTGCATCGTTCGTCACGACCGCGCCGCCCTCGCCATACGCGCCCAGATTTTTGCCCGGATAGAAACTGAAACAATTCGCGCGCCCCAATGCGCCGACGCGCCGCCCTTTGTACAGAGTCCCGTGCGCCTGCGCCGCGTCTTCGATGACGGAGAGATTGTGCTTGGCGGCGATCTCGAAAATCGGGTCGAGATCGCCGCTCTGCCCGTAGAGATGGACGGGAATGATGGCGCGCGTGCGCTCAGTGATGGCCGCTTCGATTTGCCTTACGTCAATCGTGTAGGAGACGGGGTCGGCATCGACGAAGACAGGCGTTGCGCCCGCGGTGGAGACGGCTTCGGCGGTGGCGAAGAAGGTGTTGGCGGGCACGAGCACTTCATCGCCCGCGCCGAGGCCGCACGCCATCACGGCGAGTTGGATCGCAGCCGTGCCGCTGCTCACGCCGACGCAAAAACGCGCGCCGAGATAATCGGCGAACGCCGCCTCGAAAGCCTCCACCTCGCGCCCCAGAATAAACGCCGCGCTCTCTACGACGCGCGCAATAGCTTCATCGACTTCAGCTTTAATGGTGCGATACTGCGCTTGCAGATCGACGAAAGGAACCTTCATATTGCGGAGTTTGGATTGCGGATTGCGGATTGAAGAAATGTAAATCGGTTTTTAATCTGCATTCCGCAATCCGAACTCCGCATTCCTAATAATCTTGGCCGGGTTGCCCGCGACGATTGAGCCGGCGGGCACGTCGCGCGTGACGACTGCGCCCGCGCCGATGATGGCCCGCGCGCCGATCTCGATGCCGCCGAGAATCGTCGCGCCCGTGCCGACGGATGCGCCGCGCCGGATAATGGTGCGCTCAAGCGCCCAGTTGGCTTCCGTTTGCGGCGTGCCGTCGGGCGTAGTGGCGCGCGGGTAGCGGTCGTTGATGAATTGCACGCCGTGACCGATGAAGACCTCGTCTTCGATCTCGACGCCTTCGCAAATAAACGTGTGGCTGGAAATTTTGCACCGGGCCCCGACGCGTGCGCCTCGCTGGATTTCCACGAACGTGCCGACGCGCGTCTCGTCGCCGATCTCGCAGCCGTAGAGATTGACGAAGCTATAAATCCGCACGTCGCGCCCCAGCACAACGTCGTCGGCGATGACGCAAAATTCTCTCATAAAGTTTCAAGTTCAGGCTTCGATGGTTTCAGGTTTGATAAGACTTGAAACCCGAAACCAGCGAAGCCTGAACTGTTACTTCGACTTCGCGGTCTCGACTAATTCGTCCGCGTCGGGTGTTTGGTCGTCTTCGTTCGCGTAGTAGCTCGAATAGTAGCCGGAGTAATAGTAGTAGTCGGACGATTCGAGTTTGACGTTGTTCAGGACGATGCCGTAGATGTGCGCGCCGACATCCATAAGCTGCTGTTTGGCGCGACGCACCACGGCGCGCGAGGAACGCCCGCCATGCACGACGAGCATCACGCCGTCCACCATGGTCGAGAGAATTGAGGCGTCCGTGAACGAGATCGCGGGCGGCGAGTCGATGACGATGTGCGTGTAGGTTTCGCTGAGGAGCAGGATCAGGCGACGCATTTCTTCGGAGCCGAGCAGTTCCGCCGAATTTGGCGGGACGGGGCCGGACGGGATGATTTTGAGATTCGGCAGCTTCTCATACTGCTGGATGATCGAACCGATGTTTGAGTCGCCCGACAGATAATTTGTCACGCCGCGTGTGTTCGCCAAATTGAAATGCGAGTGGACGCGCGGGCGGCGCAGGTCGCAATCGAGGATGAGAACCTCCGCTCCCGTCTGCGCGAGCATGACGGCGGTGTTGACGGCGGTCGTCGTCTTGCCCTCGGACGGTTGGCTCGAAGTGACGAGGATGGTCTTCGGCGGCTGTCCCGCCGAAGAAAGCAGGAGCGACGTGCGCAGGTGGCGATAAGCCTCCGCGACAGGCGAGCGTTTTTCTTCGATCAGCGCGAGCGCGGTCGTCTGTCCGTTACCGCTCGGCGCAGTCAGAGGCGTGCGCCCGGGAATAAAGCGGCGTTCGCTGCGCGGCGCGGGAATCAAGGCCAGCGTGGGCAAGTGGAGGTGACGATCAACGTCTTCGATTGACTTGAGCGTGTCGTCCAGATAATCGAGCAGGAAGGCAAGGCCGATGCCTGCGCCGAGCGCGAGCAGGAACGCGATCAGAATGTTGCGCACGCGCGGCGGCCCGACCACTTCCGCCCGGCGCGCGGGCGTGGAGATGGTGATGTTGTTGGGCACATCCGTCCCTGCGACGGCGAGTTCCTTCTGCCCCTGTAGCGCGGCGTTATAGAGTTGCTTGGTGGTTTCCAATTCCTGCGTAATGATGGCGACCTGCATCCCGGCCTGACTCTGCGCGCTGACTTGGCTGCGCGCCGTGGCGCTCGACCCGCGCAGCCCGCTCTCTCGTTGCCTCGCCGCCTCATATTGCGACCTCAAGCTGCTGATCACGTTATCAGCCTGCCGGGTAAGTTCCTGCTCGACCTTTTTGCGTTGCGCATCGATCTTGACGACGGCAGGCCATTTTTCGGTGTACTGCACGAGCAGCGCCGCGCGCTGTTCCTCAAGACCGCGCAGCTTGTCGCGCAAGTCCTGGACCGACTTGTTGGCGAGCACTTCCGGGATCGAAAACTTGTCGGGCGCGTTCCGCGCTGCCTCGTAAGACGCCTGCAACTTCTGGCGTTCGGCCTCCGCGCTCATAAACTGGGTGGTCGCGTTGGTTAGGATGGTCAACGCCAAATTCTCCGCCGGGGCCTGGCCGAGCGGCAGATTGTGGCTCTTCCTGAAAGCGATCTCCTGCTCCTGCTTCTGGCGGATGGCGAGTTGGAGTTCGGCAATGCTCTTGGCGATTTTATCGGCGGAAGCGCCTGCGCCGCTGGTCTCGCGTGCCATGTTGTCGTCAATGAAAACTTGCGCGAGCGTGTCCGCGATCTTCATCGCGAGTTCCGGGTTCGTGTGCTGGATAGTGATCTCGACGAGGTTGGTGCGCTCCACCGGATCGATTTTGAGCCTGGCTCGCAGGGCGTCTTCATAGGCCAGCATCTTCGCGGTCTGTTCCGGCGTCAACTTATCAACTTCAGCCGGAGCCAACGCCGACGCGTCATCAACAACGGCCAGCCCGCCTTCCGTCGCGGGGGTCAGGGCGGCCTCCGGTTGTCCGCGCGAGAAGACGCGGCGCACGACGGCCATCAGACCCAGACGGGGCTGGCCGCCGAAAAACGCCGAGTTGTTTTGCAGGTCGAGGGCGAGGATCACTTTGCGATGCAGGCGCGGATTCTCAAGCAATTTGAGTTGCGTGCCCCAGTAGGCCGGATCGGTCGGCGCGTTCAAGACCAGCTCTTTGCTCTTCAAGAGATTCTTGGTCCGCTGCTCGATCTGAATGGTCGTCTTGGCCGCATAGACCGTCGGCTGACGATACATCTGAATCGTCACCAGCGACGTGACGACGACGAGCAAGCTGAGGATGAGCCACTTGCGCTTGAGGACGAGGGAGACATAATCGCGCAGGTGCGTCGGTTCAGACAACGCGTAAGTGTTGTTCGGCCTTTCGGGTTGCGTCAGGTCGCGCAACGGGCGGTCGAGATTTGTGCCCGGTGTCAACGGCAGCAAGCGGTTATCTTGAGACATCTTCTTATAAACCTTAAAATTTTAGAAATACTATCCGGTCGGGAGCCTTCAGTAACGATGCATGATAACAGAGTGAAAGAGAAGGATGAAGGCGCAAGGCCAGACGATTTAAAGATGGGGAATAGGAAAACGTCGCCTTAAATGATTGATTTCCCGCTCGCCTTCGCCCTCTATCTCTTTCCCTTTGTCGCCAGCCAGCATCACTCTGCGGATGCGGCGAACTCACGGAGCGCATCGCGCCAATCGGGCAACGGCTCAAGGCCGATGGCTTCCGAGAGCAGGCAGCGCAGGCGCGAGTTGCGCGGACGCGGCGCGGGACGTTGCAGCGAATCCATCGCGACGCTCTCGATCTCGACCCCGCCGGCGACACCAGCCGCCCGCACCGCCTCATGAGCAAATGCAAGAAAAGTCGTGCCCGCGCCGGCATTGACGACGTGATATGTGCCCGGCAGATCGCGCGCCGCCAGTTCACGCAAGCGCGCCGCCAGATGCGGCGCGTAAGTCGGCGTGCCGTAGGCGTCGCCGATAGCCTTCAGATGTTCGCCGCCTCGCGCGCGTTCGATGGCGGTGGTGAGAAAGTTTCTCCCTCCCTTCCCGAAAATCCAGCCCGAACGGACGATGACGGTACGCGCCGACGCTCGCTGTGCGCGCCGCTCGCCCCGAAGTTTCGCGATGCCGTAGGCGCTGCGCGGTTCGGGGTCGTCGCGCTGCGTGTAGAAGCCTTCCTTATCGCCGTCGAAAACGTAATCGGTCGAGATCGTGACGAATGATGCGCCGACGAGCCGGCTGTGCGCCGCCAAAGTCTCGACCGCCTCGGCGTTGTGCGACAGGGCGCGCTCCGGGTTCAACTCACAGCCGTCCACGTCCGTCCACGCCGCGCAGTTGATGACCGTGTCGGGTCGCTCGCGCGCCAAAGTCTCACGCACGTCTTCCGGTTTGGTAATGTCGAGGTTCGCGCGTTCGTGTGCGAAAACTTCATCGCCGCGCTCCATGCAATGGGCGACGAGCGCACGACCCACCATACCGCCCGCCCCTGTGATCAAGACTCTCACTTTGCGCCCGCCTCCACGCCGTACTGCCGTGCGTAAAAATCCCGGTAGGCTCCGTTGCGCACGCGCGCGATCCAATCGGTGTTCTCCGCGTACCACTGAATGGTTTTTGCCAGCCCGCTCTCCCAGGTCTCTGCGGGACTCCAATTGAGTTCGGTCTCAACTTTTGCCGGGTCGATGGCGTATCGGCGATCATGGCCGGGACGATCCTTGACGAAGCGAATCAGCGACGCGGGTTTGCCGAGCGCGCGGAGAATCGATTCGACCACTTCGAGGTTGCGCCGTTCGTTTCGCGCGCCGATGTTGTAGACGCCGCCCGCCGTGCCGCGCTCGTAGGCGAGCATGATGGCGCGGCAATGGTCTTCGACGTAAATCCAATCGCGGACGTTCTGCCCATCGCCGTAGACGGGAATGGCTTCGTCGTGCAGGGCGTTTGAGATCAAGAGCGGGATCAGCTTTTCGGGAAACTGGCGCGGGCCGTAGTTGTTGCCGCAACGCGTGATGACGGTGTCAAGGTTGAACGTGTGATGCGCGGCGCGCACCATGTGTTCGGCGGCGGCCTTCGACGCGGCGTAGGGACTGTTGGGTTCATACGGAGACGCTTCGGTGAAGAACGCGCTTTCGATTTCGGGCAAACTTCCCATCACCTCGTCCGTCGAAATCAAAACATACCGGCGCACGCCGCGCTCGCGGGCGGCGTCAAGGAGCACCTGTGTGCCGACGATGTTCGTGCGCAGGAAATCGTCGGCGCGTTCGATGCTGCGATCCACATGCGACTCGGCGGCGAAATTGAAGACGGCGTCCGTGCCTTCCGAGAGTGCGGCACGCACCGCTTCACGGTCGGCGATGTCGCCGCGCACGAAGCGATGGCGCGTCTCGTCCAGACCAGCGAAATTGTCGGGGTTGCCCGCGTAGGTGAGCGCATCGAAATTGGTGATCTGACAATCGGGCCAACGCTCAAGCGCCAGTCGAATAAAGGCCGAGCCGATGAAGCCCGCGCCGCCGGTCACGAAAAGTTTTTGCATGAGATGTTCGTGGGGAAGAGTGTAAAGCGGTATCCCAAGCGCCGGTTCGAGTTCTGCTCGAATGACAACGGCGCGGCTGTTAAATCCTGCCTTAAATGTGTTCTTACTGACGGTGACGAAATTTCGTTGAAATAATGTTGAATTAATTAAGTGACGGAGTATAGGTGTGCGCTTGAAACAGTGTCAAGAACGGTAAACGAAGGCGCAGCCCGCCTGCGTCCCATGCTGAACGCCAGGCTTGGCTGCGGACGCCGCAATCGAGTCGCTTGACGCTTGAAAGAGGGCGCGGTTACATTGGCATGCTTTGAATGCGGGCAGGTTACATGGCAGGGCAAACCATAAATTAAAGCGAAGCCGCTTGGATGGATATGGTGACATCTGCGCTGAAACGGCACGCTCGAAACGGGTGGGGGGATTTTGCCGGAGGTGAATTTATCATTGCGCGCTTAGGGCAAAAGAAGCGTTCGTATCGCGCCGAACGCGACTTCGGGTTGCTGGTCGGCGGCGTGTTGCTGGCGACGGGCGGCTGGTGGCTGTATCGCGGGAAATATCAAACGCTCGCCGTCGCCCTGTGCGGTTCGGGCGCGACGCTCGCACTGCTCGGCGCGGTCTGCCCGAAAGCTCTCATCGTGCCGAATCGTCTCTGGATGGGGCTGGCCGAGGCGATGGGCTTCGTCATGACCCGCGTGATTCTGGCGCTGGTTTTTTTTCTCGTGGTGACGCCCACCGGCCTCCTGCGCAAATTGTTCGGCGGCGATCCGTTGAACCGCCGCGCCGCACGCGCCGAGTCGTATTGGAAGCCTTACAGCGAGCGGCGCAAAGACCCGCGCCATTACGAAAAGATGTATTAGGAAGGTGAGTCAGGAGATGTCGAAATCGCAGGTTCTGCTTCAATTGTGGGAGTTGATCAGGTACAACAAAAAGTACTGGCTTTTGCCGATCATCTTCGTCCTCGTGCTGACGGGACTTGCGCTCGTGTTTGCGCAGAGTTCCGCGCTCGCCCCGTTCCTGTATCCGTTGTTCTGATTCGCGGTGGGTAAATTGTAGTGACGAGCATTCTGGGCATCTCCGCTTTCTATCACGATTCGGCGGCTTGCCTGGTTGTTGATGGAGAGATCATCGCGGCGGCGCAGGAGGAACGCTTCACGCGCCGCAAACACGATCACCATTTCCCGACGCACGCCGTTCGCTATTGCCTGCATGAAGCCGGATTGACAGTTGACTCGCTTGATTTCGTCGCCTTCTACGATAAACCGCTGCTCAAGTTTGAGCGGTTGCTCGAAACCTATCTCGACTACGCGCCCGCCGGTTTTGCGTCTTTCCTTAAAGCGATGCCTGCCTGGATGAAAGAGAAACTCTGGATGTCGGACTTGATCGGCGTCGAGATGGCGAAGGTTGAAGGCATCGAAGACAACAAAGAGGCCAGGCGGCGCGCGAAAAACTTTCCCTGGAAATTGCTCTTCGGCGATCATCATGAGAGCCACGCGGCGAGCGCGTTTTATCCTTCGCCGTTTGAAGAAGCCGCGATTCTGACGATGGACGGCGTCGGCGAATGGGCAACGAGTTCCATCGGCGTCGGGCGCGGCAACGAAATCAGTCTGCTCAAAGAATTGCGCTTCCCCGACAGTCTCGGTCTGCTCTACAGCGCGTTCACTTATTACACGGGCTTCAAGGTCAACAGCGGCGAGTACAAAGTGATGGGACTCGCTCCTTACGGTGAGCCGAAGTACGCCGCGCTTATCAAAGAGCGACTCGTTGAGATTCGCGACGACGGAAGCCTGCGCATGAACCACGAATACTTCGGCTACGCGCACAGTCTGAAAATGACGAGCAAGGCGTTCGCGAAGTTGTTCGGCGACGCGCCGCGCCAACCCGAATCGAAATTGACGCAGCGCGAAATGGACCTGGCGCGCAGCATTCAAGTCGTCACCGAAGAGGTGATGCTGAAGATGGCCGCTTATGTTCACCGCGAGACGAAAACGAAAAAACTCTGTATGGCCGGGGGAGTCGCGTTGAACTGCGTGGGCAACGGGAGAATCCTGCGCGAAAGTGCGTTTGAAGATATCTGGATTCAACCGGCGGCGGGCGACGCGGGCGGAGCCGTAGGCATCGCGCTGGCGATCTGGCATCGCTATCTCGGCCAGGCGCGCGTGAGTCCTGAAGCAGCGGGCACATGGCGTTCGCCGCGCGGCGCTAATGGCGCTCTCTTGCCCTACAGCGACGGGATGAAGGGTTCTTATTTAGGCCCGCGGCAAACGGAAGAAGAGATTGAGAGTTTTTTGCGCGCAGGCAGTTTGCCTTATCGAAAATACCGGCGCGAGGCGTTGCCGGAAGCTGTCGCGCAATTACTGGCCGCCGGGAAAATCGTCGGTCTGCATCAGGGACGGATGGAGTTCGGCCCGCGCTCTCTGGGCGGGCGCAGCATCATCGGCGACGCGCGCTCGCCCCGGATGCAATCGGTGATGAATATGAAGATCAAATACCGCGAGAGCTTTCGTCCTTTCGCGCCGAGCGTGACGCGCGAGCAGGTGGCCGAGTGGTTCGACCTTGATGCCGACAGCCCCTACATGCTGCTGGTAGCCGATGTTGTGCAACAGCATCGTCGGGAGGAAACGGAAGCGGAGCGCGCGTTGTGGGGCATCGAAAAGCTGAACACCGTCCGCTCCGACATCCCCGCCGTCACGCACGTTGATTACTCGGCGCGCATCCAGACCGTACGGCGCGAAACGAATCCGCTCTACTGGGAGATCATCGAAGCCTTCCGCCGCCTGACCAATTGCCCCGTCCTCGTCAATACGAGTTTCAACGTGCGGGGCGAGCCAATCGTCTGCACGCCCGAAGACAGCTATCGCTGCTTCATGCGTACCGGGATGGACGCCCTCGTCCTGGAAACCTGCGTGCTCCTGAAAGAAGCGCAGCCGAAGTTTGCAGACCGCTCTGACTGGCACGCGGAGTTCGCGCCGGATTAGCAGCCAACCAACCTGATTCTCCGGCTGGCCGCGCGTCGAAGCCCTAGGATTGTTATCCGCCAAACTTCATAATCGGCAGACAGGGCGAACGCATGGAAATTCTTATCTCATTGATGTCGAAAGAATTAAACAAATCCACAAACATCATTTGAAATTTTGAAGTGCAAACCGCTCAACTGTTTACAAATACAAGAGAAATTGAGAATGAAGATATTTAAAAGCAGGGTCTATTCTATCGAGGTTAAAATCAGCCGGGCAAACATTACGCCGGAGAGCGAATCACATCCACACGGGCTGCAACAGCGGCGACCTTCGCGCCTGCGTCTTTTCTTTTTTTGTACACAACTCATAGGTCTCGCGCAATTTTGCTTGAACACGCGAAAGACCGGAAACGAGTGGCAATGAACATGGCTCGAAAGAAAATCGGCTCGTTGGCGATCCTGCTACTACTGGCTCTCGTCTGCAATACGTTGGGCGCAAGCGCGTGCAGCGTGCCGCAACAGCGCCGTAAAGATGCGCGCGGGGGCGAAGCGGCACAACTACCGCAGGGCACGCCGCAACCGGCGGCGACGGTTGCGCCCGTCAAGGAGGAGGATCAGGTGGAAAGAAACGGCGGCGAGATCAAGGAATTGGCGGCGGGCGGACACAGCGCCGTCTTCGAGTCTTTCGTCGCCGTGGCGCGCGACGCCGAAACTTATGCGGCGTTGCGCCGGATGCACGAAGCGTTGCCGGAGCACGGCGCAGACTTCTTCAAGTCGAACGCGGTGGTGGCGGCTTTTCTCGGCCAACGTCGCAGCGGCGGCTACAGTGTCGGCATCACGCGCACTGGCGCGGGCGATGTGCGCATCGCGGAAAACGCTCCCGGCAAAGGCGCGATGGTGACGATGGCTCTGACCGCTCCGTTCAAGATCGTCTCCATCACTGCGGATGAGGAGAAACCGCTCGCGCTCGAACTGGATGCGACGTGGCGCGAAGCGTTGCGTCCCTATCAGGTCAGCGCGGGCGAGTTCACGAGAATGGGCGGCTTCGCCGGGCGCGCGGAAAAATACTCGCTCGCGGGCGACATTCGCATCATGCGTCAGGCCCAATTCGCGACCCTGTTTTTCAACTTGAAAGGCAAAGCGGAAGACGGCGAGCGCGCCCTGCAAGACGTGGCGACCGGCACGGTTGCGCCGGAAGGCGGCCTCTCGCTTTCGCGCCTCGCCGCCGGCTCATTCGTGCCGCCGCCGAGTTATCCGCTGCGCGCGAGCGGCAGGTTTACCGACAATGAAAGCAAATTATCGCTGACGTTTGAAGTCACGCGAGTGAAGGTCAACGACGGGTACGGCGGCAAAGGAACGTTGGAAGCGACGGCGACCGCGCCCCCGCCGCAGAAGAAAGCCATCGCCGCAGACGACCTGATGTAAGGCGAACACGCAATTGAGGCGCTAATGGTATCCGGCGATTTATTTGGGTCACAAACTTCAAAGTTCAAGCAGCGATAGAGTGCGGCGGACGGCGGGCGCGTTCGTGCTACACTGGACAGGCGAATTTCCCCCGTGCAAATTCAAGTTTGAACTTCTCGGCCTGAGATTTTTTAACTGTCAACGTGGACTCAAATACTTTTCTCGTCATCGCCATTCTTGCCATCATTGCGCAGAGTCTCTTGCTTTTCCTCGCGCTGTTCGAGCCGGGTCTCGATTATAAAATCTCTCAATCCAAGCCCTGCCAACTCGACTCCGCAGAGTTCATGCGCACCCTCGAAGCCCTGACGGACGCGCACCTCACGCGCCGCAGCCGGATCGAGGTTTTCACCAACGGCGAAAATTATTACGAAGCAGAACTTGAAGCCATCCGTGGGGCGAAGCACCACGTCAATCTGGAGGCTTACATTTTCCAGAAGGGCAAAGTTGCCGATGAATTTCTCAAAGTTCTGACGGAGCGGGCGCGCGAGGGGGTGAAGGTCAATCTCGTCCTCGACGCCATCGGTAATTTCACGTCGTGGAACAGTTACTTTAAAGATTTACGCGCGGCGGGCGGGCGCGTCTGCTGGTATCACCCGTTCAAATGGTACACGCTGCCGCGCATCAACAACCGCACGCACCGCGAACTTATCATCATCGATGGGCGCGTCGGCTTCATCGGCGGCGCGGGCTTCGCGGACCACTGGCGTTATCCGGTGAAAGACCACCCGCGCTGGCGCGATTCGATGTTTCGCGTCGAAGGCGAGGCGGTCGCTAATCTACAGGCGACGTTTGCGGAAAACTGGCTCGAAGCGTCGGGCGAGATACTGGCGGACGACGATTATTTTCCCCTCTACGAGGTGGAAGAATGCACGCCCTCGCTCGTCGTCAACAGTTCGCCCTCGGCGGGACGCTCGACGCGCGCCCGCATCCTCTTTCAAATGCTGCTGGCCTCGGGGCGCGAAAGCATCCTCATCACAACGCCTTATTTTCTGCCCGACCGCAGCGCGCGCGCCGAGATGGTGCGAGCCATCGAAGAGCGCGGCGTGCGGATTCAGATCATCGTCCCCGGCAAGAAAAGCGACCACGCGCTGACGCGCAATTCCAGTCGCCGTCTCTACGGCGATTTACTCAAAGCGGGCGCGAAGATTTACGAATATAGCCCGACGATGATCCATGCCAAGACGCTCGTCATCGACGGCAAATGGAGCATCGTCGGCTCGACGAATTTCGACAATCGCTCGTTCGGCTTAAACGACGAAATCAACCTTGCTGCCTTCGACGAAGCGTTGGCCGCGCGCATCACCGAGGATTTCGAGCGCGACCGCGACGCGAGCCGCGCCGTCAAATACGAGGAGTGGCGGCGACGCTCCCTCTTCGAGCGCACCCACGAGCTTTTCGGCTGGCTGTTAGAACGTCAACAGTAACGCGGAGGGCAGAGGTTAGAGGTTAGAGGTCAGTTAAAACCGGTTTCTTCTAACCTCTAACCTCTAACCTCTGGCCTCTGTTTTCATGCGGATTGTTACTTACAACGTCCATAAATGTCGCGGCCTCGACCGGCGCGTGCGCCCGGCGCGCATCGCGGCGGTGCTCGGCGAAATAGATGCCGACATCATCGCGTTGCAAGAGGTGTTGAGCATCGGCGGCGCGGCGCGCGAGATGGATCAGGCGCGCTTCATCGCCGAAGAACTCGGTTACGATTATTGCATCGGCGAAAACCGCAGATTGAACGGCGGCGCATACGGCAACGTCGTGCTCAGTCGTTTGCCATGGCATTACGTGCATAACTACGACATCACATGGCGCGGGCGCGAGCGACGCGGCTGCCTGCGTGTGGACATCGAGGCGGGCGGCGGCGCGGCGGCGGGTATCCTTCTTCATCTCTTCAACGTACATCTCGGCACGGCCTACATCGAGCGCCGGCATCAAGCCCGCCAACTCGTCGGCGAACGCATCCTCGGCAGCGAAGAACTCGGCGGCACGCGCATCATCCTCGGCGATTTCAACGAGTGGACGCGGGGACTGGCGACACGCCTGCTCTGCGAGCAACTCCGGAGCGCGGATGTGCGCACGCACTTGCGCAGCCCGCGCACTTATCCCGGCCCGCTGCCGCTCGTTCATCTCGACCACATCTATTTCGACGGCGCGCTCGAACTCAAGCAATTGACCATACACAAAAGCCGCGCCGCGCTCGTCGCCTCCGACCACTTGCCGCTCGTCGCGGATTTTCAGGTGCGGCTCGACGAAATTAAATGATGCTTAGTCGTTACGGAACCGGGTGAGGTTCAACTGCTTTCCGAGGATTTCGCGCTCTTCTTGCGGTGCAAGGCGCGTTTTTTGGCGGGCGCGGCAGCAGCAGCAGCACTGGCGACGACAGACTTGCCCTTCTCCGCCGTCGTCTCGCGTTGGTGGTTATTTGAACTGAGACGCCGCGCTGCTTCGTCGCTGATAATGCAGAGGCCATGCACATCATCGCCCCGCAAACGGTGCATGAGTCGCGCGGCTTCGTCATAATCCACGCCCGACACCTCGCAGCCGCGTTCGCTCAGGACGGACCAACGCTTTTCTCGAAGTTCGCTCATGCAGGGAATTTTTCGGAACGGAAGTCGGATTTGATCGGCCTTCTGGTGCGAGTGTAATGGAAGCCAGTGCACAAAGACAAACAGGCCGACCGGCGGCGAAATGAATATTTCGGGCGGCGGCGCGGCTTGTCGCCGAAAGCATGCGGCGCGTACTCTTTCACACGACTGCAATTCGTAAACTTTTGAGGTGAAATGATGACTTCCATCCCCGGCGGCAAGTGCCCTCATATCCCTGCGACGACTGACACGCCCGCGCCCGCGTCTTCCGCCTGCGCCGAATGCGGCGCGACGGCCCCGACGCGCATCTGTCTCTCCTGCGGCCACGTCGGTTGTTGCGATTCGACGCGCGGTCATGCCACCCTCCACGCGCGGGAAAGCGATCATCCGGTCTTCCGTTCGCTCCCGCTCTCCGCAAATTCTTTCACCTGGTGCGCCGCCTGCAACGCTTACGTGAACTAATAGCGCTTCGCTTTACGCATCGGCGGCGCAACGAATACCGGAGAAGGCGATGCGGAAATGGCGGCGGAAGAAGTTGCGAAAAGAGGTGCGCAGGAGCGTCGGATGCGTCGCCCACGAGCCGCCTTTGAGGACGCGGTGGTCGCCGTCGAACCACGTCTCAGAGTATTCCGGGTAGGGATAAGGGGTGAAGTTCTCGTATCCGGCGAACGGATCGCCCGTCCATTCCCAGACGTTGCCCGTCATATCGAGACAGCCATAGGCGCTTGCGCCCGCCGGGAAACTCCCGACCGCAGTGGTGTCCCAATGACGTAAATTGAAATTGCCGTGTGCGGGCGACGGCTTCATATCGCCCCACGCGAAGAGTCGCTTGCGCTGTGCGTGTGCCTCCCATGAAGCGGCCTTTTCCCATTCGGCTTCCGTCGGCAAACGTTTCTTCATAAAACGCGCGTAGGCCTGCGCCTCATACCAGCTCACGCCCGCCACCGGGTGCTGCGGTTTGAACTCGCCCTCATCGAACATCGTGCGCGCACGCCACTTGTGCCCGACCTCAAGGCCCGGCGACCAGTAGAGCGGACACGTCCAGTTTTCCCGCTCGCGCCACTGCCAGCCCTCCGCGCTCCACCATTCACGCCGTTCGTAGCCGCCCTCAGCGATGAAGTGTGCGTACTCTTCGTTCGTCGTGAGCAACCGATCAATTTTGAAGGTGGGGACGAAGAGCGTGTGCGCGGGCAGTTCGTTGTCGTAGACGAACATCTTCCAGGGCGCGCCCCTCTGAAACTCACCCGCCGAAACTGCCACCATGTCGCGCGCGGGCGCGGCTGCCGGCAAGGAAATCGCGACAGGTTCACCGGGCACAGCGGGTTGTCGCTTCTTCGCGGGGTCGAGCATGTGCAACAGGTAGGCGAGCGTCTCTTGATGCTGCCGCTCGTGTTCGAGGACGAGATGAAAGATGTAACGGTCGCGCAGAAGCGGCGGCGCTGTCTCGTCGCAGATAGACGCTTCGAGATAATCGAGCATCGAGCGTCTGACGCGCGCGAGATAGTCTTCCATTTCGCGCCGCGTCGGCAGATCGACGGAATTTTCGCGCGGCGTGGCGATGGGGTCGAAGATGCGTTCGTAGCGCGCATCGGGCGCGGCGTCGCCTTTCACCTGCTGGAGAATCCAGTAGGCCTCAAAGACGCCGATGTGCGCGAGATGCCAGATGATCGGGCGGAATCCGCCGCCGGGACTCTGATGCAAATCCTCTTCGCGCGCCACCACATCAAACAAGGCGAGCGTCGCGGCGCGCGTCGTCTCGAACATCTCCGCGATCTGTTCTGTCTCTTTCGTCAACACGTTTTCCACTGTGAATCTCCCCTCGCCGCAGCGTCGCCCAAACGCGCCGCGCGCCTTCTCTCGCTCTCGTCAATAGTGAACTTCGACGCGCTTATGATAGCATGCGAAAATCACGAACAAGATCGGCAGCGCAACATTTGACGGCTTCACGAAGCCATATCTGACACGCGCTTCATCATGTTAAGCGAAGAAGGGATGACCCGGACGATGCCGCCCACTACCAGCGACCCACCCGCCGCCGAACGCCTGCGCATCCATCGACTCGACACCGCAGACGCACACGCCGCCTTCGCCGCGGATGTCGAGCGCGGTTTGCGCTCGACTCCGAAGCAACTCTCTCCCAAATATTTTTACGACGAACTCGGCTCCGAACTCTTCGACGCCATCTGCCTGCTGCCGGAGTACTACCCGACGCGCGCCGAAAACGAAATTCTTACGCGCCGCGCCGATGAGATCGTCCAAGCGACGGGCGATGCGCCGCTCTCGCTGCTTGAGTTGGGCAGCGGCAGCGCGACGAAAACGCCCCGCCTCATCGAAGCCATCCTGAAGCGTCAAGCCGAATTGCTTTACCTGCCGGTAGACATCTCCGCATCCGCCCTCGAAGCGAGCGCGCGGGTTCTCCTGCAATCTTACCCCGCGCTTCGGATCGAAGCTTATGCCAGCGATTATGATACCGCGCTCGTGCGTTTGCGCGATCAATGCGAGACGCGCCGGACGCGTCTGCTCGCGCTGTTTCTCGGCTCGAACATCGGCAACTTTAACCGCGACGGCAGCGAACAATTTTTACACGCCCTGCGCGGCGTGCTCAACGCCGGCGACTCGCTCTTGCTCGGCGCGGACTTGAAAAAAGACCGCGCGATTTTGGAGGCGGCTTACGATGATGCGCTCGGCGTCACCGCCGCTTTCAACCTCAATCAACTCGCGCGGCTCAACCGCGAGTTCGACGCCGATTTCCACTTGCGCGACTTCCGCCACATCGCCATCTACAACGAAGCGGCGGGGCGCATGGAAATGTATCTCGAAAGCGCGCGGGCGCAGACGGTGAATTTGCCTGTACTCAATCTGGAGATCGCTTTCACGCAAGGCGAGCGCATCCATACGGAAAACTCACACAAGTACGATGCGGCGGAACTCGACGCTCTGGCCGAACGCACCGGCTTCCACTGCGCCCGCCGTTGGACGGACGAGGCGGGACGCTTCAGCAGCAATCTTTTCGTCGCACGCTGACAAAACTTTCGATTCGCGTTATGACTCACAACCCACTCACCGAAGATGAGAACAGCAAGGCCGCCGACCAGCAGCGCACGACGGCGACTTCTCACGAGGCACCCACGCCGCCGCCGCCCCCGCACACCGACAAGCGCGGCTCCTTTCCGCTGCTCACCGATCCCGTCACCCAATCTGCCGCGCCGCTCTTCGAGGAAAATTTGCGGCGCGGCGCGAAGCCTGCCGCCGCGTGGATGTGCGGCGTCGAGTTTGAGCTTTTCGGCTACGATGCGTGCCGCAACTACGCGCGCCTCAATCCGGCGCAGGTCGAGAGCGTGCTCGCGGGCTTTGCGCCTTCATCCGATGATCTCGTCTACGAAGGGCGCACGGTCGTCGAAGTGAACGCCGGGCAGATGAATCGTCTGACGGTCGAGCCGGGCGGGCAGGTCGAGTTCTCCGGCGCGCCCCAACGCGACCTCGCCGATGTCGAACGCGAAGTGTCGCGCTATCTCGACCGCCTGCATGAGATTGCCGAAAGCGAGGGCTTTGTCTTTCTCGCCGCCGGTTTCGATCCCTTGCGCACGCTCGCCGAGCAGCACTGGTTTCCCAAGCTGCGCTACGACGTGATGCGCCCTTACCTCGCGTCGCGCGGCGCGCGTGCGTGGGACATGATGGCGCGCACCTGCGCCGTGCAAACCAATCTCGATTACGGCGACGAAAGCGATCTTGCGAAAAAGTTTCTGGTCGGCAACCGGCTTGCGCCCATCGCGACGGCCATCTTCGCCAACTCGCCTTTTCAGGAAGGACGCCCCTCCGGTTACAAATCCACCCGCGCTGCCGTATGGCTTCAGACCGACCCGGACCGCACGGGCATCTCGCCCACCGCGCTCTCCGGCAACACTTTCTCGCCCGCCTCGTTCGTGGACTACGCGCTCAATGTGCCGATGCTCTTCGCCCAGCGCGGCGGGCTTTATGTGGACACGCCGACGGGCATGAAATTCGGTGACTTTCTCGCGCGTAACTGCGACTCGATCACGCCCGTCTTCGGCGACTGGGCCGACCATCTGACGACCCTCTTCACCGACGCCCGGCTCAAGCAGCATATCGAACTGCGCAGCGCCGATTGCGGCAGCCTGCCGATGGGGCTGGCTCTTCAGGCTTTCTGGAAAGGATTGCTATACGACGAAGCCGCGCTCGACGACGCGCTCAGGCTCGCGCCGAATCTGAATTACGCGGACGCGCTTGAGTTGCGCGCGGCGGTCGCGCGCGAGGCTTTGGCCGCCCGCTCATCGGGAATTGAAGTGGGCGCGTTGGCGAAGGAAGCGGTGGCGCTCGCCGTCGCCGGTTTGCGACGCATTGCCCCCGAAGAGTTGCCCTATCTCGATGTGTTGCGCGAGCAAGTCATTGAAGAGGAAGTTTCCCCCGCCGACATCCTGCTTGGCAACTGGCACGGCTCATGGAAGAATTCGCTCGCTCGCGTCATCGAACATCTGCGCATCGCTTGAAATCAATCGGCCTAAAACATGCGTGCTGATTCTCCGGTGGTCCAATTTCGCCATGTCAGTTTCGCGCTGCCCGGCGCGGCGCAGGCGATCATCTCCGCGCTCGATCTGGAAATCTTTCGCGGCGAGACGCTCGTGCTCCTCGGCGAGTCGGGTTGCGGAAAGACGACCAGCTTGCGTCTCATCAATCGACTGCTGCTGCCCACGGCGGGCGAAGTCCTCGTCGAAGGCAGGGCGACCGGCGAGTGGGATGCCATCAAGCTGCGACGCGCGACCGGCTATGTGATTCAGGACGCCGGGCTGTTTCCACACTTCACCGTGGAGCGCAACGTCGCGCTCGTGCCCGCGCTCGAAAATTGGCCGCCAGCCCGCATCAGTGAACGCGTCGGCGAGATGCTCAAACTCGTCGGCCTCGACCCGGCAACTTTCGGGGCGCGTTTCCCCCGTGAACTTTCGGGCGGGCAACGACAGCGGGTCGGCGTCGCCCGCGCGCTCGCTGCCGATCCGCCCCTCCTGCTGATGGACGAACCGTTCGGCGCGCTCGACCCGCTGACGCGGGCCGCGCTGCAAAAAGAGTTCGCGCGCCTGCGCCTGCAACTCGGCAAGACCGTCGTCTTCGTCACCCACGATGTCCGCGAAGCGCTGCTCCTCGCCACGCGCATCGCGCTGATGCAGGCGGGGCGCATCATCCTTCTGGCGACGCCCGCCGAGTTCTTACAGACGAATGAACCGCTCGCCCGCGCTTATCTTGAGACGCTACGGCTTGATGAGACTTCGCCATCTCAACTGGGGTGAAGCCGGAAGACAAGCTTCACGCAAAGGTGCAAAGTCGCAAAGTGAAGACGCGAAGAAGCCCCGCCTCTCAACGCCTTATATCTGACGTTTCGATCTTTGCGCCTTTGCGTGAAATATTTTCATCCGCTCGCCAATCGATCTGATCCGGCAATGGTGTAATACCAGACATGAATTTTTTCGAGTTCATCGAAAACAACTGGCGCGAGGTGCTGGCTTTCACGGGCGAGCATCTCTATCTCGTGCTCATCTCGATCACGGTGGCCGTCCTCGTCGGCATCCCTGTGGGCGTGCTCATCGTGCGGCGCGAGTCGCTGAAGCGTTTCGTCCTCGGTCTCGCCGGAATTTTGCAGACCGTGCCGAGCCTCGCGCTTTTCGGGTTCCTCATCCCGCTGCCCTTCCTCGGCGGTATCGGCGCACGCACGGCCATCGTCGCGCTCGTCCTCTACGCGCTGCTGCCCTTGATTCGCAACACGGTGACGGGCATTGAGGGCGTTGACCGCAGCGTGCGCGAAGCGGCAACGGCGATGGGCATGACCGAGCGACAGATTTTGTGGCAGGTGGAACTGCCGTTGGCTACAAGCGTGATCTTGGCGGGCGTGCGCGTGGCGACGGTGATCTCGGTCGGCGTGGCGACGATTGCGGCGGCCATCGGCGCGGGCGGCCTCGGCACATACATCTTTCGGGGTCTGCGGCAGAACGACAACACGCTCGTGCTCGCGGGCGCAATTCCGGCGGCGTTGATGGCGCTCGCCGCCGACTGGCTGCTCGGACTGTTGGAAGCGCGTTTCAATTCACAGGCGAACTTGTATGCCGGTACGCCGGACGAAAGACGCGCGCAGCAGCGACGGCGTCGCCTCGTCTTCGCTGCGCTTGCGTTGCTTGTCGTCGCAGGGATGCTCGCCGTCTGGCGCGGCGGCGTTCAGCAGGGCGGAGCCGTGGTTGATGTCAACCGACCGACGAGCGCGCCCGCCGTGCGTGTCGGGTCGAAGGACTTCACCGAGAGCATCATTCTCGCGGAGATGCTGGCGCAGGAGTTGGAAGCGCGCGGGGCGACCGTGATGCGTCGCTTTGAACTCGGCGGCAACCTCTGTCATGAGGCGCTCACCAATTCGCAGCTTGACGTTTATCCCGAATACACAGGCACGTCCTTTACCGCCATCCTCAAGCATCAACCCATCTCCGACCCGCGCGCCGTCTACGAAGGGGTGAAGCGCGAGTACGCGGAAAAGTTCAACGTCGAGGCGTCTGCTCCGCTCGGCTTCAGCAACGACTTCGCCATCCTCGTGCGCGGCGCGGACGCACGCTCTCTCAACTTGCGCACCATCTCCGACGCCATTCCCCACACGCGCAACTGGCGCGCGGGCTTCGGACAGGATTTCATGTCGCGCGCCGACGGCTACCCCGGTTTCGCCCGCGCCTATAATTTGCAGTTCGCCGCCCGCCCGCGCGAGATGGATTTATCGCTCACCTATCGCGCCCTCGCCGCCCGCGAAGTGGACATCATCGCCGGCAACTCGACCGACGGCCTCATCGCCGCCCTCGACCTCGTCCAACTCGCCGACGACCGCCGCTACTTCCCGCCCTACGAGGCCGTCTATCTCACGCGCCGCGATGCGCTCTCACAAAACGCGCCCCTCCGTGATGCGCTCCGACGACTCGCCGACGCGATCCCGACCGAAGAGATGCGTCGTTTGAACTACGAAGTTGACGGGCGCAAACGCGCCATCGCCGAAGTCGTGCGCGAATGGAGACAGAGCAAAAGCTTCTGAACAAAACAGGCGCGCGACGGCGGCTCCGCCTTCGTCAGACGCATGGTAGTTTAGGGATGACAGGAGCGGATAAAGTCGGCTATACAGTGGTTAGGCCGCTGCAACCAAATACAACAAAGGCGACTGCGGCCTAATCGGCGTTCAGCTCGCAAATGGTTGTAAGTAAGGGAGATAACTTTACACATAAAAAAAACGTACTTCGCTATTTGCTTAGCCGAACGCTCGCTGCTGCCGACACCGCGCGAATAAGCTTTGAAGTACCAG
>JBPCIP010000019.1:0-3867 GCA_051006195.1 Pyrinomonadaceae bacterium
GTGGGTGAGGTCGGTTGCAGGGGCAGGCGCCAGAGGGAGGGGGGCCTCCTTGTTGTCCCCCCAACCCCCCCCCCCCGCACCCCTACTGAAAACGGCATGCCGGATGCGGCATTATGGAAGGCAACAAAAATGAGTGAAGCAATTGAAGTCATCGCCCTAGCCACCATCACACGGGACGGGTCTACCTTTCGCGGGAAGATTCCCACGCCTGTGGTCAACGCTCTCAAAGCGAAAGAGGGTGACGTGCTGACCTTCGAGCGCCGCGGTGATGGGGCAGTGGTGGTGCGCAAATCCACCGCCTCCGAGCGCAAGGCGAGATCGGGGGGGAGCAAGAAAGGAAGCCAGAAGTGACCCCGGCTGAGATAGTGCTCAGGGTGGGCCGGCGCGCTCAGGATGGAGCCGTCGAACTCTCGATGCTGATACCACAACTCCTTATGCTCAGAGTCACCTATGGCGGCGAGCGAGCGGCAACCGTGCAATTAACACGGGAGCAAGTCGGGGAACTGCGCTCGGCGCTCGGCGAAATCGAACGCCTGATGGAACAAGAACAAGTGCAGTTGGAAACTTGGAACGGAAGCGAGCGACGTACATCTGCAGCGTAAACCGAAAATTTCTAAATTTGACCGGACGGAGTGTAGTGTTAAATCGATATCTGTACGGACCGCATGGTCCGACCGACCGGCAAAGACAGCGCAAAAAAACATGCAGCGCACGCGCCAACCTTTAGCAGGGACGATTACTACAAACCGAGGTGGCTTCTCATGGCGTTTCGACCGGCATTGATGAGAGCTTCCAGCCGCTCGGCGGTCATATCAAACTCCGTCGTCCCGTAGCCCTTGGCCGGGAGCCGACAGATATCCTTTTCGTGATTTCTGATCTCGCTGTTATCCTGCGCGCCGGTCATGGTATCCACCAGGCGTGCCACGCGCTGGACGGTGCGTAGCTGCCCGATTAATTTCGGCGGTTTGGGTGTGTCGGCGGCTCCCTCAACCGGCAATGTCTCGTCGATGAGCAGACCCATCGTCCCCGCCTCAGATGCTATCGTCTCGCCCATCACCTCGCGGACAAACGAATGCTCGGTCGGCTCGGCGTCGATCAAACGGATGGGGAAGTTTGATAGGACACCGCCATCCACGATGATCTTTCCGGTTTTGTCGCGGCCCAGATATTTCCCCCAACTTTCCTGCCAGACCACTTCGCGCCACACGAAAGGAATGCTCATGGACATGCGGACAGCCCAGGCCACAGGGCAGTCGGGAGCAGTGCGGTGATTCATTACCAGCATCTCCACATCCGACGTGTCGGAGACGACTAAAGAGAGGTCCGACCCGGTTTGTGCGGCGAAGGTTGCGAGTGTGGCATTCCAGTCGATGCCTTTGACCTCTAACTTCTCGCGCACCCATTCGAGAAATTTCCGGCCCGCGAATAATCCGCCGCATTCGACGAAAGAGAACAGTTGGCGGTAATGCGGCAAGGCCAGCAACGCATCGAGCAACTTCTTGTCCAGTCCTTTTTCGAGGATGTCGGGGATGCCCGGCAAATTCAAGCCGGAAAAGATCGACATCGTGACGCTTCTCAACTTCTCCTCGTCCGTAAAATCGCTGGCCGTGGGCGGGTCCATGAAGGAAGCAAATCTGGGTCTGTGGTCCGGCAAGCGTTCGTTGACTGCCGCGAGCATTTCCTGTGGGGTATAGTGGGCGGCCAAAAATGTTGCGGTAATTGCGCCGGCGGAAGTGCCGACCAATCTGCGGTGAGTATGCCCGGCATGTTGCAGTGCTTCGAGCGCGCCCGCGAAGCCGGAACCCTTCGCACCCCCGCCTTCAAAAACAAGATCGTAGACAGCCATGATGTGCCTCCTGAGAGCCTGTCATTCCTCGTCAGATTTGATGTCAGCCGATACTTCAAACCTAACCCTGGTTTTTATTGTGATGCGAACCCGCGGGAGCCGGAACTCGTCAGCAGATGATGAGTTGCCGGTAGGGCATCACAATATGCTTTCCGATTGAATAGAGTAGTTCGAGATGCCGCCGCCGCCGCCACCTCCTCGTTCGCCGACACCCACGCCGAGTCCCACTCCTGCCCCGGCCTGAATGACGCGCGCGTGAAAATTCCCCGGCCTCGCTCTCAACCTTTGCGCTCGCCGACATAAGAGACGCGCCAGATTGTGTTCGACGCATCGTCCGTGACGATCAAAGCCCCGTCGCGCGCAACGGCGACGCCGACGGGTCGCCCCCAGACATTGCCTTCAGGCGTGACGAACCCGGTCATGAAATCCTCATACTCGCCGGTGGCGCGCCCGTTCTCCACGGGGATGCGAACGACTTTATAGCCGGTGCGGCGCGTGCGATTCCACGAGCCGTGTTGCGCGGCGAAGGCATCGTGGCGGTAGTCGGAAGGGAACTGACGCCCATCATAGAAGGTCATCGCGAGCGACGCCGAATGCGATTGCAGCAACACGTCGGGGACGATGACCTTGTCCTTCAATTCGGGGCGCTTACCTTGATGGCGCGGGTCCTGGATGGGACCGAGATAGTACCAGGGCCAGCCGTAGAAGCCACCTTCCTGCACGCGCGTCACGTAATCGGGGACGAGGTGGTCGCCGAGTCCGTCGCGCTCGTTGACGGAAGTCCACAAGTCGCCCGTGTCGGGATGGACAGCTATGCCGACAGGGTTACGGATGCCGTAGGCGTAGACGCGTTCGTTCTTGCCATCGGGGGAGTAGAGGAAGATGCGCGCACGCCGTTCTTCGACCGGGTCGTCGCCCACGTTCGACTTGGAGCCGACCGAGACGTACATACGCTGGCCGTCTTTGGAAAACGTGATGTCACGCGTCCAGTGCCCGCCGCCGGTCAAGCGTCCGCCGCCGGAAATATTCGAGACGATCATCTCCGCCGCGCCGCGCGCTTTCGCGTCGCCGCTCTGATAGGGGAAGCGCACGATTGAATCGGTGTTGGCGACATAGACGTAACGGGGGCTGTCGCCCGCCGGGTAGAAAGCGATGCCGAAGGGCTGGCGCAAATTCTCGGCGAAAGGTTGGTTGACCTCCGGCTTACCGTCGCCATCCGCATCGCGCAACAGGCGGATGCGGTTTGCCTCCGATTCGGCGACGAAGAGGTCGCCGTTCGGCGCGGCGCGCACAACGCGCGGCTTGATCAAATTCGTGGCGAGCATCTCGACTTTGAAGCCGGCGGGAACGCGCGGCATCGCGCCCTCTGGCCGGGGCACGATGCGCGGCGGGTTGTGGGCGGACTGCGTCGCATATGGCGCGGCCAGGTCTTTGACGGTTAAACGGCGGCGCACGCCCGGCGCGTCCGTCGTCCAATCGCCCTTCGCCGCTTCACCCGTCAAAACCCGCGTCGAATCGCCCGCGGGCGCGCTTTCATTGATAGCCTTCCTGCTCTGTGTTGGAACGCTCTCCTTGCTCGATTGGCTTTGGCTCGGCGCTGTGCAGGCGACTGCGGCGAGCAGGAGAGCGGCGAAAATCAACCCTGCTTCCCGGCTCTTAGTAAATCCGGTAATCGTCATGTGGCTGGCCTTTCTATCACTACGAAATCATATCTTGAGTAAAGCTGTTGCGCGATATGGCAAAGGTAAACGAAAGCGCAACGCTGCCATAAGCGTCTCGCGGATTCAAGTAGTAAGTGCAACAAGTGGTAGTTTGAAGAATACCTCATTCGGCGTTTTATAGCCGAGGGTTTTTCGCGGACGATTGTTGAGCCGATCTACTACTTTAGTGATCTGCCTGTCAGTGATCTTTGAGAACTCGCTTTTCTTCGGAAAGTATTGTCTGACCAGCCCGTTGGTGTTCTCGTTCAACCCGCGCTCCCATGAATGATACGGATGGGCAAAGTAAAAATCAGCTTTGAG
>JBPCIP010000020.1:0-4023 GCA_051006195.1 Pyrinomonadaceae bacterium
TGCCGGGAATTCGGCGAAACTCCTCGGCTGCACGGGCGGCGGCGGCGTGAAGAGCACGTCGGTGGCGGCCTGCGCGCGCTGGCGGCAGTTGCGGTCGCCTGAGCCATCGTCCACGACCAGGATCGCAGTGACGCGCTGGCGTCCGATGCCGGTCGTATCCACGGTGATCGTGGAAGTGCCCGCGCCGCTCATGATGCGCGCCGACGGCGGGCTAATCGTCCATGTGTAGTTGAGACCGGCTTGGCCTTCATAGGTCACATCGGAACTGAAAGTGATGATCTCGCCCTCTTGCACGGAAGCCGGGGCGGAGATATTAACCGGATACGGGCAGGGCGATTTAATGGGACGCTCGATGGAGATGGTCTTCGGTCGCCAGTTGAGCGTGATGCACTGCTTCTTGTTGGCGGCGAGGTCGAAGTTGCGCACCCAGCGCAAATTGTTCGGAAATTGAATTTCTACTGTGTGGCGTCCCGGATCAACTTCGATTAGCTGGACGGTGGTGCTCGTCGTGCCGCGTTGCTGGCCGTCGATGATGATCGGATAACCGCCCGGCGTGGTCGAGATTTCGAAGCGCCCGTTTTGCGGAGCGCGATTGCGCTGCGCGTAGACGCTGCCTGACAAGTGGGCCGCAACGAGGACGAGCACGCTGGCGAGCAGCAGCGAATTGAACCGAAAGGGAGCGACCTTAATCACGGCTTTTAGTCTCGACATGATTTAGACCTCCCTCGCGTCTAGATTTTTAACGCCTCGCCCGGCAATGTTGCTGCGTGCGGCGCGACGGCGGCGCGCGCCCGCTCCGAGGGCGGCCAGACCGCTGCCGAAGAGCAGGAGCGTGGCCGGTTCCGGAATCGGTGTCTCTTGGATCGGCGTCGGTGGCGGAATAATCACGAAGTCTCCGGGCGGGGTGCTATCGTCGCCGCCGCCGAGGAAGAGAAGCGGCAGACCTGCCAGAGCCAGCAGCGGCAGTCTCGGGAAGCCGCCGGGGATACCGGGGATTTCGCCGCAGTCGCAGATGGTTCCTGTAATATCGCCGAGTTCGATGGTTTCGACCTGAACGGAACCGGGTTCCTGCATGGCGACCGCCGTGCCGGTGATGTTCGTGTCAGCAGATGTCACGGGGGCAGCGACGGTGGGCGTCTGACCGTTGTTGCGATCCTGCCCGTTGCCATTTGCGGAGGGATTCTGGCCGTCCTGCGAACTTGCGCCGCGGCTTTGCGTGACGGAGCGGAGGCGGAGGTCTACGGTCTGGCGACCACTATGGCCGTTAACTGTCGCTAGCGCAATCACATCGCCGAACTGAATCGTGCCGGCTTGAGCTGGCACAGCGGCTATGAGCAAAACGCTGAGCATCAGAGCAAGTGGGCGAAGGGCTTGATGCTTCATCGTGTTTGGTCGTCCTCCCTGTATCCCTGAAAATACCGAAAAAAGATTTTTGAGATACGACTCCCGGCGCAGACTTAAAAAAATCCGCTGTGGGGTCGTTTTCATCAGAAGAAAAGGCACAATAGCGCATCTCTTCCATTTTTGCGAGATAATAAAGCCAGCCTAAAGGTAAGTATTAGAACAAAAAAGAGGCTCGCCCTTGCGGTGCAAGCCCCTTATCTTAGCCCATGCGGATAGCGGGCGTCTACAGTTTACTCTTCGTCGCCTTCGACTTCGTGCCCGGTGCTCCCGCCCTTCTGCTGTTCGTCGCGCAGAATGGACTTGCGTGAGAGCTTGATCTTATTGCCCTCTTTGCCGATGCACTTGACCATGATCTGCTGCCCTTCTTTCAGTTCGTCGCGCACGTCGCGCACGCGATGATTGGCGATCTCGGAGATGTGGAGCAATCCATCCGTGCCGGGGAAGATTTCGACGAACGCGCCGAAATCCACGATGCGCGAGACTGTGCCGACATAAGTTGCGCCGATTTCGGCTTCCGCCGTCAGGCCGCGAATGCGGTCCACGGCAGCCTGCGCCGCATCCTTGTCGGCGGTGGCAATCGAGACCGTCCCATCGTCCTCGACATCGATTTTGGCTCCCGTCTCTTCGACGATGGAGCGAATAATTTTGCCGCCCGGTCCGATGACATCGCGAATTTTGTCCGGGTTGATCTTGATCTGGATGATGCGCGGGGCAAAGGGCGACATCTCCGCGCGCGGCTCCGTGATGGCTTGCTCCATGACGGAGAGGATATGGAGGCGACCTTTGCGCGCCTGTTCCAGCGCTTCCTGCAAAATCTGCGCGTTGATGCCACCGATCTTGATGTCCATTTGCAGCGCGGTGATGCCGTCGCGCGTGCCCGCGACCTTGAAGTCCATGTCGCCGTAATGGTCTTCGGCGCCTGCGATGTCCGAGAGGATCGCGTACTTGTTGCCTTCCATCACGAGTCCCATCGCAACGCCCGCGACCGGCGCTTTAATGGGAACGCCTGCGTCCATCATCGAGAGACTGCCGCCGCAGATGGTCGCCATCGAACTTGAGCCGTTCGACTCCGTGATGTCGGAGACGATGCGGAGCGAGTAGGGAAATTCGCTTTCGGCGGGCAGCATCGGCTCAAGCGCGCGCCGCGCGAGCGCGCCGTGGCCGATCTCGCGCCGGCTCGTCGAGCCGAAGCGACCGATTTCGCCGACCGAGAAATGCGGGAAATTATAATGGAGCAGGAAGCGGCGCTTGATCTCGCCCGTTTCCAGATCGTCCATGAACTGCTCATCCTCTTTTGTCCCCAAAGTTGTGGTGACGATGGCCTGCGTTTCGCCGCGCGTGAAGAGCGACGAGCCATGAACGCGCGGCAGCCAACCAATTTCGCATGTGATCGGGCGAATCTCGGAGAAGCGGCGTCCATCGGGGCGACGGCGTTTGTCGAGAATGTCCTCTCGGAAGATTTTCTCTTTCAGTTTGTCGAAAATCTTCTTCGCCATCACGCGCTGTTCGGGCGCGTCCGCCGGGTAAGATTCGACGACCTCTTTCTTGAGCGCATCGACGCTCGCGTAGCTATCGAGTTTGTCCTGCGTCGAAGTATCGAGCGAGGCGCGCAGGCGCTCCGAGTAGTTGCGTTCGACTTCGCCCGACATTTCTTCGTTCAAGACGGGCGGCACTACTTCGCGCTTCTGAATATCGAGCGCCTTGTAGAGTTCCTTCTGCCAGCGGCACAGGCGATTGATCTCTTTATGCGCGAGCATCAGGGCTTCGACCATGATCTCTTCCGAGACTTCCTTCGCGCCCGATTCGACCATTACGATGGCCTCTTCCGTGCCCGCCACGATCAAGTTCAAAATCGACTCGCGCACTTCGTCATAAGTCGGATTGATGATATAGCGGCCCTCGATCAGGCCGACTCTGACGCCCGCTATCGGAGTCGGGAACGGAATGTCCGAAAGATAGAGGGCGCACGACGCGCCCGTGATAGCGATCACATCGGGATCGTTTTCCGAATCGGCGGAGATGACGGAGGCGATGACTTGCGTTTCGTTGCGGTAGCCTTCGGTGAAGAGCGGGCGGCAGGGACGGTCGATCAAACGGCAGGTCAGAACTTCTTTTTCGCCGGGTCGGCCTTCGCGCCGGAAGTAGTTGCCGGGGATGCGACCGGCAGCGTAGTTGTGCTCACGGTATTCGACCGTGAGCGGGAAAAAATCGATCCCTTCGCGCGGCGCGCTCGCGCCGACGGCGGCGACCAACAGCATCGTGTCTCCGTAGCGAATGACGATTGATCCGTCAGCTTGTTTGGCGACGCGCCCCGTCTCGACGGTCAAATCGCGACCGCCGAGTTTGATAGTCTCTTTCAAATATTTTTTCACTGGCATATCGTGTGTCTCCTTACGGACAACAGATGTGGTAGCGTCGGGCCGTCTCATCCGGCGCGCGCCCTCTCAAGGATTTTGGGCTGCTTGCCCCACCCCGGCGCGCTACGTGAGGCGCGGCGGGCGGGCGGCAAATTTCACACAGACAAAAGCGGGGAGAACCTCCCCCCCGAAGGTGTTGCCGCCACGTTTTTTGTGTTCCCAGCTCCTCGCGTCCTCTTTTCGGCAGTTCTCGCCGTTCCGT
>JBPCIP010000021.1:0-7394 GCA_051006195.1 Pyrinomonadaceae bacterium
GGTTTCAATTTTCCGTTGCCAAATCGCCGTTTCCGTGGTCAACTCTCCTGCTATCTTCTCTTTTGGCAATCGCGCTCATCGCTCTGGTTTGGGCGGTCATTTCGCAGCGCCGGATTTTTCGGACGAGCAAGGAATTAAAATTCACCAACCGCGAACTTTCCGGCGCACGGCTCAATTTGGCAAACGAAGCCGAACGCGAACGCCGCCGCATCGCCCGCGACCTCCACGATCAAACGCTCGCCGACCTCCGCAGCCTGCTCCTGCTCACCGATCAACTCCCCGCCGTTACGAACTCGACGAGTGACAACGGACAATCGCGCGACGCCCTTGACCCCGCCCTCTTCCGCGCCGAGATCGAATCCGTCTCAAACGAGATACGCCGCATCTGTGAAGATTTAAGCCCGTCGGCGTTGGATAACGTGGGACTGGCCGCCGCGCTCGAATGGGCGCTCGCCAACGCCGTGGCGCACCTGCCCGCGCCGCAAAAGTTTGAGTATGAGTTTATTTGCGATGAAGAGTTGGACGAGCGGGTGGAGTTTCAAACGGGCGTGCGGATGCAGATTTACCGCATCGCACAGGAGGCCATCAACAACGTCTGCCGCCACGCCCAAGCGACGCGCGTGCGCTTCACTGTCCACCTCACGGCGGCGGGCGAACTCATCCTGTCGCTTGAAGACGACGGGGGCGGCTTCGACCCGCATGACAGTCACACGCCGAAGGGACGCGGCCTCGCCGGTATCTGCGCCCGCGCCAGTCTCATCGAAGCCGATGTCTCATGGAAACGGGGAAGCGATGGGGGCGGCACTGTCTTTACCTTGCGGAAAGCGAACGCCGCCAGAGACGTTGACCTTGTTTAAAAATTGAAGAGGCTGTCTGAAGAAGTTCTAAATACAGTAGGGGCAGGCTTGTCCCTGCCCGCATGTTTGCGAAAGAAACGGGCAGGGACAAGCCTGCCCCTACAGTTTTGTTAGACGCTCTAAATATTTTCATGCGTCCGTCAAACGCGCACACGGAAAACGACCATAATGAAAGCCAGCACGATTCCCACGATCAGCAGCGCAAAGGCAACTTCAAGATGACGCTGTTTTGCTTCCAATAACTCCGTCGCCTTGTCCCTGATGTTGGTCGGCGAGCGTAAGTTGATTTTCACGATGTCGGTTTTCATCACGCGCAGGCAGTAATAAGTGGCCCAGACCCACGGGACGATAGGAACGACGAAGAGAGCTTTGTTACGGACTTCCATGTTTTCGGGGATAAACTTGGCGAAGCCCAGAATGCCCAGATAGACGGTCTGCAACAGACCCAGCGCTTTGATCAACTCGCTCGCCGCGCTGCGCACGCCCGGCACGGAGTCTTCCAGCATCTTCGCGCCGTGCGCGAGCCACAAATCGTCATCGGGCACGGAAGGCGGGCTGTCGTAAATTATTTCCGGCTGATTCTGTGTGACCGTTTCAATCGTTTTCGTTTCCGTAGCTTTCGACATCGCACGCCTCCGCATCACCACCGGGAAGGACTTTTTATTGACGCGCCTGCTCGATCATCGCTCGCGTCAGGATAACTTTGCCGTCAACGCAGTCACGACAACGCAGGACGATTCGCTCCGGCACGGAAGGCGAAGAAAAATTCGACCCTCTCGCTATCGAGTCTTCCCGCATGGCATCGTCTGTATCAACCTCGTTGACATGCTTGTGTGCCCCGTTGCATCTGACTTTGATTGTTCGTCCCATCGTGCGAGATTCTCCGACCGTCTCATCGAGTGAAAGCGCATTGCCGTTTACTCATCTATCGAAACCGGAACGCGCACAACCTCATTCCTTCAACCGCTCAGGCACATCTCCGCTTGTAGCTTCTCTCCACGCCGCATCAAAGTTTTCTTCGTCCCACTTGGCGCGAAGTGTTTTAAGGTCAGTTACAACGATTCGAGCATTGGGCGATTGCAACTCTATAAAAATACTCAGAGCAGAGAGACAATGCTGGAATGCTTCATCATAACGACCTACATCAATATATAACTTCCCGATTTGAGCAAGAGACTTAGCGAAACCTAAGCGGTCGCCGAGTTCTTCTTTAATCTTCAGCGCGCGGTCGTAGTACTCCAACGCTTTCTCATATTCCCCACGTGTGTGGTGAATGATTCCGATATTATGCAGCGACATAGCAATGCCAGAGCGGTGGACAAGTTCTTCTTCAATCTTCAGCGCGCGGTCAAAGTACTCCAACGCTTTCTCATATTCGCCTCGTAAGTGATGAATGACACCGATTTGACCAAGAGAATTGGCCATGCCCAAGCGGTCGCCGAGTTCTTCTTGCATCTTCAGCGAGTGGTTAAAGTACTCCAACGCTTTCTCATTTTCGCCTCGTAAGTGATGAATGATACCGATCTCATGCAGTGACTTAGCAATGGTTGAGCGATCATTAAATTCCTCTGAGATTCCAAGGACTTGTTCGTAGTTTCCCAATGCTTTGGCATATTCACCACGTAAGTAGTGAATGGAGCCGATTTGACCAAGCGCAGAGGCAATGCCGGAGCGGTCGCCGAGTTCTTCTAGAATCTTGAGCGAGCGGTCGTAGTACTCCAACGCTTTCTCATATTCGCCACATAAGTGATGAATAGTGCCGATCTGATGCAGCGACTTCGCAACACCGGAGCGGTCGCCGAGTTCTTCTTCAATCTTGAGCGAGCGGTCGTAGTACTCCAACGCTTTCTCATATTCGCCACGAGATTGAATCAAATATCCAAAGTTATGCAAGATTGCCGCAGTTCCTTGTGCATCCAGTTTGTCGAATAAACGGCGATGCTGGCCTTCCAGATATTGCCCGAAGCCCCAACGGTCTAAAAGCTCAGCTGCACCTATCAAGAGGCGTGCGGCCTCATCGAAATTTTCGGCCTCCATGAGTAATTCAAAGGCTTCCATCTCAAGCCAGATCGCGGCTTGAGTCTTGTTCTCTCGTTGAGTCAATTTTGTAATGTTGGTGTAGAACGCGGCGGCGTCGCGTAAACGTTCGCGCCACGTTTCGCCCTGTTGCTTGTCAGCACAGAAGTCACGCACCAGAGCATGAACGGCCAGTTCTTTCGGTTGCCCCTCTTCCTGAATTGGCGTGAGCAAGCCCCATTCAATCAATTCCCTGATCGGGCTGGTCACATCTCCGGCCCCTCTTCGTTCGGGCAGCGCCGCTTCAAGCATTTGCAGAATTTCCGCTTCGTCTTTCGCTTTCCCTTCTTCCGTCAGTTGATCTCGATTCTGTTCTAAAAATTCTGCGGCATACGAAATCTTTTGGCCCATGACCCATTCCGCCGCTTCGTAAGGCACGGATCGGCGGAAGGCAGCGAGGCGGTTGAGGAGTTGGCGGCTGTCTTCAGAGAGTTGAGCGTAGTTGAGTTCGATTGCCAGAAATGCGCGCAGTTCGGCATGAATGTTTTTCGCAGCTTCGAGCGCGCGGCTCAGGGGTTGGTGATGGCAATAACGGTCGAGCGTCACGAGCGCGTAGGGATGGCCGCCGAAGGTTTCCAATGCTGCGAGCTTTTCCGGGTGAGAGGCGGCGGCGAGATGTTGCAGCTTTTGCATCAGGCTCAAGGCTTCGGGGCGGCTCAAATCGGCGAGCGGCAGAGATTCAATGCTGCCCAGACGTTTATCGTCTAGCGCGAACAGGTAACGGCTGGTGAAAAGGAAATGGCTGCGCGTCGCGGTCGTTTTCACGAGCGTCGTGATAAACGCGCGTAAGTTTTCGTCGGCGATGCGAAAGCCCGTCTCCGTGCGTTCGAGTTGGCTTTCAATGTTGTCGAAGATCAAAAGCAAAGACCACTGCGACAGGATTTGTGCGAGATGGTTTGCCAGCACGTCCGGCGGCAAATTTCGATAAAGCAATCGCTCTAATGCCGTCACCTTCACCTTTTGCCCCGCAAAATACCAGTGCAGCTTAATCAACACGGTTTCGGGCGCGAGCGTGCCGCTTGAGCAATCGAACGCATAGACGCCTTGAAAATGTTTTTTCAAGCGCGTGGCGACGTGGCTGACCAGCGCGGTCTTCCCGATGCCGCCGATGCCGTACACGATGACCGCGCGCTGGTTGCGTTGGAGAATGCCGTCGCGCACCTGACGATATTCGCGCCGCCTGCCATAAAAGCCGTGGCTCAATTGCGCCAGAGGCAGGTAAAAACTGAAATCGATCTCCGGCGCTGCGACGGCGGGCGCGGCCTGTGCCTGTGTCGTCTGCAAGCACTCGCCGTTGGACGTGAGCAACACGGGAGCCAGCGCGTCCGCTTGCAGGTGGTGATCATCGCTCAGGAGCAAGGCGCGTCGCGCCGCATGAGACGCTAATTCCAGAGTGCGTCCCGCCACGATTCTCGCGTAAAAAATCTCCGCGAATTTCAACCCTCCGTTGTCCGAGATCGAAAACTGCATGGCAATGACGGAGGGCATCCCGCGCCGCAAGAGGCCGCGCGCCATGTCGCGGAACCCGGCGGCGTTGATCGTGCGCGCCGTCTGGCAGCCGGAGAGAACCACGAGGCGCAAAGAATTCTCGCCGCGCCCGAGCGATTGCAGCACCTCGACCACCGAAGTCGGGCGGCTGTTGCCTCGCGCGTCTTCGAGCAGCAAACCGCCGCCGTGTTCGGGCGCGATACCGTGGCCGGTGAAATGAAAGATTTGATAGGGAGTTTCGAGGCTGCCTTCTAAAATTTCCAGCTTGGCTTCGTCCTCGAAGTCTGCGCGCAGGCGTCCCTGTCCCGCCGGGTCGTTGATGGCTTCGAGCAGAATCTCCTGCTCGCGTTCCATCTGCAAACGCGCATGGTCCGGCAAATCGAGCGGGCTGGAGACGAGCGCCAGCATCTTCAACGGCAGCGGCACGGCGGGCAACGCGGCTTGCAACTGAATCTCCAACGGAAGGCGCGAGAGGGTGGTCTTCGTCCCCGCCGCGATGAACTCATCGCCGTCAAACAGAGTTTCCCAGGCGATTGCTTCCAACTCATTCGCGTCAGCCTCGATGCGGATGCACAGAATTAAAAACTCATGGCTCCGCTTATGCTCCGACCAGATGCGCGCCACTTCGGGCGTAAAGATTTGTTGATGCAGCTTCCTCCCGAATTCGCGTAAGCGTGCCACTCGCGCCGCAGGGTCTCTGGCGTCAAAGTCCAATCCCTTAGACTCCGACCCGCTCAGGAAAGAACGCGGGAAAGTGAAGTCGGCGCTGACCAGCAATTGCGAACTGTCGCGCGGGTAAACGTCGAGCCGGTAGCCTTCGTGTTGCTTGCGGAATTGAAAGTCCAGAGTTTTGATGAGCATTGCGCCTCCGTGGCCGAGTGGATAACCCAGACGGGAATGAGGATTACGAAGACCATCACCGCCACCGTCAGGACTTCAGCATCAATCACTCCGGCTCACTGATTTATAGCTGCGATGGTGCAAAGAGCGCATTACGCCGTCGATGATAACATTTAGCTCGTGATCATCAACTCGTCGTTCATGCGTGATGTCGGGTTGAGCGAGTGATTCAGTCGCCATCCTTCTCAAACGTGAGCCGCATAGACGAGGACCGACGGTCAAGGCAGCCACTATCAACACGCCGTCCACCTTTTATCCGTTGTTCGCCAGCGTACATTGTCTGTTATACTCCGCCGCGAAAATTCGCTGTTCGACATGTGGGTCGGGTCTTAAACTACTCTTCCTATGCCGTCCGTTGTTTGTTCCAACCATCACTCTAACTACCAGGTCACAGGCAAGTTGGTTTTCTCGAAGGGAGAAGTAGGGAATTGAAAATTCTATTGTACAACCCGGACAACGGGGTGACGCGCAACTTCATGCCGCATCTCTGGATGTTTCTGCTGCAAACACTCACGCCGCCCGGTCATGAAGTGCTGCTCATCGACGGCAACGCGCACGCGATGAACGAGGAAGAACTCGTCGCGTTCATCCGCGAGAAAGAGATCGGGCTGGTGGGCATCGGCGCGATGACGCGCATGGTGGCGAAAGCCTATCGCATGGCCGATGCCGTGCGCGCCGCCGGGGTGCCGGTCGTGATGGGCGGGCCGCATGTGACGGAGTGCCCGGACGAAGCGTTGGGGCGCGATGGCGGTATGAGACACGCCGACGCGGTGGCTCTCGGCGAGGCCGACGAGACCTGGCCGCGCATTGTCGAAGACGCCGCGCGCGGCGAACTCAAAGAAATTTATCAGCCGGTGGACGAAGCAGGGAAGGACAAGAAGCCGGATTTGCAACCTTACCCGATCATTCCCTGGGAGACGCTCGACCTCGATCAATTCAACCTCGTGCCGAAGATCGCGCGCCCTCTGCTCGAACGCATGGGCGGCGGTTGGGGCACGTTCCGCGTGATCCCGATTGAGTCCGGGCGCGGGTGTCCTTACGGGTGCGAGTTCTGCACCGTCACAGGGTTTTTCGGCGACTCGATCCGCTTCCGCTCGAACGAATCGGTCGTGGACGAAGTCCTGCGCCTCAAAGCCCGCGCACATAAAGACGGCGGGCAGGTGGCCGTCTTCTTCATCGACGACAACTTCGCGATCAACGTCAAACGCACGAAGTCGCTGTTGCGCGACATCATCGCGGCGAACGCGCAGGTGCCGTGGGTCGCGCAGATCAGCGCGAACTTGTTGAAGGATGAAGAACTCGTGGACTTGATCGCGGAATCGGGCGGCAAGTGGGTCTTCATCGGGATGGAATCAATCGACCCGGCGAACATGGCCGACGTGAACAAGAATTTCAGCAAGCCCGGCGAGTACGGCGCGGTGCTCGAACGCCTCGCCGCGCGCAACATCTACGCCATCACCTCTTTCATCTTCGGCATGGACAACGATACGACAGGTGTCGCCGACCGCACGCTCTCCGAGATACACAGCTGGCCGCCGGGATTGCCCGTCTTCGGTCAACTCACGCCGTTTCCCGCCACGCCGCTCTATGACCGGCTCGCCGCATCAGGCCGACTCGCGCGCCCGCGTCACTGGATGGACTTTGCGCCTTTCGAGATGGCGCACGCGCCGCTCAAGATGTCGATCAAAGAGGCGCGCACCGAAGTCAATCAAGCGTGGTCTGTTTCTTACAGCCCCGCGCGCAACGCCGAGGCGATGGACTTCATCAAGGACAAGCCGGTCGAAATCAGGATCGGCCACCTGGTCGCGCGCCTCTTCTTTCGCGGCATCTACTTTCCGCAGATGAGCAAATGGGCATGGCTGAAACTGGTTGCGCAGAATCGCGGGACATTGTTCAAACTCTTGCAAGAGGGCGCGGGCAAATGGCGCGCGGCGCGGAAAAAGAGACGCCACGCCGTTCAGCAGCCGACCAGTTAAATTCTTCGCCAAAAATTGTCGCAGGTGACGAGTAGAGGGGGGACGGAGGAAGAAAGGGAGCCAAAAGGCTTCCCCCTGCTCCCTCCCCGCTCTTCTC
>JBPCIP010000022.1:0-17153 GCA_051006195.1 Pyrinomonadaceae bacterium
CGAGGCTTGAAGCAATTCAAGTCGGGGCTGTGTCAAGCAGCCTAAGGTCGGCTTTAGCCGACAAGGTGGATGCGACTTTCAGTCGCAAGCTACAAGCCACCGGCTTTAGCTGGTGGTACTTGACTTCGGCCTCCTTCAATTTCCCCCGCCGCGCGCTCATTGCTCTTCCGGCACATCTCTTTCATCGGGCGTCGCGCGGCGCGGGCGCACCATGTTGTTGGCAGGCTGCGCGGCAGCGGGTGCGTTTGCTTTCGGCGCGGCCTGGCGCACAGCAGCAGCAGAGCGCGTGCCGACTTCGGCGCGGAAGCGTCCCTTCTCGTCGTAGAGCCGTTTGTATTGCAGCGTGTTGCGGACGACGCCTTGCACATAAGCGCGCGTTTCGCGGAAGGGCACGGCTTCCGCCCATTCGTCCATCTCCGCAGGGAGTTCTTCGCGCCAGCGCAGGGCGCGTCCCGGCCCGGCATTGTAAGCGGCGGCGACATATTCGATGCGCCCGAAGCGATCAATTTGATCGCGCAGGTAGCCCGTCCCGATCTGAATGTTGAGTTGCGGGTCGGAGAGCAGCGCCTCTACGGTGACGGAGCGCGTGATGCCGTACTTGCGCGCGGTGCGTTGCGCCGTCTCAAGCAAAAGTTGCATCAGGCCATAGGCTTTGGCCGGGGACGCGGCGCGCGGATCGAAGACCGATTCCTGCCGAATGAGACCGGCGACGCGATACGGATCGAGGCTCTTCGCGCCCGCCTCACGCGTGATCGTCTCCCAGTGTGCGAGCGGGTAGAACACGTCCCACTCTTCGCGCGTGAGTTCTTCCGGCTTCATCTGCGAATAGTCGGGATAACTTTTTTGCAGGGCGAGGAAGGCCAACAGATTCCGGTTGCGCGTGCGATAGACGCGCGCCTTCGCCAGATTAAAGCGCGGGCTGCGCGGCGCGGCTTCCAACAATTTATTCACTTCCTCAAGAGCATACTCATCGAGACCGACGGCGTTCAGTTGGTCAACTTTCGCGAGCAAGGCGTCCACCTCCGCAGTCGCCGTTTCTTCGGCCACCGAGACGGTGTTGAGATTGGCGACAGCAGCGCGGGTGATTTGCGAATCGGGCGCAACGTTCGCAGCGAATGCATTTGCGTTCGCGCCTTTCAATATGTCGATCCGTCGTCTAGCCAGATCGCCATACCAGTTGGCGTCGTAGCGTTGCTGCATCGCTTCGTAGAGCGTGCGTGCGTCGGCGATTTTCCCGGCGCGTTCGGCGTTGCGCGCCGCCCAGTACCCGGCGCGACCGCGATTGTCCGTGTTGCGGTCGGCGTAAAAGGCCAGATGTTCGAGCAGGAGGCGCGCGGCTTCCCCATAGTTCTTCGACTCGTGCGCCAGCCACGCGGTTTCAAACTGCGCCTGCGCCACTTCGACCGCGCCCGGATAGGCGGCGACTGCCGCGCGGAAAAAGTTCATCGCCTCTGTCGGGTTCTTCGCATCCTTCGCGATCTGTCCGGCGGCGGCGAGGGCACGCTTCGTGTAAGTGTGTTCGGGGAAAGCGCGGCGCATCTCCGCATGAATTGTGCGCGCCGTCTCCCACTGCCGCGACTTCGCGTGAGTTTGCGTGAGATAGAAGAGAGCTTCGGCGCGCATCTCGCCCGCGCTCGCGGGCACGGCGCTCAGAGCGGCGACGGCTTCGGGCAGACGGCTTGCGCCCGCGTTGAAAGCGGCGATGCCGCGACGCAGTTGCGCTTGGGAGTCGGCGGTTGCAGGAAAGCGTGTGAAAGCGTCGCCATAAGCGGCTGCGGCTTCGCCGTAACGTTTCGCCCCGTAAAGTTTGTCGGCGCGCGTCGTCGCTTCGATGGCGGAGGCGGGCGCGAGCGTTGAGTTCAAGCGCGTGAGTGCGCGCACGGCTTCGACGCTTTCGTCGGAAGCGGGCGCGTAAAAATGGATGCGGCGATAAGCCGTGAGTGCGCGACTCGTGTCGGCCCCTCGCTCATGAGCCTTCGCCGCGAGCAGCAGCGCGGAGGCATCGTCCGCCGCCGCCAGATTTTTAACGAGCAACGGGACAGCCTCAGCTTGGTCGTCGTCGAGCGCGAGTTCCGCGTTGCGCAAGGTGGCTTCACGCGCCCGCAGAGAGGTCGGATACTCGCGCGCGAGTTGTTCATAAGCGGCGCGAGCTTCCGTGCGGCGTCCCGCTCCGGCGAGCGCCTCGGCGCGCAAGAGCAGAGCATAGTCGCCGAGCGCGGTCTGTTGCCGGAACAGGTTCGTGTCAAGCAGCAAGGCCGCGCCCGCGAAATCATTCCCGGCGAGTTTGACGCGCGCGCGCACGAGCCGCGCCAGTGCCCCGGCGCTGGTATTCGCGAATTGCGTCTCGATGCTGGCCGCCGCCGTCTCCGCGGGCAGCGCGTCGCCGTGCGTCAGCGTGCGCAGACGTTCGATGGCTTCCGTCGCGCCCGCCTTGTTATTTTGCGGCGAGTTGCAACTCGCGCCCGCGAGCGGCAACAGCAGCAACGCTCCGGCGGCAGCGATGAAAACGATGAATCCGATGACGACCTGATGCCGGCGATAGTAAACGCTTCTCAAAAGTTTTCCACTCCCTCCGCGCTGGTAGGATGACCACGCCCGTTAGAGCGCACGAAACTTAAACTAACTTGGTGGTAGCAGGGAGATCAAGTTGAGTTTATCCAAAACGGCGACGACGGCGCGTTTGAGTTGATTAGGATGCGCTGGGCGGCGTGGCTCGTTTGCCCGTGAAATAAAAGGGCAGGACCGACGAGGCCCTGCCCTATGGGTGTAATTTGACGCGCTCGAAATCAAGCCGCCGCGCTCGCGCCGGGATAATCACTGCCGAGTTTGGCGGGATTGCCTTCGGCGAGGGTGTTGACGAGTTCCTGATGAAAGTAGTCATAGCGCATGACGACACGCGGGTCGGCGCGTTTGTCGTACATCTGGCGCGAGCGGTCGATCTCTTCGCGGAGCCGTTCGTAGAGGTTACCCTGTTCGCGTCCGTCCCTGACCTTCTGCTCGTTGTAGAGTTTGATCTCAGAGACGAGGAGCCGCGCGAAGCGGCGCGCGTCATTATGGAAGCGACGCTCTTCTTCGCTGACTTCGATAGGCAATTCGACATCCGCCCCGTAGCGGCGGGAACTGCTGCCGAGCGGCGCGGCGACGGGCGGGGCAGACGCCATAGCTGGGCTGCCGCCGCCGCTGCTGCTGCTGGCGACCGGCTCTGGCATGGCGGACGAAGTCGCTCCGGCAGCGGCGACGGGTTCGAGGCCGCGTTCCTGCTGTGGTTCGGCGACGAGCGTCGGTTCGTGGGCCGGTGCGAAATTTGAAACGGATTCAAGCTGGCCGGTGGCCGGAACTTGCTCGCGCATGGCAGGCGCGCGCGCTTCATGCGCGACGGGGGGCGTCGGCGTCGGCGTCGGGTTAGTCGGCTGCATGCGTTCGACGGGCTGCGGCGCGGGACGTTTGAGCGCAAGCAATTCGACCGACATGCTCGTGACGCGCATGAGGGTTTCCAATGCTTCGAGGTTGATCGCTTCGGGTTCGAGCGCGGCGGTGTCGGCATAGAGCACGGCGACGCACTTGTCGCGCGCAATGAGCGGGATGGCGACCATGCGTTGCGGCGGTTCGTCGCCGAGTTTCTCGATCAGTTGATGATCGTCGGGGTTGGAACCGGGCGTGCCGCTCCACGTCGCACGCGAGTGGGCTGCTTTACTCAAGAGCGTCTCGGCAGAGAGCGGCAGAGAAATTTCGCGCACCGCATCGTCGCCCACCGTGCCTTCGAGACCACGTGCGCGCCAGCCGGTCGCGCGGTCGTTTTTGATGACGAAGAAAGCGAGTCGCGGCGTGAAAGCGGCGGCGCGATTAACGAGCGTGTTGAGAATGTCCGCTTGCGAACGCTGGTTGTCGATATCGTCAACGGCGGCTTTGAGCAACGCGATGTCGCCCGTCGCGCGGGCGCGGGACGAGGCTTGCTCTGCCGCCTCCGTCCCTTTGCCGAGCGCGGCGCGCAGGTGCTCCGAGATCGCCACGGCAATCGGCGCGTCCGAGAGAGACTCATCCGACAGGCGTTCGCTCAGACGGGTGAACGCTTCGTTAACTTGACTTTGCAGACGTGCGATCTCTTCCTGCTGCCCCTGTACGCGCCCTTTGATATAGCTCTCCACCTCGGCGCGCAAACTCTGTTCCAAGTCTTCGCTTCCTGCCACCGTTTTAACTCTCCTTCGCTGGTCGGGTTTGCTTAAGTATTGCGGGCTGACCTGCCCGGTAGGTTGCGGTGGTCTGCCAGGTGTTTTTGACTGACCGGGAACGCACGCTCAAACAGGGCGAACGCCTGTCAGGGATTATGGCGGGCACGCGCGCACGGTGTCAAGCAACTCACCGAAAAGGCCAGGGATGAAAGGGATAGACGAAAAGGGAAAGGAAGAATTGAGAGCGCCTCCGGTTTTTCGTTTTGCTCCTTGTCCTCTCTTTTCCCTGTGTCCCATTCCCAATTACACTTAATGTTTGACACAGGGCGCGAAGCTACGATATAACGAGCGCACCTCTTGCTTATTGCTCCATTCATTCACAGAGACGGAAGCATTTCCTTATAACCTGAAAAATTTAACGCTCCCAACTCGCAGCCGAAACGACCATGCCAGCTCGCATCCTCATCGCCGATGATTACGATGATAATCGTGAACTCATGCGTTTGATGCTGGAGAGCGCAGGCCATCTCGTGCGCGAGACGCGCGACGGGCGCGCGTGCGTGGAAGCGGCGCAGGCAGAACTGCCGGACATCGCTCTCATCGATCTTTCGATGCCCGTGCTCGACGGCTGGGCCACGCTCGACGAACTGCGCGCCGACGAACGCACCCGCTCGCTCTGCTGCATCGCCGTCACGGCCTTCGCCGCCGAACAGGACCGCCAGCGCGTGCTCGCCGCGGGCTTCGACGCTTACCTTGCCAAACCCTATCGTTCCAAAGACCTCCTCGGTCTGATCGAGCGATTCGCGCGGCAAACTTGCGGCGGCGACAACGACGGTGGTCATCCCTCAACTCATGACCGAACGCAAAAGCCACCGCCGCAACATGGCTGACGCCGCCGCTGCTGATAATGAACTGACACCGGGGCGCATTCTAGTCGCATTCGAGAAACTCTTCGGCGGCGGACGCGGAGTGCAAAAGTACGGGCGTTCCGGCCTGCGTTACGTGCGGCTCGCGGGCGGCGCGATACTCGTCGAACAGAATCCGAAGAAGCAAAGCGAATGGGCGGAGCTCGCCCGGCAAGGCCGGCGCGTGGCGTGGGTCATGCGCGAAGGCGAATACTTAGCCCGCGTCGTCGATGCGGAAGTCGTGCTGCTGGATTAGTCGGAAGCTGGCTGAGAAGATCTGAGTCTGAGAGGGATAGTATCTATCGGGTCTCCAGTCCCTCCGGTGTAAGCGTTCAGATAGTCCATAGGGAGGTCATGACGATCAAAAATATAGGGCGATTTTTGCCGTGGCTTCCTGGGAGGTCATTACCGGAAACACTTCAAAGTCAACGATGTCGCTCCAATTAGCGATCCATTGGTCTAGTAAGTTTGGATCATCTGTTTCCATAAGTTGGAAACAGCGATGCAATCTCTCGTCAACCCAACTCGAAATATAGATCAACCCTTCAGGAGCGAGCCGTCCCCGTTCTCGGAATCGGCGATAGACGGGTAAGGCATCCTGGCTCTTAAAGTGTTCCACAACCATATAAAGCATGATTAGATATAGTCACAACTAACAACGCCGCCTATGTCGTTCACTCAATGATGACTGAAAGGTTATCTCTCAGGGGCTTTCTCAAACGGCCTTTTACAGCACGGAAGTCTCCGCGAGCAAGCGACCCGCCGCGAATCGCTCCGCGCCGAGTGCGCCCACGTCGAGCAGTTGTGCGCGACCGTCGAGAATCAACTCCGCGACGAGGCGACCCGTGGCGGGCGAGTGCATCACGCCGTGCCCGCTGAAACCGTTGGCGAGAAACAGACCGCCGACGCCGGGCGCTTCCCCGATGATCGCGTGATGATCGGGCGTCATTTCATACAGCCCTGCCCGACAGCGATCCGCATTCACCGTCCCGCGCGCCAGCGACGGCACACGCTCTGCCGCGCGGGAGAGAATCTTTTCCGTGAAAGCCGGATCGAAATTGGTTTTGAATCCCGGCGTCTCCCCCTTGTCAGGCCACGCCATGAGCACGCCGGGCGCGTCCAGATCGCGCGCTTCGGGGCGAAAGTGAAATCCGTCTGACAGGTCGATGACCATCGGCAGATGTTGTGGCAACGGCGCGTGAGGGCGGACGCTGACGAGTTGGCGACGCAGCGGCACGACCGGAATATCGACGCCCGCCAGTCGCGCCACCTCCGCCGCCCACGCGCCCGTCGCATTCACCACCACGCGCGTCGAGATGCGCCCGCCGGGTGTCGTCTCGACGCCCGCGATGCGTCCGCTCTCAACTACAACTTTCGTCACCCGCGTCCCCATCCAGACGCGCACGCCGCGCTCCGCTGCCCGCGCCGTAAACCCGCGCATCACTTTGAGGGGCGCGATGAATCCGTCCGTCCCGCAAAACGACCCACCGAGGACATCATCCGTGCGCAACTGCGGGACGCGGCGCGCGATCTCTCCCGCGCTGATGAGTTCGACGTTAGTGAGACCTTCGGCGTGTTGCCGCTCGCGGTTTTGTTTCAGGTAAGCGAGGTGCGCTTCGGTGGTCGCAACGAAGAGGTATCCGGCTGGCTCATAACCGCAAGGGTGGCCGGTCGCTTCCTCGAAGCGCGTGAAGAATTCAATCGAGTAGCGCGACATCTGAATATTGATCGCGGTCGCGAACTGTGCGCGCACGCCGCCCGTCGCTCGTCCGGTTGAACCCGATCCCTGTTCGGCCTCGCGCTCGATGATGAGGACGTTCGTGCAGCCGCGTTCGGCGAGATGATAAGCCACGCTCGCCCCGACGATGCCGCCGCCGATGATAACCACGTCCGCCGTGTGGGTCATAAACTTTCAGATGCTCCTCGCGCAGACACAGGAGACACGGATGAGTCGCCGGGGAAGACAAACCTAAATCACAAATTTGAGATCACAGATTTGAGATCATAAAGTTTTGATCTCAAACCTGAAATTCATGATCTCAAATGCTTATCTGCGCGCATCCTTCGCGGCTCTGCATGAGGAGCATTGCTAATGAATTCAACATCTCATGGAACAATCGTGATCTCACTGATGTTTCCTTCCGGCAACGGAAAACGCAGACGCTGCTCGCCGCGTTCAAATGAGACGTTTTTCGCTTCGCGCCCGTCGAGGCGAATCTCTTTCGGTTTGGCGCTGAGGCCAAGCACTTCGATGGAAGCGATGGGACGCGCCGCGTTGAAATCGCCGCTGCGCTTGAAACGGATCGCGCCGCCGTTGTGCGTGATCATCGTCTCGCGCCATGCGCTACGCCGCCGGTAGTCGTAGCCCTCGCCCGCGTCTTCATAGACGCGCCCCTCGCCGTCCTTCGCGCCGTGAATGATCGTTAAAGACAGCGGTGCGCGCGGCGTCTCGCCGGTGTGTTGAACGACGCCCTGCACGGGGATGATCGCCCCGGCGCGGGCGAAGAGCGGCAGGCGCGCGAGCGGCGCATCAACTTCAGCGAACGTCCCGCCTTCGTAGCGTTTGCCCGTCCACCAGTCAACCCACGCATCGCCTTTGGGAAAATAGACCGGACGCTTCGTGTCGCCCTGCGTCAGGACGGGCGCGACGAGCAGGTCGTTGCCGAGTAAAAACTGTTCGAGCGGCAAAGGCGGAGAGTAAGTGTTGTAGTCCGCCGGGTAGTTGAACCAGAGCGGGCGCATGACGGGTGTGCCGGTCTGTTCGTGTTCGCGGAAGAGCGTGTAGAGGTAGGGCAGCAGTTGATAGCGCAATTCGATGGAGGCGCGGTTGATCTTCTCGTAAGATTCGCCGAACGACCACGGCTCGCGCTCCTGTAAGCCGGTGGCGATGTGCGAGCGGAAGAAGGGCGTGAGCGCGGCGGCTTGCAGCCAGCGCGTGTAGAGTTCCGGGGTGGCGTTGTTGGCGAAGCCGCCCACATCCGCGCCGACGAAGGGCACGCCGGAGATGCTCAAATTCGTGAGCATCGCTATCGAGAGTTGCAGGTGTTCCCAACTGCCCACGTTGTCGCCGGTCCAGACGGCGGAATAGCGTTGCACGCCCGCGTAGCCCGCGCGCGTCAGGACGAACGGGCGCGCTTCGGGGCGGAGTTTCTGCAAGCCCTCGAAGGTCGAGCGCGTCATCTGGAAACCGTAGACGTTGTGGTAGCGCGCATGGTCGCCGGGGAGGCCGTCGCCGTCGTGTCGCACGTCGAGCGGGAAGGTCTTGGCCGGGTCGTGGGGGTTGTTCGGTTGCGGCGGGCGGTTGTCGGGCGCGAAGGTGGCGGGTTCGTTCATATCGTTCCAGAAGCCGCTGATGCCTTCATCGAGATTTTTCGCGTAGAGCGAGCCGAACCACGCGCGCGTCTTCGGGTTGGTGAAGTCGGGGAAGGCGCAGACGCCCGGCCACACCTTCGCCTGAAACTCTGTGCCGTCCTTTGTCTGGTGGAACAAATTTTGCGCGCGGCCTTCGCGGTAGGCGGCGTAATTTTCGTCAACCTTGATGCCGGGGTCGATGATGACGACGGTGCGAAAACCGTCGCGGCGCAAATCCGAGAGCATCTTCGGCGGGTCGGGAAACCGCTGCTTGTCCCACGTAAAGACGCGGTAGCCGTCCATGTAGTCAATGTCGAGATAGATCACGTCCGCCGGAATCTTGCGTTCGCGAAAGCCGCGCGCGATCTCGCGCACCTTCGCTTCCGGGTAATAGGAGTAGCGCGATTGCTGATAGCCGAGCGACCAGAGCGGCGGCAGCGGCATGCGCCCCGTCAACTCCGCGTAATCGCTCAGAACTTTCTGCGGCGTGCGCTCGCGCCCGCCCGTGAAGACGTAGTAATTCAACTCGCCGCCCGCCGCGCCGAAGGTGTAACGCTGCGGCGCGGTGCGTCCCATGTCGAAGTAGGTGCGGTAGGTGTTGTCGAAGAAGAGGCCGTAAGCGCGTCCCTGCCGCAGCGCGGTGAAGAAAGGAATGGATTGATAGACGGGGTCGAGGCCGGGCGGATAGGCGAACGTGTCCGTGTTCCAGTTGACCATCAACTGCCCCTGCCGCGCCGTCGGCAGAGCCTTCTCGCCGAACCCGTAATAGAATTCCACTTCGTCGCGCCGCTTCGACGCTTCGATAGCGCCATTCTCAAGATCAAACGAGACGGGACGCGCCGCGTCGTCTTCCACCACGACGTTGCCCTGCGCGTCCAGCACCGTCACCGTGAACGGATTGCGCCGGATGACGATCTTCGGCCCTTCCACCCGCGTCGTGATCTCAACGCCCGCGCGCGTCTCTTTGATGATGGCCGCCACCGTCTTGCGATCCCGCGACCACGTCGCATACGAATAGTCGCGCTCGAACACCCCGCGCGGCGCGAGCCTGACGCGCACCACATCGAGATCAAAAAACGTGACACTCACACGCGCCCCGCTCGACAACGTGAGCGTGACGCCGTTCGTCTCGCGCGCGACGCGCAGGACGTTGCCCGCCGCGCGCCACGCCGCCTGAACTTCATAAGCGAAGAAACCGACAATGAACAGGAGCGCGCAGGCGACCGCGCGGAGTCGGCGGCGGTGATGAATGTTTTGATTCATAAGGGTGTTGACCTTTAGCAGTCGTGTGCGAAGTCGCACGGATTATTTTTCATAGACGACGCGCCCGCCGAGAATCGTCAGCGCGGCTTCGGTTTGCAAAATCTCTTCGGGCCGGATCGCGAGCAGGTCGCGCGAGTGGACGACGAGGTCGGCGAGCATGCCGGGCATGATCCGGCCTTTCTCTTTCTCTTCAAAAGTGGCGTAGGCGGACTCAAAGGTGTAGCAGCGGATGGCGTCGGCGACGGAGAGGCGTTCCTGCGGCCACCAGCCGCCGGCGGGGTCGCCTTCGGTCGAGCGGCGCGTGACGGCGGCGTAGAGGCCGAGATACGGGTTGACGGGTTCGACCGGCCAGTCCGTGCCGAAGGGAACGTGGACGCCGTGCGACATCATGGTGTGCCACGAGTACGCGCCGAGCACGCGATACTCGCCGAGGCGATCCTGCGCCCAACGCTTGTCCGAGATGGCGTGCGACGGCTGCATCGAAGCGAGGACGCCGAGAGAGCGGAAGCGCGCGAAGTCCGTCGGCGCGACGACCTGCGAGTGTTCGATGCGGTGACGCACAGGCGATGACATTAAGGCTTGTCTTATTCGTTCGTTGTCGGCTGTATTGTGTGCGCTGCCACTGATGTCAATCCCTCTTGGATTCCCCTCTTGTGCTTCCTTAAAGCCATCAAGCGCCATGCGGTTCGCGCGGTCGCCGATGGCGTGAAGCGCGATCTGAAATCCTGCCTTGTCGCGTTCGACGATCATGCGCGTGAGTTCTTCGGGCGGGCGGCGGGGGATGCCGCTGTTTTTGGGATCGTCCGAGAAGGGCGCGAGCATGGCGGCGGTGCGCGATCCCAAAGTGCCGTCAACGTAGCCTTTGAGCGCGGTCAGGCGAATCAATAGCGGATCGATCTTGAACGTCGCGAACTCCGCGCGTTGCCCTTTCAACTTCTCCACCGTGTCCTCGAAGTTCTGCCATTCGGCGACGCGCACGGTGAGTTTTCCCGCGCTCAAAAGTTCGCGGTAGAGTTCGACGGTCTCGTAGCCGGAGTTGTCCGAGATCGAAGTGATGCCGTAACGTCTGGCTTCGGCGAGCGCGCGTTCGACGGCCTGCATGCGTTCGGCGCGCGAGGCTGCGGGCACGACGCGCCCGACTAAATTCGCCGCCGTCTCTTTCAAAATTCCCGTCGGCTGCCCTTCTGCGTCGCGCAGTATCTCGCCGCCTTCGGGCGCACCCGTTTCGCGCGTCACGCCCGCCTTTTTGAGTGCGAGCGTGTTGGTCCAACTTACGTGCCCGTCCACGCGCTGCACGAAGACGGGGTTGTTCGGCGCGACCGCGTCGAGGTCTCCTCGCGTCGGCCACTCGCCGCCCCACAACGTATGATCCCATCCGCGCCCCAGTATCCACGCGCCCGGCGGCAGTTCGCGCACCTTCGCTGCAATGCGTGTCTTCGCCTCCGCAAGCGTCCGCGCGCCGACGAGTTCGACGCGCAAAAGCGACAGCCCGCCGTTTAAGAAATGCAGATGCGCGTCGTTGAAGCCGGGCGTCATGAGACGCCCTTTGAGGTCGATGGTGCGCTCGCCCCTGTAAGCGCGCACGATCTCCGCGTTCGTGCCGACGGCGAGGATGCGGTCATTGTCAACGGCGACGGCCTCGGCGATTGCGCCCGTAGCGTCGTGCGCCGTAAAAACCCTGCCGTTCATGAGCACGAGGCTGACACGGCGTTGCGGCGGCGCAATGGCGCGCGAGGCTGTGTTGGCCGGGAGCAACAGCCAGATGAGCGCGAGCGCGAGGGCGGGGCGAAGCAGTTTCATCATGGGTAATAACGGGTGTGCCAGATAGGTGTCCGAGCGGCGATTGTTATATCACTAATGAGTCGAAGGATGAAGGCGGAAGATAGAAAGCTGACAAGGAGATCAAGTCAATCTCGCGAAGGCTTTCCTTCATCTTTTATCCTTCGCCTTCCGTCTTGCTTTTCCGTGTTATTATCCCGGCGAGGTCTGCAAAATTTAACCGGCGAGGAAAGAGCAGTTTCGCTTGAATTGATCCGGCTACTACCGTCAAGCGGCTGTTCGGAATAAACATCATGCGCGTTCTCGTGACAGGCGGCGCGGGCTACATCGGTAGCGTCGTCAGTGAAGAGTTGGTGAAAGACGGGCACGAGGTCGTCGTCTACGACAGTCTCTACAAAGGCCATCGCGCGGCGGTGGTTGCGGGCGCGAAGTTGGTCGAAGCGGATTTGATGGACGGCGAACGTTTGCGCCGGGCTTTTCGGGAGCAGGGCACGGAAGCGGTGATTCACATGGCGGCGGATTCGCTCGTCGGCGAGTCGATGACGAATCCGGCGAAGTTTTACCGCAACAACGTCGTGGCGGGACTCGCGTTGCTCGACGCGATGAAGGAAGCGGGCGTGCCCCGCCTCGTCTTCTCTTCGACCGCTGCGACCTACGGCGAACCGGAGAAGCAGCCGATAGAAGAGACCGACCCGACGAACCCGACCAACCCTTACGGTCAATCTAAACTCGCCTTCGAGCACGCGCTCCGCTGGTACGACAACGCTTACGGTATCCGCTCCGCATCGCTGCGCTACTTCAACGCGGCGGGCGCAACCGCGCACTGCGGCGAGATGCACAACCCCGAATCGCACCTCATCCCGATCATTCTGCAAGCGGCGACGGGCACGCGCGAGGCCGTCGAAATCTACGGCGAAGATTACCCGACGCGCGACGGCACCTGCGTGCGCGACTACATCCACGTCGTCGATCTCGCCCGCGCGCACATCCTCGCCCTCGGCATACTCCATGAGCGCAGCGCGATCTATAACCTGGGTTGCGGCGGCGACGGCTACACCGTTAAGGAAGTCATCGACGTGGCGCGCGAGGTCACAGGGCGCGAGATCAAAGTGCGGATGGGCGCGCGGCGGGCGGGCGACCCCGCATTGCTCGTCGCCAGTTCCGCGCGCATCAAAGATGAACTCGGCTGGTCGCCGCAGTTTCAGGATTTACATCTCATCATCGAATCCGCGTGGAAGTGGATGCAGGCACACCCGAACGGATACACAGAATAACGATTTCAGATTGCGGAATGCGGATTACAAAACATTCTTTTCAATCCGCAATCCGCATTAACTTTTATGTCCGCTTCCCCCGCAGCATCCGGGCCGAAAGGCCACTGGCTGACCGGCGTGATGCCGGAGTTCAATCGCGACCCGCTGAGTTTCATCGAGCGGTGCGCGCGCGAGTACGGCGATGTCGTGCCCACGCGCTTTTTCTACGTGACCGCGTATTTCCTCAATCACCCGCGCGACATCGAAGAAGTCTTAGTCGTCCGCAACAAAAACTTCATCAAGCCTGGTTCATTGCGCACGCCCTTCTTCCGGCGGATCGTCGGGAACGGCCTCTTGACGAGCGAAGGCGAGTTCTGGCGGCGACAACGCCGGCTCGTGCAACCCGCCTTCCACCGCGACCGCATCGACGCCTACGCGCGGATCATGACCGACTACACCGAGCGTCTCATGACGCAGTGGCGCGCGGGCGAAACGCGCGACCTGCACGCCGACATGATGCGCCTCACGATGGGCATCGTCACGCGCGCCCTCTTCTCGGCGGAGGTGGGCGGCGACGATGCCGAAGAAGTGGGGCACGCGCTCGCCGAGATCGCGCGGCCTTTCGAGTCGCAGGCGACGCTCAAGTGGATCATCGACAACCGCCTGCCGACGCCCGCGCACCGCCGCTTCATGCGCGCGGTGGGGAAACTCGACGAAGTGATCTACAAACTCATCCGCCGCCGGCGCGAGAGCGGCGAGGACGCGGGCGACCTGCTCTCGATGCTCTTGCAGGCGCGCGACGAGACGGACAATAGCGGCATGACCGACCGCCAACTGCGCGATGAAGTGATGACGATGTTTCTCGCAGGGCAGGAGACGACCGCGCTCGCCCTCTCCTGGTCGTGGCACTTGCTGATGCAAAACCCGGAGACCGAAGCGCGCCTGCACGCCGAACTCGCCGGGGTACTTGACGGCGGACGTGAGCCGGCGCTCGCGGACTTGCCGCGCTTGCGCTACACGGAAGCGATCATCAAAGAGTCGATGCGGCTGTACCCGCCCGCGTGGGGCGTCGGGCGTCAGGCGCTCGCGGACTGTGTGATCGGCGGCCAACGCATTCCAAAAAACGCGCAAGTTTTTATGATGTCATGGGTTGTGCATCGCGACCCGCGTTTTTATGACGCGCCCGCCGAGTTTCGTCCCGAACGCTGGATGGGCGAAGAGACGAAGAATTTGCCGAAGTTCGCCTATTTCCCGTTCGGCGGCGGCCCGCGCGGTTGCATCGGCAGCGCGTTCGCCACGATGGAAACCATACTGTGTCTCGCCGCGATAGCGCGCCGCTTCCGTTTTCATCCCGCGCCCGGCCATCAAGTGTCGCTCATGCCCGCGATGAGCCTGCGCCCACGCGACGGCATCAAGGTGATCGTCAAACGCCGCTGACAACTTCTCATGCTGAGCCGCGAAGATGCACTCTGACTGATGAAGCCTTGCTGTTGATAGCGGTGCAACTCATCAATGAGTTGCGCCATACTCTGTAAATTACGCGATGTAAATTATGCGATACGCCGCGCACCGGCCTTATTACTGGCGGCTCAGGAAGTTTCGCCTTCGAGGGACAGAAAATTGCTCAACTCCGGCGCGGTCGGCAGCGCGGCGCGTGCGCCTAAGTCTCTGCATTTGAGCGCGGCGACGGCGCATCCAATAGTCAGACACGCTTCGATCTCTTCATTCTGCAACATGCCGTAAAGGAAGCCCGCGTGAAAAGCGTCGCCCGCGCCCGTCGTGTCGCGACAGCCGCCGGGGACGGGGAAAGCCGGCGACTCGATGAAACTTCCTTCGTGATAAATCAGCGCGCCGCGCTCGCCGAGCGTCATCCCGGCGAGCGCGTTCGCGTGCAGGCGCGCTTTCATTTCGACAAGCGCAGCGCGCTCGTCCGCGATGCCCGTCAAGCGACGGGGAAACTCGGACGAAGAGATGAGCACGTCGATGAGCGGCAGAAGTTCCGGCAGACCTTCGTAGATGTTGTCGATGTCGGCGGAGACGATAGTTCCTGCCGCCCGCGCCTCGCGCGCGAGACGGGCGCAGGCCGGGGGGTCGTGGGCGTCCAGATGCAGCACGCGCCCACGCGCCGCGAAATCCGTGGGCGTATCCTCCGCCGGGTAAGCCAGACGCTCATCTCGATCCCACAGGATCGTGCGTTCGCCTGTGCGCCGGTCGATGAGGATGAACGCGAGTTGGTTGCGTGCGCCTTCGATCATCTCCGCGCAACTGACATCGACGCCTTCCGCCCGGAGCGTCTCCCATCCGAAACGTCCTTCCGCGTCCGAACCGAAGCGCCCCGCATAGGCCGTGCGCAGTCCCAGACGCTTGAGCGCCACCATCGCCGACGCAGTCTGCCCGCCCGCCGCTTGCAGGTGAGTTGTTAGCTGCGTCTTCGTGTCGAACGCCGGGTACGCGGGCACCACGATCAAATGATCAACCGCGTTGAGGCCGAAGCCGACTGCCTCGAACTCTCTCTCTTCGGGTAACGTGAAAGGGAAGCGCAACTAAATTTTCCTCAGTTGCGATTAAAGCAAGGTTGCTGCGGTAAGGAAATCCAGTAAAAGCTGGTTACGATTCTGGCTGTGGACCAACTGCCGCAACTTCTCGCCGTCAATCGGCACAACCAGCAACTCGCTCTTACTCGAACGGAGCATCTCTTTAGTAACCGTCTCGGCAAACTCTTCAACACAAATTAGAAAACCCAAACGGCAACGCCCGGCGCGATTTTCTATCTTCTCTTTGAAAAGCACAAATTCGTTTTTGCCGACCCGCTTGCTGAGCCAATTCTTACACTCAACCAAAACCACGCTACTTTCCTTTTGCCACGTTGGATGATGACTCTCATTCCTGAAAGTAATATCAATCTCTTCGGTTTGAGTATTGATATTGCGTCCCACTTCAACGAAGCCTTCGATACTTGAAAACAAAGCTCCAATAAAGGTTTCCAATGCTTTTCCTTTAAGATGTGCTTCTTCTTCTGTAAAGACAGTTTCGTAAAGACCGATGATATTGCGCTCACGATCCGCAAGCAAAACCGCATTGCCGATAAACTTGTCTAACTTTAAGACAACTAGGTCTTCGTAGTCTTTGTCTTTGGTAATAAAATCAATCGCTCCACGCCTCATTGCTTCGACGGTGACTGAAATGGTGCCATAAGCACTCAACATCATTACTTCAGTTTGCGGCTTCAGCCTTTTGATTTCGGCGAGAACATCTAATCCCTCTGTGCCGAATTGCAGACGTAGGTCGAGTAAGACAAGATCAAAGACTTCGCTTGCGACTTTCTGCAAGGCTTCTTCCGGGGCGGAGGCTTCGGACAGCACGATGTCCTTGCGACTTTCCAGTTTGAGTTTCAACACATCGCGAACGACCTCATCATCGTCAACGATCAGCAAGCGCAAGGTCATGCCTTCCATTCTTCATCTCCGTTTGTTTCTTGGGTAAGCTGATAATCACAGTTGCACCTGAGCTGTCTGTATTATTGGTAACAGCGATGGAGCCATTGTGAGCTTCCTCAACAATTCGTTTGGACAGAGCGAGTCCAACGCCAACTCCTCGCCTGTCCGATTTGGTGGTAAACCCAATGTCAAATATACGGGGCAAATGTTCCACCTTCACGCCTGTTCCTGTGTCACTGATAATTATGACGACATTATTCTCATCAATCTCTGTAACAACAGCTAAACTACCGTCTTCATCTATTGATTGAATAGCGTTGGCTATAACGTTACGCACAACTTGGGTCAGCATCTGCTTATCCACTTCTGCATTTGCGTTTTGGACGAATTGAGAATGCAAAACGATTTTTCGATTTTCAAATTCGGCTTTGAACTCTTCCAAACTCTCATCCAACAAATTATTGATGTCTGTTTGCGCGAACTGTGGAGAGAGAGGGCGGGAATAGTCCATATACTGATCTACTAAAGCAAAAGCCGCCCCCGTTTGCTTACGAATGCGCGCTGTTAGAGATGAAAGTTTTTCCTTATTAATTTCAGGTTGAGTTAGAGCTTCATCCAACATTTTGACGTAGGCATTTAGCGGCGTCAGAGCGTGCCGAAATTCATGCGCGATAAAAGCCCTTGTCTCTTCCAACGCACGCTCACGTTCGGCCTTAACTTTTAATGCTCGATGCGATATTTGTTCAGCCGCTCTTAACGCGCGCCAGCCTACTTCTTTATCAGAATCTTCACCCCAATCCCTCCAAACGGATTCGAGCAGGGGGATTTCACTTTCAGTGCCCATAATCCCCAACATCTCTGCTGCTGCCATTCGGTTCTCTGAGGATAAAGTCTTGTTTTGTAGGCGCTGGCAAAGAGGCACAATTAAGTGCTTAGGCTTGAATTGGTACAAAATCCCATACAGCCTGCTTCTGTGTATTGAGTCAGCGTAAGATG
>JBPCIP010000023.1:0-6047 GCA_051006195.1 Pyrinomonadaceae bacterium
GGGTTATGTGAATGAGACGAGCAATCCAACGTGGTTTCCAGCGTTGACTGGTTCCTTTAACGGCGGCTCCTCCCCACAGATAAATCTGGGGGTCTCCGCCGCTGTTTAACGAAAGGTTTTCTGATGAGGGATGAGGGATGAAACTAATGCTGCCCTCGCCCAAAGGTTTTTATTTCATCCCTCATCCCTTATCCCTCATCCTTACAAAATGAGGCGGCGATCTCCGGCGCGGCGCGTGATGCGCTCACGGTCCAGATATTCGAGCAGCGGGATGGCGTACTTGCGCGAAACGCCCGCCAAATCTTTGAACGCGGCCACATCGATCAGGCGTTCGGGTTCGTGGCGCACGGCGTAAGCGCGCAGAATTTCGACGAGGCGGGCGACGGCTTCATGATGACAGAAGAGGTCGCCGCCAACGCGCACGAGCGTGCCCGCGTCCAGCAGCAGTTGCAAAATCTTGCGCCCGTGCTCGCGCGTCGGCAGTTGGCCGATGGCGGCGACGCGGGCGAAAGCTTCATCGAAAGTGGGCGCGGCGAGCGCGGCTTCGCGGTAAATTTGTTCGAGGCGCGCGTGCAGTTCGGCGTCGGCATCGGAGAGCGAGAGGGCGTGGCCGCCGGCGCGCACGATGTCGCGTTCGGAATAAAGCGCGCCGTCGCTTTCCGCTTGCGCGAGCACGGCGCGAAAGACTTCCGGCGCGACGCGGGCGAAGATGCGTTCGCGCAGAGTTTCGCGCGCGAGGCCGCGCTGCAAAGGCTCGCGCCGGTGATGCGCTTCCACTTCCTCGCGCGCCGCACCGAGGAGACGCGCAAACATTTCGCGCCCGATATGGACACCCTCGGCTTCGATGATCAGGCCGCGCGCCTTCGCTTCTCCAGCGGCGGCATCAAGCATCTCATCGCGCCAACCCGTGCGCGCCGCGAGATCTGCTCGTCTGACACCGTGCTCGCCCGTCGCTTCGACATAGAGGGCGAGCCGCCCCGCCACGTCCGCGCCTGTCAAAGCTAGGAGCCGCGCCCGCGCCGCGCCGCGCCCACGATGTTTCAGGGCGAAGGCGTCGAGCACACGTCCCCCGGCAATGGTACGTTGCGGCGAATAGGAACGGATAATGAAACGCTCGCCGGGCAGGGCGACGACGGGAGATTCGAGACGCAACTGCGCGAAGCCCCGTGCGCCCGCTTCGATCTCGCCCGCCGCTTCCAACACCTGCACGCGCGCCAGCACCTCCGCCGCGCCCATGTGGACACGCACGCGCGCCCGCGAACGAAGCGCGCGGGGCGCGCTTCGCAGCACCTCTAATTCCGCATCGAGCATCTGTGTGGCGCGCAGGCGTCCGGCGGGCGCGAGCGTCATCCCGCGTTCAATCGCCGCCGCTTCGACTCCGCCCAGATTGACCGCCGTGCGTTGTCCGGCCCCGGCGCGTGCGACCGCGCGGCCATGCACCTGAAGCCCACGCACGCGCACGCGTGTGCCCGCCGGCAGCAACTCCATCTCGTCGCCCTCCGCGATCTCGCCCGCGACGAGCGTGCCCGTCACGACCGCGCCGAAACCGCGCATCGTGAACGCACGGTCCACCGGCAGACGCGCCACCCATTGCGCCGAACGCGGCGGCACCTGCGCCGCCATCTCGCTCAATTCTCGCTTCAACTCATCAAGTCCCGCGAGCGTGCGCGCGCTGACGGCAATGATGGGCGCGCTTTCCAGAAAAGATCCGGCCACCAACTCTGCCGCCTCCGCGCGGACGAGTTCGAGCAACTCTTCGTCCACGGTATCCGTCTTCGTGACGACGACGAGACCGCTTTGCACGCCGAGCAGCTTGGCGATGTCGAAGTGCTCGCGCGTCTGCGGCATCACGCCCTCGTCGGCGGCGATGACGAGGGCGACGGCGTCGATGCCGTGTGCGCCCGCGAGCATGTTCTTGACGAAGCGTTCGTGGCCGGGCACATCCACGAAGCCGATGCGCGCATCGCCGAGGTCGAGTTCCGCGAAACCGAGGTCAATCGTGATCCCGCGCCGCTTCTCCTCCGGCAAGCGGTCCGCATCCACGCCCGTCAGAGCGCGCACCAGCGAAGTCTTGCCGTGGTCGATGTGCCCGGCTGTGCCGACGATAATCGAATGCATAATGATGCGTGATGAGTTAAAAATACCTGCCCCGTCTCTGAATTCATTACTCTACTTCACGATCTCGAAATCGATCCACTGGGTCGCCGTCCGATGCTTCTCTTTGGCGAGGGCATCGGTGACGATGACCTGAAGAACGTATTCTCCGGGCGGGAGATTGGCACCGAGTTGGAGGCTACCGCCGAGGTTGATGCGTTTCAGATCGGGCGATTGGGTCACTGCGAGCGGCGTCTCATCTCCGGTGTAGACGGGTTGGCCGTTGCGGAAGATGCGCGTTTGTGTCGTCAGTTGCGGGCGGTTGGCGGTCTTGTCGAGGCGCGCGTTGTAGATGACGTAACCGAAGGCGAGCGTGGACCGCGGGCTGAAGCGGCGCACGGCGGGGCTGCCGAACGCCCCCGTCTCGCTGGCCGCGCCCTGCGTCGATTCTCCTTCCGCTTGAGCGCCGGAAGTGGAAGCTGTGCTTCCCGTCAGATGCTTCGTTTGAACGTCCTTTCTCAAGCCGCTGACGACCAACCCGGAGAGCGTGAGCCGGTCATTGTTCAGATCGGGTACTTCGACGAACTGGCTGGCCGAGCCGGTGCGTTCGGTCGCGGTATCGCGCACAGCCATACGCAACTGATAAGCTCCGGCCTTTTTAACGGGCACGTCGAAGGAATAGACCAACCCGTCGCGCAAGGCCGCGCGGTAAGTCGATTCATTCATTTTGAGCGTCCCCGTCTGGTCGCGGCTGTCGATCACCCGCCCGTTATCGCCGAAGGTGACGCCGAGCACGTCGATCACCGCCTTGTAAGTCCCGTCCGGCTCTTTGGCAAATTTCAGGTTGCGCCCGTCGAAGTGCATCAGCGAACGCAGGAACGAACCGCCCTGTGCGTAGTTGCCGAAGATGGTCGTGAGGCGCAGCCGCACGTCGGCGGCGGCGAAAGGCGAGGTCAGCGCGCCTAACAACTGTTGCTCGCGCGTGCGGCGCACGGGGCGCGTCTCTTCATCGCGGATGCCGTAGAAGCCGGTGCGCGTGCGTACTTTCAAATCGGGGACCTTCACCTTCACCCTGATACGATGATAGCGACGGTCGAAGGTCGCGCTCTCAGGGCGGTAGCCGATCAGGTAGTAGCCTTTCTGGTCTTCGACGACGCGCTTGATGGCGCGCGCAAGATCGTTGTTGTTTTTGACGAGGAAGCCGCCCGTCTCCTGCGAGAGATAATGCATCCCGGTCTGCGTATCGAAAAGCTGGGCGTCGCGGCGGCGTCGCGCGGATTCAATTTGCTCGAAGGTGCGACCGGATAAATCGTCTTCCGCCGAAAAACCGGGGACGACCAGCCCCCGCGCATCAATCGAATAGACCACGACCGAAGCGCGATTGGCGAGATCGGTCAATTGGCGTAAGGCTCGCAAAATGCGTTCGTTGCTCGGCCCGCGGTCCGACGAATTGAGGGGGAAACCGTCCGAGAAGAGGACTATCGATTTGCGCCCCGGCAACTCGCGCATCCCGCGCACGACGAAATTGAGCGCGCCGAGCGTGCCGACGGCGAAAATCTCTTCGCGGAAGTCTCCGAGTTCGGCATCAATATCCGTCGCCGTGCGCCCGGTGTCGTCGCGTACATCACCGGCGGGAGACGCGTTAATATTGAGCAATGGGTTGCTCTCAATGGGAGCAAACGCGGAGATGCCGCCGCGCCCGTTCAAGTACCACTTCACGCGGTCGATGGCGGCGTGCAACTGTCGCTTGTCGGAGGTGAACTGTTGCAACGCGCCGACGCCCGCGCTCGTGCGAATGATGGCGACGAGATCGTTGGGCTGCATTTGTTCGTCGACGAATTTCCTGAGCGCATCGCGCACCGCGTCCGTACTGCCGAAAGAAAGTCCGAGGTCATCGACGACGAGCGCCATCGTGCGCCGCACCTGTTCGGGACGCAGCCGGCGCGGCGGCTCCGGCGGCGCGAGTTTATCCGTGGACTTGCGCACCGGAGCGGCGGCTATCGAGTCAGCCACCGAACGGGGAATTGTTTCGTTTGAGACGTAGGAGAAGTTAGTGATCTTCTGCGGGCGATTGTCTTCGAAGACTTCAAAATCTTCGGCGCGCAGGTCCGTCACCTGCTTCCCGCTCTTGTCGACGATGACGGCGTCCACCTGCACGAGGTTCGTCGTGATCCTTACGACATCTTCGTCGTGATCCGGCGGCGCGGTTTGCTGTTGCGGCAACGGCTCAGGCGCGGGTGTCGAAACGGGTTGCTGCGCGCTGACGGGCGCAAAGAGAGAAAACATGAGCGCCAGGCTGATGGCGAGCGAGGTGATTTTCTTCATCGTGATTCTCCGATGAGGCAATGTGAGCGAGATGCTCGTGAGTTCTCATTGCCACGATCAGTTCACTGGATTTCCGCAGATGAGTATGCGATGCTTGACCAGACCTCTCAACAACTTGAACGGAGATGATTATGTCAGAGCAAGCGAAAAACGGCGACACCGTGCGCGTCCATTATACCGGACGTTTGGAAAACGGCGAGACCTTCGATTCGTCCGTCGGGGGCGACCCTTTCGAGTTCATCGTCGGCGCGGGCGACACCATCGCGGGCTTTGACGAAGGCGTGCGCGGGATGGAAGTGGGCGCACGCAAGACGGTCGAGATCAAAGCCGATGATGCTTACGGGCAGCGCAGCCGGGAGCGCGTGCAAGCCGTGGAGCGCGCCCTCATCGTGCAGAGCATCGGGCAGGAACCCGAAGTCGGCATGGCGCTCGCCATGCAGATCGCGCCCGACCAGCAAATTCCCGTGACCATCACCGAAGTCACCGACATCCACGTTACGCTCGACGCCAACCACCCGCTCGCCGGAGAAAAATTGATCTTCGACATCGAACTCCTTGAAATCAACTGAGTCGGCTCTTGCAGGCTTTGCCGCGCACCTCGATGAAAGCTATCTTCAACCAACTCTGCTGCGCCGCCTTCCTGCTGCTCATCGCGTCGCTCGTCTCGACGGCGCAGACGCCGCCCGCGACTGATGATATTTTCGTCGTTGACGTAAAGGGCAGCAAAGGCAGGTTGGAGTTCGGCCAGCCCGTGAACATCACCAACCGCGCGGGCTACGACAACCAACCGGGTTTCCTCGCCGACGGCCAGAGCCTGCTCTACACATCGCTGCGCGAAGGCGACCAGACCGATATTTATCGCTACGACTTCAAGACCAAACAGACCAGCCGTTTGACCTCGACGCCGGAGAGCGAATACTCGCCGACGCTGACCCCCGACGGCAAATTCTTTTCCGTCATCCGCGTCGAAATCGACAAGACGCAACGGCTCTGGAAATTCCCGCTTGCGGGCGGCGCACCCTCCTTAGTCTTGCCCGACCTCAAACCTGTCGGCTATCACCTCTGGCTCGACCGGCGCACGCTCGCCCTCTTCGTCCTCGGCGCTGAGGGCAAACCGAACACCCTGCAACTCGCCCCCACCGACCACACGTTTCTCGACACCATCCATGTCAACATCGGTCGCGCGCTCCACCTCGTCCCGCGCCGCGAGGCATTCAGCTTCGTCCACAAAATCTCTCCCGACAACTGGCTCATCAAAATTTTCGACCTCAAGACCAAGCGCAGCGCCACGCTCGTCAACACGCTTCCCGGCAGCGAAGACCTCGCCTGGTTGCCTGACGGCACACTGCTCATGGCACACGACGCCAAACTCTTTCGCTACGACCCCGCCCAGCCCGCCGCCGTCTGGCAACAGGTCGCTGACTTCTCCGCCGCCGGACTCAGACGAATTACCCGCCTCGCCCTCAACCCCAAAGCCACCCGCCTCGCCCTCGTCGCGCAAACCGGCGCGGCGCAATAAATTGGCCGTCGCTGATAGCGTAGCTACCCTGCGGGTAGTGTCCTAAATCGGAACTTACAACCTCACCTTACGCGGAATATTAAATCTTGCGGCTGTGCCGCCCGCTGTG
>JBPCIP010000024.1:0-10087 GCA_051006195.1 Pyrinomonadaceae bacterium
GGGTTATGTGAATGAGACGAGCAATCCAACGTGGTTTCCAGCGTTGACTGGTTCCTTTAACGGCGGCTCCTCCCCACAGATAAATCTGGGGGTCTCCGCCGCTGTTTAACGAAAGGTTTTCTGATGAAGCGGCTGCTTTCCCCTTTCCTCTCCGGCACTTTCCCTTTGTCTCCTATGTTCCTTTTCACGCCGTCACGAGTTCGGACGGCTGCTTGATTAAAATTTTGCGGTCAACGAAATCAATCATACCGGCGCGGCGCATGTCGTTCAAGCGGACGGTGACGCTCTCGCGCGTCGAGCCGACGAGGGAGGCGATTTCGCGGTGCGGCAAATTGAGATCGATGAGGACGCCGTCCGTACCGCGTCGCCCGTAGCGTTCGGAGAGTTCGACAAGCAGTTTTTCGAGCCGCGCCGGGATCGCATCGAGCGCGAAATCGGCCACCCGTTGCTCGGAACGCGCCAGCCGTTGGCCGACCAGCCGGAAAGTGTAATCATAAAGCGTGCGACTTTCCGTCATCGCTTCATGAAAATCCCCCACTGCAATGCGCAGCAACCGCACCTGCTCGAAAGCTACAGCGCACATCTGTCTGCCCCCCGAACCGTAGAGCGAAAATTCGCCGAAAAGCGAGCCGGCGGGAAGAATATCGATAACAGCTTCGCGATTCGTTTCCGCTTCGCCGCGACAAAGTTTCACGCGCCCGCGCGCGATCAGATAAAGCGTGTCCGCCATGTCGCCGTCGCGATAGATGAAACGACGACGGCGAAAGTCGATGGCGGTGGACACGGCGGCGAGTTTGACAATCAAGGCTTCATCGAGTGCCGCAGCGATTTCGGACTGTCGTATAATGTCTGTGCGGTCTGCGGCGCTCAGATCGCAAGCACGTCGGTGTGGCATAATGGGGGAACCTCGGAAATTTTAACGATTCAGGAAATTTAATCTCGGCTTTTGTGTGCGTGGCGCGATGCAAGGGATTCGCCCCTGAAATTGAGAGAAAAGTTGATTAGCAAAAAACGGGCAAGAAAATGTGAGTCCAGCGCAAACCCTTCAAGCGAGCGTCGGGTCTCTGTTAAGATTGATTCGGATTCAGGTAAGCTGTTCGACCGGACGCAGGCAATAACGGCAACCGTCCCTTGTTAAAGCGCACTCTACCATGAAGGACGTGAGCGTGCAAGACCTCTTTTTCAAGCGCGTCCGGACAGATTAAGCGGGGAAATAATGTTGAGTAAATTCACGGTGCTAGTGGTTGATGACGAGCCGGATAAACAACTGTTGCTCAAAGTCGCTTTGGAGATGGCGGGCTACAATGTCCGCACGGCGAACGACGGCGCAGAAGGGTTGGCGGCGGTCGAAGCGCAGCAATTCGATTTGATCGTCACGGATGTGATGATGCCCAACATCGATGGCTATGAGATGGTCAAACGCATTCGCGCCAACCCGAACACGCGCTTCATTCCTGTCATCATTCAGACGGCGGCGAAAAGCGCGGCGCAGGATGCGCGGCGCGGCTCACAAGTCGGCGCGATGGGCTACATCACCGACCCGACCGATCTCGATCTCCTGCTGGCGCGTGCGCGCACGCTGCTCGATTTCAAAAACTATCTGGACTCCTGCGAGGAAGCGGCCTTCACCGACCACTTGACGGGACTTGCCAACCGTCGCCGCTTCGAGCGGCAACTGGAGCGCGAGGCGGCGCGCACGAAACGCTATGGTCATCCTTTCTGTCTGCTCCTGCTCGACGTTGATCATTTCAAGCTGGTCAACGACGCTTACGGGCACGAGGGTGGCGATGAAGCGCTCAGGCGGTTGGGTCATGTCTTGCAGACGGGCACGCGCGGCGTCGATACTGCGGCGCGCGTTGGCGGCGAGGAGTTCGCCATCATTTTGACGGAGACGGACTTAGCGCACGGCCTCGAAGTGGCCGAACGGCTGCGCCAGACGATTAAAGAGACGGACATCCCCGAAGCCGGTCGCATCACGGCGAGCATCGGATTGGCCGAGTTCAACGAGTCGATGCGCGACGGGCACGAACTCTACGGCATCGCCGACGCCGCGCTCTACGAAGCAAAACGACAGGGGCGTGACCGCGTCGTATCTACCCCGACAACGCTCGGCGCGAACCCCGCGCCTGCGCTCGGCGTATCATAAAAAGGGATGAGGGCGGAGGGATGAGGGATGAAGAAAAAAGCCATTCACGAGGCTAAATCTCTTTTTTCATCCCTCATCCCTCCGCCCTCATCCCTTATTCCTGGAGGTATTCATGGCAGATTATCGAGACCGGCTGGATGAATGGCGGGAGACGGCGCGGCGTAAGGCGCGCGAGTTGGACGAAAAATACAAGATCAAGGATCGCGTCGAAGAAGGGGCGCGCGTGGCGCAGGATGCGGCGAAGCGCGGCGCGTCGCGGGTGGTGAGCGAGGCGGAGCGGGCGCGGGCAGAAGCCGAAAAGCTGGGCGCGGAGTATGACGTGCGCGAGCAGGCCGGAGAGGTGCGCGAGCAGGCGCGGCACGTGGCCGAGGAAACGCAACGCGCCGCGCGCGAGGCGGGCGAACGTCTGCGCGGCGCGGGGCGCACTGCCGGAGAGAAAGCCAACGAAGTTTTCGGCGAAGCGAAGAAGCATTACGACCGCGCCGCGCGCGTCTATGGTGTCGGCGCGCGCGCCACTCGCGCCACTTCCGCCGCGAGCGTGGGGTTGTTCAAAGCGTTCGACTGGGCGCGCACGAACCCGCGCCAAGCCGTGATGGTTTCCCTCTCGCTGGCCGGAGGTTTGAGCGCGGGCGCGGTCTTCCCACGCCTCGACGGCGTGCTGCTCGGCGCGCACCCGCACTGGTTCACCCACTCGGCTTTGCCCGTCTGGGCGCTGCAACGCGCGGGCGCGAAGTTCGACCGCTACCTGCGCGAGCGAGAACAACTCATTGCCGGAGGAGAATTGTCGGAGGCCGAGCGCAAGCGCGTGGAGTTTGAACGTTCTATCGTGCGCTACGTGGGTGCGCCGCTCCTCGGCGCGTTCAGTTGCGCGGCAGGGCTAGCCATCTGCGCGCAGATTTTCCAACCCGGCCATATCGTCGGCGCGCCCGTCAGTTGGCTCTTAGGCGGCAACCCCGTCCTCGAAGGCATCTGGCTCTTCTCGAACGGCGTCATCTGCATCCAGCAGGGTTATAAATTTTTTATGATCGCCCTCAATGACCAGGACGACGTTCAGCGAATAGTAAGGGAAATCAGGGGCTTACTGCCTTCGACTGCAACAGCCTGAGAAGCGAAATTCCGGCTCTACATGGTGAGGAACCGGGAGCATAAAAGGCAGCCCCTTCCTGCTCGGTTGGGGCTGCCTCATTAAAAGCTACTCGTTCGGGAAAGAAACCTGGCGGGCATCAATTAAATTCCAATACAAGATTTTCTTCACAAAAGTCGAATTTCTTGGCCGGGGATGATTCGCCATCATCAAAGACCGCTTTAATCCACTGCTCACAATTCCCGTCATCCGTTGATTCATCCCAAACCAGTGTTGCCGTTTCTCCGGGTTCTATCCCTTCACCGATATCGAACGCCCCGAATATTATGAACCTTGTATCGGTACTCGAACATGGACTTGCTGTGATGAGCATGGCTGACGCTAACGCTCAGCAGAACAAGGGCGAAGGCGAGCACACTGGTTTTTCTGACTTCGGCTTTTAACCGCATTGGCGACTTTCTCCTGTGTTGGGGTTTGAGGAAGGAACGGATAAAACATTTATACAATATGATATTTAAACAACGTTGGCGATAAAAAACATTCCAGAGAATTACAGGCAGCGAACGGCAATAAATTCCGGGCGATGATGTCCATCGCAGGACCACCATCAGGGAGGGCCGCCCGGCATCTGGGCGGCATTGCTTTTGAGTCGGCAACTTTTCCGGCGTGGGCGACAGTCGTTGCGTACAAACTGCGACCAACTCAAGAGATCGTGAGGGGGAACATCTGGAAAGAGAGAAGGAAGACGACGAGCGTCAGGAGGGCGACGATCAGGCGCGGACGACCCAGCCGGTCGCGTTCATCCTGGGCTTGCGGGTGGGGGACGCGGAGCATGACGAGGAGGAGGAGGGCGTAGAGGAAGCCGCCCGGCGACCCGTGCCAGCGCCAACCGAGCAGGGCGAGCAAGGCCATCGCGACAAACCCGACCCGCCCGATGTGGGCGTGAGCGCGCGTGCCGAAGAGTGAGAAGACCGCGTGCCCGCCGTCAAGTTGTCCTACGGGGAGCAAGTTCAAACTCGTGACGAGCAGTCCGATCCAGGCCGCGAAGTAGAAGGGATTGGGCGCGATGCCGCCGAGGTGGACACCGAGGGCGTGCGCGAGCAGTCGCAAGAGCGGCGGGTCGTTGAAAGTGATGAACGCGCCCGTCGTCACCGCAGTCTCGACGAGCGGCGGCGCGGGTTGCGCCGTGAGAATCGCAGCGATAGCGACGGGGATGATCACGACGAAGCCCGCCAGCGGACCGGCCACGCCGATGTCGAAGATGGCGCGGCGCGAAGGAATCGGGGACTTGATTTTGATGAACGCGCCGAACGTGCCGGCGAGAAAGAGCGGAGGTGCGGGGATGAAGAAAGGCAACGTTGCATCGACGCCGTAACGACGACACGCCACGTAATGCCCGGCCTCGTGCGCGACGAGAATGGCGAGCAGCGCAGCGGCGAACATCGTGCCCTGCGCGATCAGTTCGGGATGCGCGAAGGCTTGGCGCAGCAACTCGCGGACGGAGAGAAAATAATAGGCCGGAACGTATGCGACGTAATTAATCCAATGCGCGGGCGCGGCGAGGTTCGGTTCAAACTCAGGAATACTGGTTGCCGCCATTGCCTGCATGATGCCTGCGATGGTGGCCGTCACGGCGGTCAACAAAAACAGCGCGACGTGGCGCGCCCATTCGCGCCCGCTTGGTCGCGCCGCTTGCCGCTGCTGCTGCTGCTGCTGCTGCTGTCGCCGCCGGTTTGCATGAGGTGCAATCAAAGGCGGGACAAGCTGGGTTGTCTCAGACATAAATCAAGTGACAGGAAATTGAGTGACAGGTAGCAGGTGACAAGACAAAACTGCTTTCGCTCTTGTCACTTGTCACCTGCCACTTGCCACTGTTTTTAAAATTCAGTGTTGGAGGGGGGCGGCGCGTCAGGCACGTCGGTGTCGTGTCCGGCGTCGTCTTCGGCGGCGAAGCCGTGGGCTTGCAGTTCCTTGCCGGGTTTGAAACGGATGGTTTTGCCGGTCGGGATGGCGACTTCTTCGCCGGTGCGGGGATTGCGCCCGACGCCGCGCTTGCGCGGTTTGACGACGAAGACGCCGAAACCGCGCAGTTCGATGCGTTCGCCGCGCGCGAGCGCTTCCTTCATCGAATGAAAGAGCGCCTCCACGGCCTGCTCGGCCTTCATCTTCGGCACGCCCGTTCGATCTGCGACGCGGTTGACGATGTCGAGTTTGATCACGCTTGGTTGGCCTCCGTCCGTCTGCCGGGTGATGGAAAATTAATTTGCATGAAGTGTGTTGCCACCTGAGAGACGATAATAGAGACGCGCCGCGAAGGCTGTCAAGCAATGCCCTGGGGCCGCGCGGTCGGGCGTTGCGCCCCACGTTGACAAAGCGCGCGGCGCGCGGCTAACCTCAAAACCGAGTATTCATATTGCGTATTTCGAGACGAACTGAGACGAGTAACGAAGAAGGCTATGTTCAAGCGTAAAGCGTCGCGCAGCCCCCGGTTCGGCGACATTGGAATTGAGGACGACCGCGACATCGAAGTGCAGCGACTTGACCGGGAATCGCGCCGGCACTTCTGGGCCGAAACGCGCCTGCTCTTCCGTGACCTGGTCTTCGCCTTGATCGTCGCGGCGTTGTTCGTCGTCTTCATCGTGCAGCCGGTCAAAGTCGAAGGCACTTCGATGCTGCCGCGCCTGCACGACGGCGAGCGCATCTTTGTCAACAAACTCGTCTATTACCACTGGCCGAAACTCGACCGGGGGGACATCGTCGTTTTCTGGTTCCCGGACGATCCCGATAAAAGCTATATCAAACGCGTCATCGGTCTGCCGGGCGAGATCGTCGAAGTGCGGGGCGGGCGCATCTACGTCGATGGACAGGAATTGAACGAGCCGTATCTCGATCCGCAACTCAACGCGGGACGGATGAATTTGCCGTCCACGCTGGTCAAACCGCACTACTATTTCGTGATGGGCGACAACCGCGACAATTCGAGCGACTCGCGCATCTGGGGACAAGTGCCCGAAAAATATATCTACGGCAAGGCGCTCCTGCGCTACTGGCCGCTCTCGCAGACGACCGTCATCCGGCACGAGACAGATTACTCCCTGACCGTGCCGAGCGTCTTGCCGACGCCGATTGAGGAACCGGAAGAGGACGAGGAAAGTGAGCAGTAAATTTGTCCGTTGTTCTTTGTCTGTGGTCAGTTGCATGTGACTGACGAGTGATCTGCTGAAGATTTAATTGAACAACCGGACAACGGACAAAGAACAACGGACAAAGAACAACTTTTATGTTTGATTGGCTGCGACCACTACTAATGATGTTCTACGCGCCGACGCGGGGAATGAATCTGGTGCGTGAGCGCGCCCCGCTCGCAGTGGCGGCGCTCGTCGCGCTCGTGGCGAGCGGCGCGCATGTGCTGTATACGCAGTGGCCGCAGATGAACGGTCTGCTCGGCTTGCGCGATGTGCTGATTTTGTCGATCTGGTCTCTCCTGTGCGTCGGTCTGTTCTTCGTCCCGCTCACAATTTTCGTCGCCAATTTGTTTGAACGCCGCGCCAGTTTCGGCCTCGTGGTGCAGCAGGAATATGCCGTGCTGGCCTCAACGATGTTTTATGCGTTGGCGGCGGCGAGTCTGGCGGCGTTGCCGCTGGCGATGTTGGCGCGCGTGACAGGTTTGGAGGCGCAGGCTCAGGAGGCGGTAGTCAGGGGACAGGCGTTGCAGCAGGAGTTAAAGGGCCAGACACAACCCGATCCGAAGCAGGTCGGCCAATTGTTCGCCGCCACGTTCGTCTTGTTGGCGGCTCTCATCTTGTCGCCGCTGCCGCTCTTTGCGTTGTGGGCGGTGGTGGCGGTGCGCGAAGTCTTTCGGCTCTCATGGCTGCGCGCGGTGGTAGTGGTGGCGGCGAGCGGACTGCTGATGATCCCGGTCTTGCTGGTGATGCAGGGACTTTTCCGGACGGTGTTTGCTTCGCCCGTGTTGCTGCTGCTGATGTTCTTCCTTCTGCGCGGCTACTTCGGTGAACTGATGCGCACGCACCGCGCCCGCACTTCGTTCCGGCAAAACCTCGAAGCCGCGACGCTCAACCCGGCGGATGCCTCGGCACACTACAACCTCGGCCTCATCCACCAGCAACGCAACGAATTTGACGAGGCCAAAAAGCGTTTCAACCGCGCCGTCGAGATCGACGCCGACGAAGTGGACGCGCACTTCCAACTCGGTCGCATCAGCCGGATGCAGAACGATCCGGCGGGCGCGATCAAACATTTCGAGCAGGTCGTGGCGCGCGACCCTCAGCACGCGCAGCACGAAATCTGGCGCGAGATCGGCGCGACCTATCTTGCCGCAGGGCAGCACGCGGACGCCCACGATGCGCTCGAACGCTTTCTCGAACGCCGCCAGTCCGACCCCGAAGCGTTATACCTGATGGGACGCGCGCTCTCCGGCATGGGGCGCACGCGCGAGGCCGCCGATACGATGCGCGCCTGCATCGAAGCCGTCAAGACCGCGCCCGCCTACAAGTACCGCACCGAAAAACGCTGGCTCAACGAAGCGCAACAGTTTTTGCGTTCTCAAGCCTGAACGAATCATGAGCGAACTTAAATCCGCGCTGCTCGCGCTCGAAGATGGACGGACGTTTCGCGGTCGCTCGTGGGGCGCACAGGGCGAAACATTCGGGGAGATGGTCTTCAACACTTCGATGTCGGGCTATCAGGAAGTTTTGACCGACCCATCTTATGCGGGGCAGATCGTGTGCATGACCTACCCGCTCATCGGCAACTGCGGCGTGAACGCGGCTGACGCCGAATCGCATCGCCCGTGGGTGGAAGGTTTCGTCGTGCGCGAAGCGAGCCGCACTGCGTCCAACTGGAGGGCGGAAGAAACGCTGGACGCTTATCTGAAGCGTTGGGAGATCGTCGCCATCGATCATGTTGACACGCGCGCACTGGTGCGGCACATCCGGGATCGCGGCGCGATGCGCGCGTGTCTCTCAACAGTTGATCCGGACGCAGAGAGTTTGGTCGAGAAAGCGCGCTCGTCAGAGCGGATGGAGAACAGGGAACTGGCGAGCGCGGTGACGTGCGAGCGTTCATTTGAAATTCCGGCGGAAGGCGAGGAGCGTTTCCACGTCGTTTGCTACGACTTCGGCGTGAAAACGAATTCGTTACGCGAGTTCGCGCGTCTCGGTTGCCGCCTCACAATTGTGCCCGCCGCGACGCCTGCGGCGGAGGTGCTTGAGATGCGACCGGACGGGATTTTCCTCTCGAACGGGCCGGGCGATCCGGCGTCGATGACGGATGTGGTCGAAGAGATCGCGCGCATCGCGAGTTCGGGCGTGCCGACGTTCGGCATCTGTTTCGGCCATCAACTTTTGGGACGCGCCTTCGGCGGCTCGACTTACAAGCTGCGCTTCGGCCACAGGGGCGGCAATCAGCCCGTGCGCGAAGCGGCGACGGGCGCAATTGAGATCACTTCACACAATCACGGTTTCGCCGTCGCAGCCGACAGCCTCCCCGCGGAGGTGGAAGTCTCTCACATTAATCTCAACGATAACTGCGTCGAAGGCATGCGCCACAAGCGTCTGCCGGTCTTCTCCGTTCAATATCACCCGGAAGCCGCGCCGGGGCCGCACGACGCCGCCCACCACTTCCGCCGCTTCATCGAATTGATGGAGCAGACAGCGAAGCGGGCGTGAGCGCACGACGCAAGGAACACTTGACTAAGCATGTGGACGGCGCAAGCGGCCTATCTCGCATTCCTGGTACATTGAACGAGACGTTGCGGTGACTATCTACTCCCTACAATCGACTGGATAATTAAGAAAACGTCAGATTGTAGGCAGGGCAATGAGACAAATCAGTTATTTTGTCCCGTTGAAAAATATAAATCAGAGAGTCGCACAACGACATTAGGAATTGGTCAATTCATATCTTTTGTCTAATTACACCATGACCGTATGGCAGCAAATGATAACTGTGCGGATGCTGATTTGGAGGCTAATCTTTGACACTAAGATTAACAGAGATTATTGTGCTGACGGTTTAATTCTCGCGCTGATGGAGGCGCATCATAGCTGATCTTAAATTAAACCCTACTGAGTGGAACTCAATTTTACTTGATCAATAAAATCGTATAAAGCAGATACTTGTTGATTGTCGCCTGTTAGGAGACTAACTATGCAACCCGCCAATACTTGACCATCTCACTTTCCTACTTCTAATTCACATGGGAAATTAAATGGGTAAATGTATCTAGCGAAAATTCTGGCTGCACAGAAAATAAACCACAAGATAATAGACTGTCCAAACGAGATGTTTCAAGTGTATCTCCATAAGCTAGTAGAGCGTTTATATCCTTATCTGTAATTACTGTTAATGATTCTATATGTGAGTTTAAGATCGCGTTAATGGCTCCGGTCAAAAACGATATACTATTTATTGAATCCACCTTCACGATCACATGCCGAGAAGAGTCAAAGAACAGCTCCTTTGATGAGAAGTAATTCATTAATTCTTTACTATTTTCGGCTTCAACCATACTCATTACGTTAGAAACATTAAGGTGAGTATCATTAGAGTCGGTATAGCCTAAAATCTGATAAGGTCCAAGAACTCTTACCAAATTCTTGATTATCTCCTCACTGTTATCGTAAATACCTACCATAAATTGATTATGTTTGATGATGTTGTTCTTCCTATTGGATAATGCTTCAGTGTTCCTGATACCAACGGATTTTGTGGGTAGTCAAAACGATGCGGCTAAAAACCCTTGAAATACGGGCTTAAATGCCTTTTCTTAACTTCCCACAAAATTTTGTGGTCGGCTAAGTTCTTTATTTTCAACAACGGGCTTTAGCAACCACAAA